>NZ_CP022657.1:3772500-4087500 GCF_002243515.1 Tumebacillus algifaecis
ACAGCCAAATTCTCGCCGATCTCCGCTTCCCGTTTGAACAGGCGCGCATAGACGCCATCTTGTTGCAGCAGAGCTTCATGTGTGCCCGTTTCGACCACACAGCCGTTCTCCAGCACCACGATCCGGTCAGCGGTCAACACGGTGGACAGACGGTGTGCGATGACCAGCACCGTCTGCTTGCGGCGACGTTTGGTGATCGCTTCGTTGACCAGCACTTCGGTGATCGGGTCAAGCGCCGAACTGGCCTCATCGAGCACCAACAGCGGTGCGTCCGCAACCAGCGCACGAGCCAGCGACAAGCGTTGCTTCTGACCACCAGACAGCAAGTTGCCGCGCTCACCGACCGGTGAGTTCAGCCCATTGGGCAGAGCGTCATAAAACTCCTGCAAGCCGCTGTCCCGAATCGCCTGCAACAGCGTCTCATCGCTGGCATTCCGATTGCCAAGCCGCAGGTTGTCGGCCAGCGTCCCGTTGCGCAGTTGTACATCCTGAGACACGACCGCAACCTGTTTGCGGAGCCAGCGTGCATCCAGATCGCTTAGCGGTTGGCCGTCGAGGTAGAGTTGCCCCGCGTCCGGCTCATACAGCCGCAACAGCAGATCGACCACCGTCGATTTGCCCGAACCGCTCGGCCCGACCAGCGCCACCGCTTCACCGCGCTGGATCGCAAAGGACAGCTCCTTCAACACGCGATCCGTTTTGCCCGGATAGGCAAAAGCGACCCCTTCGAGCAGCAGGTCCCCTTGCACCTCAGGCAAAATCAGACCTTGTTCCGTTTCGGCAGGTGACGTCTGTTCGGACAGCAAGATCTCCGAACGGTCGAGCGCAGGCCCTGTGCGACGCACCGACAGCCAGTGACGCAGCATGCGTTGCAACTGGTTCGCCGCCACCCCGACCAACGTCGCGGCCGCCAGCATCTCACCTTGCGTCAAGTTGTCATTCCAGATCAGCCACGCCGAGATCGCGTAGACGACGCCGATCGCCACGCCATTAAACGAGCCGATCACCACATAGGACTGCATCCGTGCTTTCAGTTCGCGGTGGCTTGCTTGGATAAAGCGCTTGCGAATCACGGCGACCGACTCGATCTCCGACTCTGCCACGCCGAGCACGCGTGACAGATGAATCCCCGTCACCGATTCGCGCAGCCGCTCCAGATAGCTCGACGCTTCCCGTCTGGCATCGGCGGAGGCGGTTCGCGTTCTAGCCCCGACCAGATTCGAGCCGTAATAGAAGATCACGCCTAACACCAAAGACGTCACCATCAACAGCGGGTTGATCCACGCCAGCACCGCCGAGTAGATCACCACGCCTTGCACCGAAGCCATCAAGGACGAACCTTCCCAGGCTAAGAAATTGTGGAGCGTATCGGGATCATCGGAGACGCGGGCCAGCAATTCGCCCGATTGGTTGCGGTGGTAGAAGCTGAACGGAAGCTTTTGCAGATGGCGAAACAGTTTCAATTTCTGCTGGATCGTCACGCCTTTGGCGACATAATGACAAAAATACTCGTCGATGACCATGAAGACCAAGTCGAGCACCGCCGCGATCACCAGCAGGATCGCCAACCCCCAGAGCAGGTTGCCATTCCCCTGATCGGGCAGAATGGAATCGACCAGCCAAGTCATCGCAAGCGCCGGAATCAAGTCGCCGCAGACCTGGCTGATCGCAATCACAAACGAGTCGGCTGCCACCCATTTGGTGTAGGGCCGCAAAAAGGCTAACACCCGTTTGCCATCGCTCAACTTTTTCGTCGCTGTCTGACTCATACGGCCCCCTCCTTCTCCAGTTCGCTGTACTGCGCCATATAGAGCCGGTAATACTGCCCTTGCAGTTTTAAGAGCTCTTCATGCGTGCCGCGCTCGGCGACCACGCCACGATCGAGCACAAGAATCTGATCGGCCTCGCGCACCGTGACCAGACGATGAGCGATCGTGATCGTCGTCCTACCTGGCATCAACTGCTCCAACGACTCCTGTACACGCTCTTCTGTCGCCCCGTCCAGCGAGGAGGTCGCTTCGTCAAAGATCAGCACCGGAGGATGGCGCAAAATCGCCCGAGCGAGCGCGACCCGTTGTCGTTGCCCACCGGATAATTTCAACCCGCGTTCACCGACGACCGTCTCATAACCTGCTTCCAAACCCTCAAGAAACTCAGACAATCCAGAAGCCTGCACCGCCGCATCCAATTCCGCTTGCGACGCATCGGGACATGCGTACAGCAAATTTTGACGCAACGTGCTGTTCAGCAAAAAGGTCTCCTGTGACACCACACCCACTTGCTGACGGAACGAGTTGCGATCATGAGTCATCATGTCCTTGCCATCGACGCGCACCGTCCCCTGCTCCGGTGAGTACAGGCCGAGTAGCAATTGAATCAACGTGCTCTTCCCACCGCCCGAAGCGCCGACGATGCCGATATGCTGTCCGGCTTGCACTTCAAGCGTCACGCCGCGCAGCACCGGTTCTTCTGTGCCCGGATAGGTGAACCAAATGTTCTCCATTTCCAGATCACCGCGCACCGTGCCAACCACAGGCAAGCCTGCCGCCTGTTCTTCCGGTAGATCTAAGTATTCATAAATGCGGTGCAAAGCCGGAATCGCCTGTTGAATCAGCAAGGCATTTTCAGCAAGTGCGCGAATCGGATTGAACATCGCCGGAATAAACCCGATGCACGCGACCAAGGTCCCGACTGTGATGTCCTCTTGCCAGACGGCAAAACCGCCGACCAACATCACAATGCCCGGTGATGCGATCTGCATCATTTGCCCCAAGCGCCAGTTGACTTTGCTGATCAACGCCGCGTAGATCGCAAACTTCTTCCACGCGTTCAGCTTCACCGTCTGCGTGTTTGTCTCCTCTTCCTCCGTCACGAACGAGCGCACGAGACGAATCGACTCGATGCTCTCCTGCATGTGCGCATAGAGATCGGCGAGCATGTCGCGTTGCACCTCGCTCAGTTTGCGCACCTTGCGCCCAAGCAGATAGGACGGGCCAAGATAGATCACAAACACGCACAGCATGATCAAGGCCGCTGGCCAATAGATCGCGATCACCGCCACAAACGCTGCGATCGCCCCCAACATTTGCTGTAAAAAGCGCGGGATGACCGTTGAGTTTAAATTTTGGATCGCTTCCACATCGTGCGTCAACCGAAACAGGATGTCCCCGCGAGGCGTGGTGGCAAACATCGACATCGGAGCACGGTGGAGCTTACGAAAAGCGTGCAACTGCAAATCAGTAATAATATCAAGACCGATTTTAACTTGTACAAACTCTTGCAAAGATTCAAATATTACTTTGCCCAAAAAAGCGAAAAACACGCTGGCAACCAACCATCCGATAACATGGGTCAACACTCCAGGCAGCACAACATCGACCAGTTTCCCCAGCAAGATCGGCGGAAGCGTCGCAAAAGCGCCTCCCAGTATCGCATACAAAAGAACCAGCAACAGTCGCCATTTATAGGGCTGGAACAGAGCTATCGTCTGCTTAAACATCGTCATAAGTAGTTCCCCCCTACAAAAAGATTTCTCTCAAATATACTGCCGCCATACACAAATTGGAAGTGTTTTTACAAAAGTTCAATTATTCAGTTTCTAGAAATCCTGGCCTGTGCCATACGTAACTTCTTATTTAAATGCAGAAACGCCTCTTCTCAAGTGAGAAGAGGCGTTTTCCCTGTGTGCTGCTTAGTTCTTTTGCGTAAAGGAGCCAGTGTAATAAAAAATTCCACAGAGCAACGCTACGAATACGAACGCACCAGCAGCAAATCCGAGCAGAGCCATTTCGGTTAACCCCCTTGTTACTGAACGAGTTCCATGATACGAGTACCGCACCATTCTGCGAACTCGCCCACGGAGATCATGTCGGTGAGGACCAGCGTGAGGACGCCGGTTGCAACAGTGTACAGAAACACAGACAGTGCAGCCGGAACCAGACGGTTCAGCGCTTTGATGTTGCGTTCGCTGTAGTATTTACCGATTGCCATCATGAAGCCGATGCAGACGAGCGACAGGGCGAGTTGCAGGAAGTAGATCCCCATGTGGGTCGTCCAAGCATGTTCGCCTTGTTCATGGGTGTAGAACAACAGCCAAATTTGCATAACAGCATACGCGGTGATCGCAAGGGTGGACAAGACCATCATAATGTTGAACTTGCCCATCGCTTTCGAACGGAAGAAGCTAGCCGCCAGCAACAGCAGGAGACCTGCAACCAGCAGAATAATCGTCGTGATCGCCGGGAGATCTGCATTAGGTCCGAAGTCTACGGTAAACTTATCCGGTGCCCAGCCGCGCAGATACACGTTTGCCGCAACAAACGTTGCGAGAAAAAACGTGAAGGAGATCAGGCTCAGCCAAGTAGCAAAGATCCCGTTGTCTTTAATGCCTGTGCCTTCGCGATGCGGCACCCAATCGGGAGCGTGATGTGCAGACATCTTCGTTCCTCCTTTTCTTCAAGATTACAGGTACGGTTCTACGATCATCACGATGCTAAGCACCGTGAGGTAGATCAGCGAGTAAACAAACGAAATGCGAGCCCATTTGATCGTATCTTTCACTACGAAACCGACGCAAGACAACACCAGCCAGCCGAAACCGAGCACGAGCGAAGTGATCAGGTAGGTGTAGCCAACATTCGGAACCAGATACATCAAGAACGAAACGGGAACCATCGCAGCCACATAACGAATCATGTGACGCTTCGTCACTTCAAAACCTTTTACAACCGGAAGCAGCGGAATGCCCGCTTTCCCGTAATCTTCCGCCCGGCGAATCGCCAGCGCCAAGAAGTGCGGCGGCTGCCAGAGGAACATCCACAGGAAGAGCACCCAAGCGCCAAAATCCATGTTGCCCGTAGCTGCCGTCCAACCCATCACGATCGGCACAGCGCCGGAGACGCCGCCCCAGATCGTAGAGGTGGTAGATGTGCGCTTCAGCCACATCGTATAGACGACAACGTAATCGAACAGACCGATCAAACCAAGGAACGCCGTAAGCGGATTGACGAAAAACGTCAAGATCAACGTGCCGACCACTGCGAACGCCACGCCCAGCCAGAGAACGTGTGTTGCGTTCAAGCGGCCGCTCGGCAACGCACGCTTCGACGTGCGCTCCATGTTTTTGTCCAAGTCACGGTCGATATAGTTATTCAAGCAAGTACCCGCCATGATCACAAGCGCGGTACCGATCAGTGCGTAGAAGATCGTAGCGCCAGCTGCTTGACCGTTCGAGGCAAGCCAAAGACCTGCAAAGACGGTCATCATGTTGGCCAACGTAATTCCGATTTTCGTTACCGTTACAAAGTCACGCCAGGTGCCAGTCGGTGATTCCGACAACGGACCCGGTTCCATGACCGGATTCGAGACGCGAGAAGCGGTCGAAGTAGATTGTACAGTCTGTTCCAAATAGTTCCCCTCCCAGCAATGTTTCATGAGATCTCTCTGTTGAAGATGACCAGAAGGAGCCGGAACGACCAGGACCCACTTCCTGATCTTGAATACCGAACAGGAATCGATGCGACTTGCTTACACGTTTGTGTCAGCAAGCGGGGAACAACTGGCCAGGCTCCGATCCCGGTCTATCATTGACAAGTGCGACTGATCAAAACGACAGTTGACCACCATGACGACCCCTTCCGCGAGCTGCCAGTATTCCACCGCTAGTAACGGCTGTTTCACAAGATGAGTTAGGCGGTGACACCGTCGTCATCGAGCGTTTTACCGTCCTTTTTCTCACCGAATTGATACGGGTCGGAAGTAACAACCGGCATCTCTTCAAAGTTGAACTCGGTCGGCGGCGAAGAAGCGTTGGTCCACTCGAGGGTTTGTGCACCCCACGGGTTTTGAACCGCTTTTTGGCCTTTGAAAATCGCATGCACCAAGTTTGCGATCAACAGGAGCGACGCGATCCCGATGACGAAGGAACCGATGGTTGCCACTTGGTTCAGCGTGGTCAGTTCCGGCTGATAGAAGAATACGCGGCGCGGCATACCAGCCATACCGATGAAGTGCATCGGGAAGAAGGTCAAGTTCGTACCGATGAAGTACATCCAGAACGCGACTTGTCCAAACTTCTCATGGTACATACGACCGGTCACTTTCGGGAACCAGAAGAACATACCCGCCATGATCGCGGTCATCGAACCGCCGAAGACGACGTAATGGAAGTGAGCGACAACGAAGTAGGTGTCGTGCAGGTGAAGGTCAAGCGGAACTGCACCCAGCATGATACCCGAGAGACCACCGATGGTGAACAGACCAAGGAAGCCCAAGGAAACGAACAGCATCGGAGTCGTATACTTGATCTGACCGCCCCAGAGGGTTGCCAGCCAGTTGAAGATCTTGATCGAGGTCGGAACCGCGATGATCATGGAAGTGATCATGAACGGAATCCCCTCGGTCATTTGCATACCTGCTACGAACATGTGATGCGCCCAAACCATGAAGCCGAGCAGACCGATCATAATAGAAGAATATGCAATCGCTTTGTAACCGAAGATCGGCTTACGTGCGAAGACCGGCAGGATTTCGGAGACGATACCCATCGCCGGGATGATCATGACGTATACGGCCGGGTGAGAGTAGAACCAGAACAGATGTTGATACAACATCGGGTCCCCGCCCGCCTGTACATTGTAGAAGACCGTGCCAAAGTGACGGTCGAGAAGCAAGGTGGTAACCGCACCTGCCAGTGCCGGAGTACCGAACAGCTGGATGAAAGAAGTTACCAAGTTCGCCCACACAAACAGCGGCATGCGGTTGAAGGTCATGCCTTCAGTACGCATGTTCCAAGTGGAGACGATAAAGTTGATCGCTGCGAGGATCGAGGACAGACCCAAGATATGCACCGATGTGATCCAGAAGTCAAGCCCAGCTCCTTGTGACTCGATCGAATACGGCGGATACGCCGTCCAACCTACGTCCGGAACAGCTCCAACGAAGAAGCTGACGAAAAGAACCAGACCGCCCAGCAGGAACAGCCAGAAAGACAGTGCGTTCATTCTCGGGAACGCCATATCGTGTGCACCGATCATGATCGGTACGAGATAGTTACCAAAGGCACCAGTGAGCATCGGAATGATCCAAAGGAAGATCATGATGGTACCGTGCACGGTGAACGCTTGGTTGAATTGCTGCGGCTCGAGTACCTGAGTATCAGGCAATGCGAGCTGCGTGCGGATCAGGATCGCCGCCAGACCGCCAAAGAAGAAGAAGATAATCGAGGTGAGGGCGTACATAATCCCGATCTTCTTGTGGTCAACGGTTAGAATCCAATCGCGGAAGAAAGACTTGCGCTTAACATCTCCCGTCGCTGCCAACGTTTCCACCCCCATCGTTTTTCAGATAGTGTTATTGAAGAGACTTGATATACTCGACAACATTTTTAATTGCCTCCGGTTCCATTTGGAACGCAGGCATCATACCAGTGCTATAGCCTTCCGGAGTTTTTGCATCCGGTTGGACAATCGCTTCTTCCAGGTATTTTTCGTCGACCGTAACTTCTTGGCCGTTTACGATTTGTTTTTTGCCGAAGAGACCTTTCCAGGTCGGGCCTGCCGACTTGCCGCCATCGATAGTGTGGCAAGAGGTGCAACCGTTCGCTTGAACGACATATTGCGCGTCAGTCTTCGGACGGGTCAATTCTGCGTCTACCCATGCGGTGAACTCTTTCGCCGGCATGATCTGCAGGTCAGCCAGCATCAATGAGTGCTGATTACCGCAGTATTCGGCGCAGATGACGCGTTTTTCGTATTTGTTCTCCCCACCACTGAGCTGGTCAGCGTTTACCCAGAAACGCGTCTCACGGCCCGGAACCGCGTCTTGCTTGATACGGAATTCCGGAATCCAGAACGAGTGGATAACGTCTTTGGAGTAGATTTTGAAAAGGACATTCTCGCCTTCCGGGATGCGCAGGTCGTTAAACGATTTCGCACCGTTCGGATATTCGAATTCCCATGCCCATTTCATACCGGTTACCTTAATTTCGTAAACATTTTCCGGCGGCTCTTGAATGGTGTAAACCATACTGGTGGAGTAAATCCCGATAAACACCAAAATCAATGCGGGAATCAATGTCCAAATGACTTCAGCCTTGGTATTGCCATCGATCGCCTTACCGTGCTTATCCGGATGTTTTCTCTTGTACCGAATAAGGAAGATAACCAAGAGCGCTTCTACCAAGATGAACATAACGAGAGCAATCCAGACGATCATCCCAAACAGACCGTCGATGTCTTTCGCCGTTCCGGTCAGGGCTTCTGGAAGATAAAAGTTACTCAGTCCCACTTGTCCTCCTCCTATCTGTGAAATTTCCTTTTGTGCTGCGGAAGACACGTTGCACTCTTCCTGTTATCACCACAGGACAATAGGTTCGACGTGTTCAGACAGCATTCTACTTTTCGATTATACTAGTTCTTCCCGCTTTCATGTTTTCTTTTTTATGTCCATTTTGGTCATTTTCTTGACAAAAATGTGACCGACCGCACGTAATCTTCGTTTTTTGACGAAACAGCACAATTTACTCAAGAAAACGTCTCGCAAAGCAGGAAATACCGCCAGTATATCTACTAGATTATAGAATGCAGTTTCCTCAGACTCGCCTCCCATTGTACACCAAAAAGCCCCCTTGCAAACAAGGGGGCATCTGGAAGTGGTAACAATCATGTGAAACTTCGACGCGGCGGTAACGGACCGAAGTATTGGTAAAGGTCGCACTCGATCCGACCATTATACAGCTTGCGTTTTTTATCGGTGCGTTTGCCGTACAATTTCTCGAACGATTTGTTCGAAGTGAGGATGAACACCGACCATGTGTCGAGTTTTTGCGTGATCAGGCCAAAGTCTTTGTACATCTCCTCCACTTCGCGGCGCTCGCCAAGACGCTCACCGTACGGCGGGTTGCCGACCAGAACGCCGTATTGTGATTCCACTTTCAACTGCTTCACAGGCAGGTTTTTCAAACGGATGCCGTCCGACACTTTGGCCTGCCGAATGTGGTAGTTGGCGAGTGACAACACCTCAGGGTCGATGTCAGAGCCGATGATTTCGAGCGGTCGATCAAACTGGGCCAGGTCTTTCGCTTCTTCGCGCGCCTTGTCCCAGATCCGCTGCGGCACGACCGGCCAGTTCGATGCTGAAAAATCGCGGTACAGGCCGGGTGCGATGTTGCGTCCGATCAGCGCTGCTTCGATCGGAATCGTACCCGAACCGCAGAACGGATCGATCAGCGGACGATCCGGCTTCCAACGCGTCAGGTCGATGATGGCCGCTGCCAGCGTTTCTTTGAGCGGCGCCTGCGCGGTCAACTGACGATAGCCGCGCTTGTGCAGACCTGCGCCAGACGTATCGAGCGTGATCGTGGCGATGTCTTTGTTCAGCGCCACCTGAATGCGGTAGAGTGGTCCGTTTTCATCAAACCACTCGATGCCATACGCCTCTCTCATCTTCTCGACGACCGCTTTTTTCACGATGCTTTGGCAGGCCGGCACGGAGGAAAGCTGCGATTTTTGCGACTTGCCGTCCACCGGGAACTCAGCATTCTTCGGCAGCCACTGCTGCCAATCGACCGCTTTGACCCCTTGGAACAGCTCTTCAAAGGAAGTCGCTTTAAATTCTGCCATCTTGATCTGCACGCGGTCGGCACTGCGCAGCCACAGGTTGGCGCGGGCGATCGCCGTTTCGTCGCCTTGAAACTCAACGCGTCCGTTTTCGGTCACCACATCGGTGTAGCCGAGGTTTTTCACTTCGCGGGCCACAATCGCTTCGAGTCCCATCGGAGCGGTGGCTATCAACGTAAATTTTGACATTCGTGATCCTCTTCCGTTCTCAGAATGTTGCACGCAGCTTCCGTCCTGAGTACCCATATTGGGTGTGTAATTTGCTTTCAGGAGGTTGAAACGTGCACAAAAAGCTGCAACCCAAACTGTTGCCGCCTAAAACGTTACAAATGAAGGGCATCTCTCCCCGCACGATGCAGGAGCATGACAAGCTGTATGAGGGCTATGTAAATAAAGTCAATGAAACTCGGAAGCAACTCGCCAGCATCGATGTGTCCAAAGGCAATCCCAGCTACAGCTCCGTGCGGGAGCTCAAGCGCTCTGCCAAAGCGCTAAAAGATAGGTCACGCTTCAAGATCTTCGGGTAGTTACTCCATTTCGAAGAGCAGTTCCCCTTCTTTGTCATAAAATCCTTCGCCATCCACCTGCAGGTGGCCATCGGTCGCGTCGAGCAGCTGCTCGAGCAGTTTCTCCGCGACTTCCCAGCCCCGCTCGGTGATGTCATTGGGGATCAGACAAGCAAAAATCTGCTCGGTGCTGCTCAAGATGGCAGCGACCTCCGCTTTGCCTTGACCTTCGAGCGCTTGCAAGTTTTCCTGAAACTCGGCGATCTCTTCGGCCAGTTCGCCCGTTTCATCGCCCGCCTTTGAGCGGTCGAGAATCAGCGACATCTTGTTGGCATCATAAGCGATGTGCAACGTCTGCCAGTTCGGGTCGGCAAAGCGCTCCTCTTCGTGATCTGGAAAGGTCTCAAATTCAAATCCTGCCCGCTTCAACACTTCGGTCAGTTCGGCCAGTGCAGGCGCAGTTTGCTGTTTCGTCATCACACGTAAAAAATGGGCCATGAAGTTGCTCCTTCAATTCAATAGTCTCTCTGCTAGTATTGCCCAATCCTCGAAAAAAGACCAGCGCAAGTGCGAAAACTGCGCTGGTCTTTCGATATTGTTGCCCATTAACGAGCCAAGTTGATGCCGTTCTCGATCAATTCCTGCAAGCCTTCATCTGTAGCAGCCAGTTCGTTCAACCACTGTTCAATGTGCGCTTGTAAGTCTGGAGCAAGTCCTTTTGGCGCGAGGAGTTCCAAGATCTCAACACGCAGGAGCCAGTCGTTCGGGAACGCTTCGTCAAGAACTGCCACCGTGCGCGCCGTCAAATCCTGCACGCCGCTGTCATCCGAATTCGCTTCACGAAGGTTGCGAATCGACTGGTAGAGGTCGTACAGTTTCTGCTCATCGGCCGTCACCTCATGACGCTGAGTGTTCAGCGCCGATTTGGTGAAGGTAGATGAAGCCCATGCCGCACGGTCTGCCGCACCTGCATACACCGAGGTGATCACAGCGCCGACCGCCATATCGAATGTGCCCCACTCCGCTTGGAAGAGGACATGGTCGCCGTGCGTCACCGTGCAGTTGTCAAAACCGATCAGCACGATCTTGCCAGCTTCGCGCAGAATGTAGGTCACTTCACCGGATACGGTCACGCCCGAAACAAATGTCAGATCGGTGACGTTGCCTACTTGCAAGCCTGCCGCATCAAGTTGCGTATCGCTAAAGTCTTCCAGCGGTGTGTCATGCCCTTTGATCAAGCCGATCGGGGAACCGAAACCTTCCCCGTGGTACTCAAGGTCGTGGCCGCTCAGCATTTGGTTGGCGACCGCCAGCATCGTTGGGCCTGTGGTCTTCAAGTAGACCGCCTCACCTTGAGCATCATACTCAAGGTGAGTAAACGTGCCGCTCACTTGCAGACCGGACGAATAGACGGCCGTCGCGAGGTTGTCCGAGCGAAGCGCTTTTTTCAACGACACGGTGCCGCCGACTTGGTACGCCATCGTTTTCGCAAACTCTTTCACCGCTTCAGTCAACTGATCGAAGTTCTCACAGACGTACAACTGCGGCTGGGGTTCGGTGATGTTGTAATCCTTGGTCGAGCAGGTGTGCAGATCGAAAGCAACCTTTTGCACGTGCGGTCTGTACAGAGCGCGGCTTTCTCCCATCGAGGAGAGCAGTCCGGCGCCGTAAATCTTCGGATCGCTGACCGAGCCGATCAAGCCGTATTCCACCGTCCACCAGTACAGCTTGGAGATGTCACCCGCTTCGGACGACTCGATGACTGCAGCTTCGGCACGCTTCAGATTTTCTTCCGCTTCCTCGACCTGCAACGCCGTAGCCCGCGGATCTTCTTTGACGATGGACAGCAGACGGATCGCTTCATACAGATCATGATCTTCTTTGGAAGCGAGTGCCTTGGCGCCTATTTCGCCAAAAAATTGGAGGAACTCTGCGTAACCTGGATCGTGCAGCATCGGAGCATGTCCGGCCGACTCATGGATGATGTCAGGCGCCGGGGTGTAAGCGATATGATCCAAGGTGCGGATGTCGCCCGCGATCGGGAGCAGTCGGTGCGCTTGAAAATCGAAAAAAGCAACCGGAGGAATAAAGCCGTCGATCGCAACAGCCCCCCAACCCATTTTCGAAAGCTGGAGATTCATCTGTTCAATATTCGGTACCGACTCGGTAGACATGCCGGTCACACGCATCCCGTCTTCGTAAGAGCCATAGCCCTTCTCCGCCAAAAATGCACTGTTTTGGCGAAGTACATAGCGCCAGACCGCATGGTCGATCGGTGAGTATTTGTCATAGTTTTGTTCCACGCAGAATGGTGTCAAATGCGGCGGAACTGGAATCAATGCAGCAGTAGTTGTTGAATGGCTTTTCAAGGTGAAGACCCCCTTCGAGATCAGAATGCCTAACTATTACTCTACCACATCAGAACGTAGAAACGAAACAACATTTAACTCATTACAATTTCAAAATATACACGGAACTTTCATATTTGTCGATGCTGTGACTTCGTGTTGAACCGAAATTCGTTATGGTATACTAACGGGGAAAGCGAGGGTTCGTACGTACATATTAAAGGAGTTGTCACGACATGAGTCAAAACGAAGCATTGCTTACGCTGGAGGGCTGGTTTGCCCTGCACGATTTCCGCAAGATGGATTGGGACGCATGGAAGGCTGCGTCCGAAGAAGACCGCAACCAAGCGATCGACGAATTGCTGGCTCTGATCAACAAATGGAACCTGAACGAAGAAGCGAAAGAGGGCAGCACTGCGCTGTACTCGATCCTCGGCCACAAAGCTGACATGGTGTTTATGTTCCTGCGTCCGTCCTTGGAAGAGCTGAATGCGATCGAAACCGAATTTAACAAAACGAGCTTTGCCGACTTCACCTACCAGGATTATTCCTACGTGTCGGTCGTCGAGCTCTCTAACTATGTCAACAGCCCGGATGCCAACCCATATGAAGACCCGCAAGTGCGTGCGCGTCTCTACCCGTCTCTGCCGAAATCGAAGCACATCTGCTTCTACCCGATGAACAAAAAGCGCTCCGGCGAAGACAACTGGTACATGCTGACCATGGAACAGCGCCGCGAAATGATGCGCTCGCACGGGATGATCGGCCGCACCTATGCAGGCAAGATCAAACAGATCATCACCGGCTCCGTCGGTTTCGACGACTGGGAGTGGGGCGTGACCCTCTTCTCCGATGATGCGCTGCAATTTAAGCACATCGTCTACGAAATGAGATTCGACGAAGTGTCCGCTCGCTTTGGCGAATTCGGCAACTTCCTCGTCGGGAACATTTTGGATGCTGAAGGCGTCCGCAAGATGTTGAACATCTAGTTTCGGGCATTTGTTTGGCTTGAAACCCATACATTTCGACTGAAACAACAGAGCTTATCAGACCGCACGAACGAATCGTAAGACTGCCTAAAATCGCTACGATGATCTGCTGGCAACATCACACGATACGTTCGAATCGCAGTTTACACCCCTCCAGGGTCCACATTGGAGGGGTTTTTTCATGACCAAAAGGGCTTTTCATGATCATAGCGAAAGACTTCCTGCACGACAAGATTTGGAAGGTACAACCATTGAAAGTAGTAGTCTGATGAATCGGACCTAAGATCCAACGGGCAGTCACTATAACTAGACATAGGGCACCTTTAAACCCTGTATCTCAAGGCTCAGTGGTGCCCGCTTTGATCTATTGTGATTGCAAAAATGGAAAAGTTAGGCTCATCTCTTCTGCACGCTGCTGGGTAAACGCACATAAGTTGCCTATGACAAAAGGAGGAGAGACGACTTGCCTACCCATCAACAGGCCGCCTTGTTTGAACACCGTTTTTGGCTCCAGATCATGGGCGATCATGCCCGATTCATTCTGGCCACCCTCTCGTCACAAGAAAAGCGGGAAGTTGAGCGCACTCTCGCGTTTCGCTCCTCATTTGACCAGCTGTTAGCAACGTCACGCCATCACTTGTCGGACGAGGAACTGATCGTGCTCGCTCAGCAAGCGGCCCAACTGACCCACGAGTTTCGCCAATTCAAACTGCATCTCGTCTCCCGCCAACTGACCGGAGAGATCGCGCTCACACTCCCACCGACGTTCCTCAATCATATGGTCAACGAACTTGAGGAATACAGCCGCATCCTGAACCATCTGCTACAAGGCAAAGAACCGCCCGTCTTCCATGCTGTCCACCACCACCTGCTCTGGCTGCCCGATGCGTCCGGTCATGCGGACGGCTTGGCCTCCTACACCGATATGAGCGAGAAGTTGGTCATCGCCAGAGCGAAATCTTTCTCCGCACATTTCAGCGACCTTTATCTAAAAGCGATCGAGATGGCAGGCTTCTTGCGCACCGGACTTCAGGAGTTCCCACCGCTTGCTCGATTGAACAAAGAAAGCGAACTGGAGATCCTGCTGTTCATGGAATTCCTCAATGAACTGGAACAGATGGAACTGGACCACACCCTCCTCAGCACCCTATCCCCGCTGATGCCCGATCACATGTATCGTGAAGAATGCTATTACCTGACCAAGCTAGGCGCAGTGTCGAACCTCTGCCAACCGAATTGCGACCCGACCCGGCCTCGCGTCCAAGACTAGGGTGCGCAAAAGGCACTCGCCATTCGAGTGCCTTCTCCACGGATCAAAGCTGTGAGTTGAGCGCTTGCAGCAATTCGCCCGCCTTGCCTGTCACCACCAGATCAAACCGATCATCGTGCTCGGTCGGCTCCGCATTGAGCATCACTAGCCTCCCCTGTGTCATCATTGGCAGCTGTGCGACCGGATAGACTTGCAAACTCGTCCCGATCACCACCATCAATTCTGCGCTGCGCATGTCGTTCAGCGCTCGTTGCCAAGGCAGCGCGGGCAGTTGCTCCCCGAACAGCACCACATCGGGCCGCAGTTTGCCCTGACAGAGCGGACAAGCTTTCCCCGCCAAAAAGTCGGTCTGTGCGGTCTGATGCGCACAGGTGTTGCAACGCACCGTGCGAAGCGAACCGTGCAGTTCGTATACCTGTTGACTGCCCGCCTGCTGATGAAAGCCGTCCACATTTTGTGTCGCCACGCTATGCAAAAAGCCGCGCTGCTCCCACTCCGCCAAAATGTGATGACCGCGGTGCGGCTTGCAAACGTCCAACCCACGTATGCGCATCGCATAGAACTCTTGAAACAGTCGATAGTTCGATTCCAGCGCCTCCACCGTTGCCACCGTACGCGGGTCGATGTTCTGCCACCAACCGCTAGCGGAGCGAAAGTCGGGCAGCCCGCTCTCCGTAGACATCCCTGCCCCGGTCAATACGACGGTGTACCTCGATTCCTTGATCCAGCGGGCCAGCGTTTGAATCGCTTCCATCGCTTACTGTCCTGCCCACTCGGAAGCAAGCATCGAATAGACCACATGATCGAGCCAGCGATCATACATCCATTCGCGCTGGCGGAGCACACCTTCTTTGACAAATCCGAGTCGCTCCGGAATAGCTTGGCTCTTCACGTTGCCTGTCGCGACCCGAATCTCCACCCGATTCAGTTGATATTCCTGAAACGCCTGATCGACCAGCGCCTTGACTGCTGCTGTCATCAAGCCACGCCCTGTGAATGACCGGCCCAGCCAATAACCGATCGAAGTGCCACGGTTGCTCCAATCGATAAAATGATAGCCGATCACGCCTGCGAGCTGACCTTCATAAAAGATCCCGTAGTGTGTGCCTTGGTTGTTCGCATATTGCTCTCGGCCCATCTTAATGAATCCGAGCGTGTTCTCCACCGCCTGCACTCCATCTACGAACGGCAACCACTCGCGCAGATGCTCACGATTCGCATCGGTCAAACGAAAGAACTCCTCAGCATGAAATTCCTCCAGTAGACGCAATTCAGCGCCTTCAAATAATACGTGTTTCAGCATGACGCACATCCTCCTCAACGACGAAAAATTTTACTCATTGTACCATAAACATCTACTGCATGACCGAGTTGGACACTTGTCAGTTGCAAACTTGTCCTCTTTGACATCTACTGTATCATCAACATTTCGAAGGGGGTGACTTTGTTATGTACGGTGCACTTGGTCCACACACGCGTTGGGCGGTCGTCTTCCTGATCATCTTCGTGTTGTTTATCCTGCTCATTCCTCCCTGCTAATCAACGGGTCACCCACGAAAAAGGGATTTGCTCCACCGAGCAGATCCCTTTTTCGTGGGCAGATCAAATAAGCCCGTTCCGCACAGCTCTGACCCATTTGCCACGCCCGAGACTTTGCGCATTCGGAAGGATGAAAAATCGGAAGGGTTGCTTTTTTCTTGGCCGCTCTTGGAGTAAGATAGGGAGAACGTCAAATCGGAAAAAGGATGATCGATGATGGAACACTTGCTCAACCAGCGCGTACGGGACATTCAAATGTCGGGCATTCGCAAGTTTGCGATGATCGCAGCCGAATACCCAGACGCGATCTCACTCACACTCGGCCAGCCCGACTTCCCAACTCCAGAGCATATCAAGACGGCAGGTCAAACTGCCATCGCAAACAACCGCACTTCTTACACACCCAACGCCGGACTGCCTGAGTTGCGAGCAGCAGCCAGCGCTTTTTTGTCTGCCAAATACGGTCTTTCCTACTCCCCGGACACGGAGATCATCGTCACCAACGGCGCATCCGAAGCGCTCGACATCGCGCTGCGCACGATCTTAACTGAAGGAGTAGAAGTGCTACTGCCAGGCCCGATCTACCCAGGCTACGAGCCGCTGATCTCCCTGTGCGGTGCAGTTCCAGTCTATTTGGATACGACAGAAACCGAATTTCGCGTCACCGCCGAGATGGTGCAACGGGCGTTGACCGACAAGACCCGTTGCCTGATCTTGCCCACACCGTCCAATCCGACCGGAGTGGTTCAAGATGCGGACAGCTTGCAGGCGATCGCCGAAGTGTTGCGCGACCGCGATGTCTTCGTCATCTCCGATGAGATTTATAGCGAACTACTATATGAAGGAACGCATGCGTCGATCGCCGCGCAGCCTGCGATGCGCGAAAAGACGATCGTCATCAACGGGTTGTCCAAATCACACTCGATGACCGGCTGGCGCATCGGCCTTACGTTTGCCCCCGCCTATCTAACAAAACAGATGGTCAAAGTCCATCAATACAATGCCGCCTGCGCTTCCTCGATCTCGCAGTATGCTGCGTTAGAAGCGCTGACAGCAGGGATCGACGACGCCGCACCGATGCGTGAAGAATATCGCCAGCGCCGCGATTACGTCTGTGCTCGCCTGCTCGCCATGGGCTTTGATCTGGTCAAGCCGAGCGGAGCGTTCTACCTTTTCCCCTCGATCCGAAAATTCGGCCTGTCCTCCTTCGACTTCGCCACCCGCCTGCTCGAACAAGCTCGGGTCGCCGTCGTGCCCGGCGTTGCATTTTCTCCACTGGGTGAAGGATTCATTCGCATCTCCTATGCTTCGTCGATGGAGCAGTTGCAAGAGGCGATGGATCGCTTGGAAACGTTTATGAAATCACTCTAACCAAAAGAAGCGAAGCACAACATGTGTGCTTCGCTTCTGCTTTTTAGCAAGATTCAATTGTCAGCCCCATTGATTACACTTATGAAAAAATATGTTTACAACCATTGCATAAGCAGATTGTTCCAGTTACAATCAAAACGATGTCATGCAGGCCAGAAAAGGGAGTTTTTGTTTTGAACAAAAAACTATGGCTCCAACTGAACACCAAGCGTTTCCAAACAAGGCTGCTCATCTTTTCACTGCTCAGCGCAGCGACGGCTGAGACACTCAAATGCATTTATTGGGGGATCAAAGTGTTGCAAGCATCCGCACTCTAATCCCCTTGTAAAACAATAGAAGAGGCGGGTCAGGATTGCACCTGTTGCAAGAAAGGCGCTCCATCAGGTACCCATCCGTCCAAAGAGAGTCACCTGATGGAAGCCAATCATCGGACTGCATGATGTCCAGGTACAATCTGACCTGTCTCTCCTAAGCTCTAGTAACCGTAATGAGTCTACCTATTATCCATACTGCCCATACACACAGGTAATCCTACTCTCCGCGATCAAAATTTGTCAAGCGAGCGACGGAGCAGAGTTCTCCGTGTGCCAAGCCCTTCCGAGCTGGGCCAATCGAACCGCTATGCTGTCAGCTACTCCTTCTCCTCCACACCTGCTTGGTCGAAAAACAACTCATCGACCGTCAGCTTGAAAAACCGCGCCAACTTGATCTGCAGTTCCCTGCGCGGAAACCTGTGCCCTGCCTCGATCATCGCATAAGTGCTGACCGGAATCCCAATCTCATTCGCCATTTCCTTTTGCGTTCGATCACCGCGCAATGCTGCCATCTTCTCGTTTTTCATGCGCCCTCCCGCCCACACTTCGAAACCTATATGCAATCATTATAGATACGTATCGTGAACAGTTCAACGCAAAGTACAGCAAGTACACATTATGTGTACCATTTTGCTCTATACGAATGAGAATCACCATGATAGGATGGGGAGGAAATGGCAATCACATTACGTGATTTTAAGAAGGGGGCGTATGTGTGACAAACACATTTTGTGAACGATTATCAGCACTTCGAGTCAAAAGCGGCCTTTCGCAGCAGAAGTTTGCAGACATCTTGAATCTGACCAAAAGCGCACTCTCCAACTACGAAAACGGCACTCGCGAGCCTAACTATGCGACCTTGGTCAACATTGCGGACAACCTCAACGTCTCGCTCGATTACTTGCTCGGGCGCACCGACGACCCTCGCCCCGTCAAACTAACTGTCGGCACTGAGCGACCTTTCGAATTTCCCTACAGAGAACTTCTGAAAAGCTTAAAAGACGACCAATATACGTTGGGTGGACGCCCGATCCCACATTTGATGAAGACGATGATTCAAATCCCGCTCGAATCGATTCAAAAAATCATCAACGCCTTTTTGGCGGAGAACAAGTAATCGCGTTGCCCGTTTGTTTCCTCGCGTGTATAAAATGCAGAAACAGCAAAGGAGTCCACGCGGGCTCCTTTGCTGTTTGGGGTCCTCTCCATCCTCTGTCGTTTGCGCTCAGCTGCAGACGCCCTTGCGAACAGAAGGTGCAAAGAGATCACTCCATTCGCTTACAATTGTTCCTGCGCCATCTTCTTCCGACGTTCCATCCGCACCGCATAGCGTCCTTCTGCCAATTCGTACTGCCTGCGCTCCTCAGCAGATTGCGGTACAACTTGCGGCACCGCAGTCGGCTTCCCTTCCTCATCTAATGCGATAAACGTCAGATAGGCCCTTGCCGTCAATTGTCGCTCTCCGGTCAGCAGGTTCTCCGATTCCACCTTCACATAGACTTCCATCGAGGTTTTGTGCACCCATGTGACATACGCCTCCAGATTGATCGCTTCCCCCGTCTTGATCGGCGCTAAAAAATCGAAATTGTCACTGCCGACCGTAACCACCGGTTTGCGACTGTGCCGCATCGCGGCGATGCAGGCGATTTTATCGACATAGGCCATCACTTTGCCGCCAAAGATCGTTTTGTGATGGTTGGTGTCCGGTGGAAATACGAGATCGGTCATGCTGGTTCTCGACTCACTACTTGGCTTGCTGAACTGTGTCATCGTAATACACTCCTTTTTGAACGATACTGCTGTAGCCAAACAAAAAACCCAACCGATAGGGTTGGGTTGGGGCGTGTACAACGAAGTGGACGACATCAAAATGAGATCGTCAAGTGGACACACCGTTCCTTTCCGCGAAGGTTGCTTGGTGTAGCGAGCAAGGTAGGTCTCCTGGCTTCCGAATCATCGCGTTCTCTCGTCTTCCCCAACGTGGATTGAGTGACATTGCTGAGAGATAGCTCCCCGGTTACAGTGGCGGGACCGCTCGGGATTTGCACCCGATTCCCTGTTACCCCTCGTGCTATGTGCGAGGGCACCTTACTGCCGACTTATGCAGTTGTAGTTTTACTATACCAGCTCACTCCTAAAACGCAAACATGCACATCATCTTCTCATTGGTGCGGAACAGCCGGGTCAGCGTCTCCACATGCGCCGCATCGGACAGCTTGGCCAAACCTAAGCGGTGCAGGCGGTCGAACGTGGTCGTGCCTGCGAGCAAGCTGGAAAAATCGGCGACAGGAAGCGTCAGTTCGGCATCGACCGGACCCTCGGTCACCATCTGCGGACGGCCTTCGTCGAAATACAGCAACGTGCTGGCCTCGTTTTGCGGGAGAAAGCTGTCTTCGAGGGTCAGCTTCAGCTTGAACGTCTCCCCGTTGAAGTTGTGTTTTTGCAATTCGGCAAACAACTTTGGAACATCGACCACGCGCACCATCAACCCGCAACCACTGACGCTGGTTTCGAGGAAGATCGAATCGAACACATCGTGCATGTTCGTCGATGTGGTGCTCAACAAGTAATGAATCCCCTCATCTTGTGTGCTGATGTTGACGCGGTGGAACTGGTCCGCTTGGCTGTGCAAGAAGGTGAACAGCTCCTGCAAGGCCTGATCGCTCTCGTAGACGATGTGCGGGATATAGATCTGGTTGACCAGCATGTGATCTTTGATGAAACGCATCAACATATAGCCTTTCAACACACCGTCTTCGCGGAAGCCGACGACGCGGGCGCTGTCCGCCTTGAAGAACCCTTCGAGATGGTGCGCAGACAACGGGGTCAGTCCATTGCGCGTCAGACTGTAGCGGTTGTAGCAGGCGACCACTTCTTCGAGGTTGTCGCTCGTCAGAATTTCCAAATTGTCCTTGCTCGTATAGCGCGGCAGGTTGGACGGCTCGATGCTGAAGCGACGGTGCTCGACGCCCGCACCGAAGCCCATCTGATTATAGAAGGACATGCGAAACGGAAACAGCGTGACAAAGCTGGTCCCTTTTTCACGGAAATGCTGAAGTGAGAAAGTCATGATCTCCTTGGCGATCTTCTCTTTTTTATACAAGAGATCGACTGCGACCAACGCGACGCCGCCCACCGGAACCATGCCTTGACCGCGCAGGTTCATCTCAAAATCGAGCAGGCACATGCCGCCGACCATCGTTTGCTCACGGAAGACTCCGTAAAACGTGCGCTCCGGAAAGCTGAAAAAGCGCTTCATCGAAGCTACCACTTGCTCCAGCGTGCCGCCAAAACCCGGGTACGCGTTGCGGTACAGTTTGGCAAATAATTCTGTATCTTCAAGTCCTAACTTTTTGATCTCAAGCATGCTGGACGACTCCTTCAATTTTTAATTCTATTATAAACGAAACCTTCCATTTTTGGATATGCTCCCCTTCATATCTATACAGCCGCTTCCTGCGTTCTACCACTGTTTTTTGTACAGAATCCTTGACAACGAGAATCATTATCACCTATGCTACAAGTAACGAATCTAACCGAACCCTCTTTTCCTGGAAAGGAGTTTGTATACAAGATGAACCAGCTGCCGCAGCATGTGAAAATCATCGAACGTTTGCGTCAAGAAGGGATGCGCCTGCCCTTCCATTTTGCAGAGGAGCAAGATCGTCCAGAAGGCATTGCGATCGAACGTCTGCTCAAGGACGTTACTTTGTTGCGCAATCTGATGCAAAATGTGGCGACGCAGATGCAGTCAAACAACCTAGTCGCTGCCGCATCGCTGTTTCAAAAGCGGCTGGCTTCCGTCTTGCTCGCTTCCGTTCTCACGCCGCTGTCAACCGTCGGGCTTGGCCTGATCGCCGATGCCGACTCGACGGAGATCGTGCTCGTGGACAACCTGCCTGCCCGTGTGATCCTTGATAGCAGTCACCTGCAACTGCTCGTCAATCGCCTGCCCCACGATTATCAAAACCTTGGCCCTGGCCATGTCCATCACGATTCTGCACAGGTGCAACTTGTGCTCAAAGCGCTGTTCGATCGGACGCTCGGGCCGTTGATCTATCAGATCGCCTCCGAGTTCAAACTGTCCCCAAAAGTCATGTGGGGCAATGTCGGTAACTTTGTCGGCTATCTGTACGGGGAACTGTGCGACCACCCCGTCTATCAACAAGCCGCACAAGCCGACAAAGAGGTACTCTTTCACTCGGTCGGTTTCACTGCGCCGCCGCTTTCCCAAACGTTCCACGAAGTCTGGCTGGAAGAGATCACTCCAGCTCGCAAAATTCGTGTGCGCAATTCCTGTTGCCTGTGGAACCAGTTCCCCGGCAACAAATCCTGTACCACCTGTCCGCTTGTCTGCAACGCCGAGCGAGCAGAATTGCTCACCGCTTACAACGCCTAATCGAATATGCCTACCCAAGCCTTGCCTTCCTTCGGAAGCGCAAGGCTTTTTTACTATTTTTTTATTAAAAAAAGAGAAGCGCGAACAAAGTTATTGACATGAGAATGGTTATCATTCAATATAAGTTATGGTGATAATGATTCTCATTCCCATATTTGCAAAGGAAGGTGTCTCGTTTGACCGCATCCTTCGTCCTCGCGCCGGAGCAACCGCGTCCGGTGTTACAGTCGATTGCCGACTGTGTTGGCAACACGCCGCTCGTGCAGTTGAACCGGCTGTTCCCCGGCCGGAACATATATGCCAAGTTGGAGCTGATGAACCCCGGCGGCAGCATGAAAGACCGCCCCGCTCGCTACATCATCGAAAAAGGCTTGGCCGATGGCATTTTCACACCCGATACCCACCTGATCGAAAGTACGTCGGGCAATCTCGGCATCGCGCTGGCGATGATCTCCCGCATGTACGGCTTGCGCTTTACCGCGATTGTCGATCCGAAGATCACCAAGACCAACCTGAACATCATCAAGCAGTTCGGGGCGAACATCGACATGGTCAGCGTCCCCGATGCGGCAGGGGGCTATCTGCAAACGCGCATCAACCGTGTGAAAGAGCTTTTGCAAACATTGCCCAACGCGTACTGGATCAACCAGTATGCCAATGAATTGAACTGGAAATCGCACTACCACGGAGCTGGCAGCGAGATCGCTGAGAGCATAGATGGAACGCTTGACTACCTGATCGCGCCCGTCTCCACCACGGGCAGCATCCTCGGCATCTCCCGCCGCCTGCGTGAAAAATTCCCGCAGCTACAAGTCATCGCCGTCGATGCGGTCGGCTCGGTGATCTTTGGCACCAAGCCTGCTCCGCGTGAACTGCCCGGCATCGGGGCCTCTCGCGTGCCGGAGATTTTCAGCCCGGCCGAAATTCAACAGGTGGTGCACGTCACCGACCTCGAATCGGTCTCTGGCTGCAACCAACTGCTCGATCAGGAAGGCATCTTCGCCGGCGGCTCGTCCGGCTCGGTGATCGCAGCGTTGCAAAAAGTGTTACCCACCTTGCCCGAAACGGCTCGCATCGCCATCATCCTGCCCGACCGCGGCGACCGCTATCTCGACACCGTCTATGACGCAGAGTGGGTAAAGTCCCTGCATCGTAGCTAAATCGACCAACTACAATTTCCACCCCTGAGAGGAGAACCATACAATGAACAACCCTTCCATTCTCTACCTGAGCAAAGCTGACATCATCTCCGTCGGCGGTGGCACTTCCGACCTGTACGTCAAAGCGCTGTCGAACGCCCTTGAACTGCACAGCAAAAAAGATATCGTCCAACCGCTCAAGCCCTACCTGCGTGTCGATGAGAAAAACGGCCACATCGCCGACCGCATCATCGCGATGCCTGCCTATGTCGGCGGTGAAGCGCCGGTGTCGGGTATCAAATGGATCGGCTCGAAAGCGGACAATCCGCAAAAGCGCGGCATGGAACGCGCCTCTGCGCTGATCGTGCTCAACGATCCTGAGACCAACTACCCGATCGCCGTCATGGAAGGCAGTCTGATCTCCGGCATGCGCACCGCCGCGGTCACGGTGCTGGCCGCTCGCTATTTGGCGCGTGAAGGCTTCACCACCGTCGCTTGCATGGGTTCGGGCATCATCGCTAGCATGCAACTCCGTTCCCTGCTCGAACAGTTCCCGTCGATCACGACCATTCACCTTTTCGACCTCAACGAAGCGGCAGCCCACCGCCTCGCCGACACCTTGAAAGAGCAGCGCGAAGGTCTTGAGGTGATCGTGGCGACCGATGCGGAAAGCGCGGTGCGCCAAGGCGACCTCGTCGTCACCTGCACCGTCACCGACAAGCCGTACATCCCGTTTGCTTGGTTGAAAAAGGGCGCGTTTGTCTCCAACATCTCGATCATGGACGTGGAAAAAGAAGTCTTCCTCAAAGCGGACAAAGTGGTCGTGGACGACTGGGATCAGTGCAACCGCGAGAAGAAGGTGATCAACCAGCTCGTGCTCGAAGGCACCTTCTCCCGCGAAAAGCTCCACGCAGAACTAGGGGAAATTTTGACCGGAAGCAAGCCGGGTCGGGAAAATGAAGACGAGATCATTCTGCTCAACCCGATGGGCCTCGCGATTGAAGACATCGCTTCCGCTCATGAAGTGTACCAACGGGCCGTGTCTGAAAATGCAGGCACACGCCTGAACCTGTACTAGAGGTGAACGCGATGACCGATCAGCATCTGCATCAGGCCAGTTCTGCAGCACAATCGGCTGCTGCTGAACGCCTGTTCAATACGTTTTTGCGAGAAACGGGCCAAGCGCCAACCGTCCTTTTGCCAGTCGACCCCCGCTGTAAGGCGTTGCCAGCTGTAACACTGGAAACCCTGCAAGCGGACGGACACCTCTTCTGCCTTGAACTTCCCGCCACCAAGACGCGCCTGTATGGTTCGCTCCGCTACTCCTCCTTGTTCGGGCATCACCGCTACGGCCAGCATTTTTGGATCGAAACGGCAGAGCGCTCCCTGCAACCGGCCGACGCTTTGCAAGTGGCCAATGCCATTCTGCTCGAAGTCGGACAGCGCGATCCAGACCCGTTGTCACGCAAGCACCGCACGGAAGCCTTGTCCGAGCAGGTGCAAAACTCGATTGAAAAAACGACTTTGTTCGTCCAGCACCACCTAAAGCACGGCGCCAAGCTGTGGGAGCTGACAGGTGGCGAACGAACCAAGCGCTCCGAAAGCGGGTTGGTGTTCGGACATCCGTTCCATCCGACCCCCAAAAGCTCGGAAGGATTCTCAGCGGAAGATTTGCCGCTCTATGCACCGGAACTGAATGCTTCCTTTGTGCTCAGTTACTTTGCGGCAGCGCCGGAGATCGTGCAGGAAGCATGGGTGGAAGGGACCGACATCGACCCGTTCCCAGCCGACCTGTTGGAAGAAGCGAAGCATCGCCTCTCGTCCGACCGTCAGCATTACAAATTGTTGCCTTGCCATCCATGGCAGGCCAAACATCTGCTGGGCTGGCCGGAAGTACAGGAACTGATCCAATGCGGGCAGTTGGTCTACCTCGGACCGCTCGGCGTGGCGGTGCACCCGACCTCATCGGTACGCACCGTCTGGTCGCCAGGTCTTGGTGTGTACATCAAACTCCCGATCAATGTCCGCATCACCAACTTCATCCGCGTCAATCCGCTCGATCAACTGCAGCGTACGCTCGATGCGGCGACCTACACCGAACGTTTGCGTCCGATGCCCTATGGAGGTTTTACCGTGCTCGCTGAAGCGGGGTATCGAACGCTCGTCCCACCAGGTCTGTCCGAAGCGGCAAAACATCGGCTGATCGAAAGCTTTGCTGTCATCTTCCGGCAAAATCCGGTTCGGATTGGGCAGGAGGAGGAACAGACGCCCGTCGTCGTCGCCTCGCTTTTGGAAACGCCGCCTGGCGAAGACGTGACAGCGTTGTACCGCTTTATCGAGCAGGCCGCACAAACGAGCCTTGAGCGGCTCGATGCCGCTTTTGTAAAAGCATGGCTGCATCGCTATATCGGCATCTCCCTCCTGCCGTTGCTCGACCTATTTTTCCGCCACGGGTACAGCGCCGAAGCGCATGTGCAAAACTCGATGATCGCATTCGACCGAGGTTGGCCCTCCCATTTTTATGTCCGCGATTTAGAAGGCGTCTCCGTTTCGCGCGATCTGGGTGGGAGCGTTCTCCGAGCAGACAGCGCAGCGCTTTTCGATGACGAGCAGGCGTGGCACCGCTTCAAATACTACATTTTCGTCAATCACATCGGCCATCTGCTCCACACGTTGGCGCATGACACCGATGTCTCCGAACGCGAACTGTGGCAAGTCGTGGCAGAAGCGATTACCGCCCACAAAGGCTTTACTTCGGAACGTGCCACGCGTTGCTTGGAAGATCTGTTCCACACCGCGTTTCTCCCTGCGAAGGCCAACCTGATCTCGCGCTTCCAAGGGCGTGCCGAAACGCCGCTCTATGTGGATCTTCCCAACCCTCTGTACAGATCCGTTCACCAAGCCAAGGAGGGAGCGACCGCATGAAGAAGATCGTTGAGTATATCAATACTGCCAAACAGGAAAGCGACAAACCGTTCTGTGCCTTTCTGTACGACATGGAGCACCTGTGCACGCATGTGCAGGCCCGCGTACAATCGATGCCTGCCAACACGCGTTATTTCTATGCGATCAAAGCCAACTCCGAGCTGCCGATCTTAGCGGCGCTGGCACCGATCGTCGATGGCTTCGAGGTGGCATCGATCGGTGAGGTGCGCAAAGTCCGCTCCGTTTCGCCAGACATTCCGATCATTTTTGGCGGCCCTGGCAAATCGGACGAAGAACTGATCGGAGCGCTTGAGCATCACGTGTCGCTGATCCATGTGGAAAGCCTACATGAACTGCGCCGCTTGAACGAACTGTGCGGCAAGCGCAACACGGTCATGCCGATCTTGTTGCGCGTCAACCTGCGCGGCCCCCTGCCGACCGCCACACTTGCGATGGGCGGGCGACCGACCCAGTTCGGCATCGACGAAGGGCAGATTGCCGAGGCGATCCAACTGGCGAAAACTTTGCCGCACGTAAAGCTCGAAGGTTTCCATCTCCACTCGCTCTCCAACAACTTGCACGCGGCGGAGCACGTCAAATTGGTACAATACTACATCCAGCTCATCAAAGGGTGGGCGGCCGAATTTGAACTCACCCTCTCCACGCTCAATGCCGGCGGTGGGATTGGCGTCAACTATGCCGATCTGAACGACCAGTTCGACTGGGAGCTTTTTGTCAGCGAATTGGGGCCGATGTTGGAAGCAGAACTGCCTGAGGGGCTGACCGTGCTCTTCGAATGCGGGCGCTATAACACTGCGTCTTGCGGCTACTATGCTGTCGAAGTGCTGGACATCAAAGAAAACCACGGCAAAACGTATGCGATCGTGCGCGGCGGCACCCAACATTTCCGCCTGCCCGTCTCGTGGCAACATAGCCATCCGTTTGTGGTGCTGCCCTCGGAGCGTTGGGACTACGCGTTCGAGCGCAAAGAAGTCAACAACATCCCGCTCACCGTCGTCGGGCAACTCTGCACGCCCAAAGACGTGCTGGCCAGCGACATCACCGTGCCCCACTTGCGCATCGGCGATGTGATCCTGTTCCTCTATGCGGGCGCATACGGATGGTCGATCTCACATCATGACTTCCTGAGCCATCCGCACCCGGATCATCTGTATTTGGAATAGGGAACAGCGACGTGTAAAATCAGGGTTCTCATGGGCAGAGCAATACGGAAATGCAAAAAGACCTTTGCGGCAGTGGTCGAAAGGTCTTTTTGCGATGCGTGTGGAGATGAAGGGCGGGGGAGTTGCTTAGCTATGGTCTGCTTTAAATGCGCTTTGCATCGGGTCTGCCATTGTTACGTCGTTTGTCAGGTTTTTTTCCACATGTTCCAACAGAACTTTCAGTCCCCTATATATCGGGTCTGTCATTGTTACAAACACAGTGAAAAGGATTCAGCATACCGATCGAGACTTTCAGTCCCCTACATAACGGGTCTGCCATTGTTACCTGCGGAGATTTTTACCGACTTCGTTGAATTCTTTTACTTTCAGTCCCCTATACAACGGGTCTGCCATTGTTACTCGGCCTCAAAGCGCTGAAAAGGCTGTCCGCTTTTCACTTTCAGTCCCCTATCTTACGGGTCTGCCATTGTTACATTGAGTCGACATCAAAAGAACTGTACTACGAGATCCACTTTCAGTCCCCTATATATCAGGTCTTCCATTGTTACAGTATTACACCTGCCGCGAAGCGTGGTTGCTCTTCACCTTTCAGTCCCCAATCTAACGGGTCTGCCATTGTTACCTTCATGCGGGAGACAATGGAGTTTCGTTACTTTATCTTTCAGTCCCCTATACAACGGGTCTGCCATTGTTACGATAACGGACACCAACTCGCCGCTACACAAGAACAATATCTTTCAGTCCCCTATACAACGGGTCTGCCATTGTTACTATGGGACACCGCGTTTACAAGATCGACACCGAGGAACTTTCAGTCCCCCATATATCGGGTCTGCCATTGTTACCGACCGAATCGGCCAACGATAAAACGAGGCATAGCAAGGCTTCTGGCGCTCTTTGATTCGGACTGCATCTTGCTTTTTTCGAGGATCGACTTTTTGCTTCAAAATAGGGGGTATCCTCGAAAAGATACCTTGTTGCTTTTATTGTTTCCTCCTATAGTATAAGGTATTCTTTCCCTGGATAAAATAGCTAAGTTTATCTTGTAACCGCATCACGAGACTTTCGTACGGCCTTCGAAACCGATCAGTAAAGCGGGATTTTAAAAATTGCGCTACAACTATCGAAAAATTTTTTCGTTACGCCAGATCAGTATGTACTCAACAAAAAGACGACCAACAAAGGTCGCCGTCGATGATTCCTAACCGTCCAAACCTTCAAGATGCAACTTCGCATCTGTTTCCGTCCCCGCTTCGAACTCGTGCCCGCACCACATCCAATTTCCTTGTCGCGCCTTGCGCTTGTACAGATACCCCCAACTGCCATTGACGCCGACCATCGCGCCTGCTCTTTCCCATAAAACACCGTCAGCTAAGCCCGCTACGCCGAAAATTCTCTCTTCAAATTTGGACATGGCCTGATAAAAATTTTGTGCTTGCACTCGATGACCGCGAAAGTACCAACGATCCTGATCCTTCTTATGGATGAACAGGCAACCTGCTAACCTCCCGATCCTCACCTTCGTTCGAGAATAGCACTCCCAATTCAGTCTCTCATAAGGAGTCATCAGCTTTACTTTCACAACACAATCCCACGCTGGTCGAGTTGCTCGATCAGGTTCTGCTGAAATCGAACCATCCGTTCATATGCTTTTTGATGCTCTCCCTTCCTGTCCAAGTACTGGCACATTTGCCGATTCACTTCGTCAAGCTCCGCCATCTTGCCGTGCTGCTCAAAAATCTTGATCGCGTTGGTCAGGTGTTTTTCTCCCTTCAACTCGTCATTGTGATGAAAATAGACAAAGGAGAGAACACGGTGGACTTTCCCTATTATCGGATCAGTGTCTGAAAGCGCCATTCGAGCTTTTTCTGCGTATGCCCAGGCTTCGTCTAGTTCATTATGTTCCAAGCAGATCATCGCTATGTCTGCCATGATGTCTCCAGCTTTAGATTTGTCCCCATCTCGCTCATACTGATCCGCTATGGATAACAGTTTTTGAACGGACATCTTCCAATCGCTCGACGCACGTTGCAGCATGACCAAGCGATGTTGCATCGCGTGGCACTGTTGCCTGTTCGCTTGTTCCTCCAACAGCACTTTTGCCTTCATCGCATATTCTTCTGCTTGTTCATACTTCTTTTGCCGATCATAGAGCTCTGCCAAACGGATGTATGTCTTCCCTCGTTCTTCACCATTGCACCGATTGAGTAACAATGCCTGCTCGTAATACTCGACCGCCTCCGAACCCTTCCCCATCCGCTCATGAAGGGTCGCGAACTGCATCAGAATCTTTGCTTGAAAATCTGCGTCAAGATCTTCAACTCTTTGTACTTCATCCCAAGCTCGGCTCGTATGAAAGAGTGAGATCGGATATTCATTTTTCAACAAAGCGACCTGCCCAAGAGCTAACATCACTTCAGCGAGCAAATGGTTGTTCCGTCCCGTGTTGCAAATTTGATAGAGCTGATTCAACACTTTTTCCGCTTCAAGAAGATTCCCCAACGCAATGTGGCATCGTGCAAATTCTATCTGCAAGTTCTCTTGTGGAATCCGATGCTGTGTGTGTTCTAATAGATCATGCAACAACGGCATGGCTGTTTGAAATTCCTTCGCTCGGACCATGCTCATCGCCAATTTGTATTTGCTGGAGTATTCGAGATCCAGATTCACCTCTTTTAAGAGTTGCTCAAGTGGAACTTCGAGGCGATTCGCAATCGCAACCAGCGTTTTATACGAGGGACGCGCCCGGTCACTTTCAATTTGCGAAATTAAAGATGGTGTGCATATGCCAGAAGCAAGCTCAATTTGAGTAGTACCTTTTTTCAGGCGAAGTTCACGAACTCTTTGACCGAGTGACATCATTCCCATCATCCTTTCCAGAATTAAGTATCTAAGATTAGGATAATTGGGATGGATTGCAAATAATATATTTTAAATTAAGTGCCTTGCCATTGCGTAAAACGCCATATGTCAATTCGGAAAATGACATAAAAACGCCCTCGCTAAAATTAACGAGGGGTCGATTGTTTACCGATATGCGGCGATTCCAGGTTCAGGTGGAGAGGTTTGCGCTTGGTTGCTTACAGACAAACTGCCTGTAAGCAAGCTAAGAATGGCTGCAAACATCAATCCCGATAGTACCCATTTTCTCACTAAAATCCCTCCTCATTTAGAAACTCACTTTTGGTACCAGAAAGCATACGACTCTTTTCATAGTATCTTATCGCACTTTCTCCGTCATCTTTCAAAAAATAATATTCCATCAGTGATTTACAAGCGAGATAACGGAGCGTTTGGCTAATGTTCGGATTATTAATTACCGACTCTGCATAAGACGGATCATCTCTGACGACAGTTTGCATCACCTGTAAACGTCCCCAATATTCTGGATACTCCTGTGCAAGTGACTCGTATTCATTTAGAACTTGCATCGCCATGTCGTAATCACGAAGTTGCAGTAACGACTTAACATATTCTTTTACTGCAAGGATCAGTATACCTTCAAACTCCTGCACTGTATTGATTGCTGAAACTAACAATCTGGCAGACGTTTTGTAATCACCCGCAATGTATTCATAATGCGCGACATTAATTAAGGCGTGTCCAATTTGTTTTTTGTCATTTGTCTGCTCAAAAAGTTCCAGTGAACGATACGCAAGTTTTTTTGCCTGTACCAACTCGCCGCGATCCTCGTACATTTTCATTCGAGTGTAATACGCCCGCCCAAGTTTATTTGGGTCATCAGAAAACACTTCTTCAACGAGTTTTAGCATCTCTTCGATCTGACTATATTCTTTACGAATGGAGCTAGTTAACATCAAGTTCGAGGTAACAAGATACAGCAGTTGTTTATCATCAAATTCTGTTTCAACGCTTTTTGCATACTCGTAAGCAGTCAACCATGTTTGGTGTGCTTCCTCGAATCTTTCTTGAACAAAAAGGACCCGGCCTAAAAGATTCAGGCTATTTCCTCTCTCCGTCATGCCTTTAGCAACTTCGACCAACTCCATTGCAAGGGCATTCGCTCGAATCAACATCACTTTTGTTCTTTTTTTGCCAGTCAGAACTTTTACCAATTCTTGCTCTTTTTGAAAGGTATCCTCCTGTTTCAAGCGTTCAGGGGACACGTTTAGCCCTTTCGAAATAAGTTCTAATTCCGAAGGAGCAATACGTCTCGTGCCAAGAAGCATTTGACGGAATGTCTCGCGATTCATCCCAATTTTCTCCGCAAATGCACGAATGCTATACGCATCGCCTTTCTCGGTCATCAATTCTGAAATACGTCTCCCTAACTTGATTTTGGCAAGCGTCGAACTTGCCGTATATTCAACCGTAGACATAAAAATGCCCTCCTATTACAAATAATCCAGTGTATATATAAAAAGTTCCTCACAGTTATACATTCGGTAATTATATATAATAGTTATTCATTTGTACACAACAATTCTAACTCTTGAGGAATTGTAGATGTGTAGAGTCTCTTCAGTTATTTTTTGTTACTGCCCGCTTTGAATATAGATTTGCTAAGTATCAGACCTCAAGAGATGTAATTTCTGAAAGCACAAGTTTCCCCAAACAGATGTAGCAATCATAATCGGAGCAGGTGTAGCCTTTTGATTTTTCCCATGAAACTGAAATTTCGTTTGACATCGATTCGAGATCGACCCAGCATTCAATACTCCCTGTCGTTAGTTTGTGATAGGAAGGAAACTTGGATTAAGAAATCGGAGATAGAGATACAAGTTGTCATTTTCATGTGGGTTTCTTCTAATCACGATGTCCGATTCTTATCACCCTTGAACGCGACCGTCAATCTAATCTGACCACTTAGAAACACAAAAAAGAGGAGTGTCAAAAGACTACTCCCCCAATGACTTTTATCGCTCAATAACTTAATAGAAACATCTACACAGAGCTTATGCTTGAGTTGGCTGATTATCGCTATCGAACGGGTCTGCCATTGTTACAACCAGCTTCAACAACAACTAAACAACAGGATCAGGCACTTTCAGTCCCCTATATATCGGGTCTGCCATTGTTACGGCCAAGATCATGCGGTCATTGCGATCAACGCCGGAGATTTTCAGTCCCCTATATGACGGGTCTGCCATTGTTACATGATGATACATACAAAATGCCGATAACGATTACATCTTTCAGTCCCCTATATAACGGGTCTGCCATTGTTACTTCTGGGTTCAGCACTTGGGCAAGGGCTACCCACTGCCCTTTCAGTCCCCTATCTAACGGGTCTGCCATTGTTACCGACCTCGGCCGGGATAAGAAAACGCAGTCGTGGCGCGGCTTCACGAGACGTTGCGTCCCTGCTGGAAACTGCTTTTTTTCGAGGATCGACTTTTTGCACCAACAGGTGGGGGCATCCTCGAAAACCGTATCCTGCATGATAAAGAATTTCCACTTTCAGTATAACGGATACCGAGCATAGAAAGAATAGCGAGTTGGATTTTCCTTCGTCGTTTTGCCACAAACAGATGGCCTCCATCACTCGCTTGACCCCTCCCCTCCTCCTTGTTGTCCCCTTATGAGAAACTGTCGAGTACCTCGATGCTCCCCATTCTCATTTCCGAAAAAACACTCCCCTTGACTTCAAGCTCCAACGCGAGATATGATCTGAGTAATGACTCACTCATTGAGTGAGTGCTCAATTACATCGGAGGTTGACCATGGCAGATACCACCAACGATCAAAATCAACGTGACAACATCGAAACTGAATTTGACCTCCTTCCCGATTCTGAACTGACCGAAAAACATTGGAAAATCCTCGAAGCTGCTGTGCGGGTTTTTTCTGAAAAAGGGTTTGGTGCCAGCCGCACGAGCGAGGTGGCAAAGGAGGCAGGTGTTTCGGAAGGAACGATCTTTAACTACTTCAAAACCAAAAAGGATTTGCTTGTCGGCTTGCTCATCCCGCTCGTGACTCGCTTTTTCCGACCGTTGATCTTGAGTAGCTTGGAGCGGATATTGAGCACGCGAAAAGAGCGGAGCATTGAAGAGGTCTTGCACGATGTGACGCTGGATCGTGTCCAACTGATTCAAAAAAATCTTCCTTTGATCAAAACGGTTGCGGCTGAAGCCGCTTTTCATCCTGAGTTGATCGACCCCTTGCGAGAACAGGTCGCACCCAAGGTGATCGAAACGATGAGCCGCTATTTTCAAGCTGAGATCGACAACGGCACCTTCCGCGATATCGATCCCAAACTGCTCTTCCGCACGTTTGCCAGCATGGTCGGCGGCTACATACTGACTCGAAATGTCTTGCCAGCAGAATATGAGGATGCGGACGAGGAAGCGGAACTCAAGCAAATGGTTGACATTTTCCTGAATGGAGTAAAGAAGCAGTAAGGAAACTTCTACAGTTTTCCAAAATGAGGAGGGTATCAAATGGATGGTGTAAAGAATCGAAAGTGGATGTTGGCACCGATTCTGGCGTTGATCGTTGTTTTTATTTTTTCTCTGGTCCAAATACCTGCGGCGAAACAAACTCCCAAAAACGTCCCGATCGCCATCGTCAATGAAGACGCGGGAATGAACACGCCGAATAACGGCCAGATGAATGCAGGTGACATGATCGTGAAGATGATCACCCAAGCTACGAACGAGAAGACGGACGACAAGGCACCGACTGTCCAGTGGATCACCGTATCGAACTTGGAGACGGCTCAAAAAGGAATGCTTGAACAAGAGTATTATGGCGTACTGATGATTCCAAGCGACTATACGGTCAAACAAGCATCTCTGCAAACGCCGACTCCTTCATCACCTGAGATTAACATTTACGTGAATCAAGGGATGAATGCGATGGCTGCCAATACGGTCACACAAATGCTCAACGGAATTGTTGATAACATCAACAAAGAGACCCGTACTAAGTTATTAGAAGCTGCGAAGCAAAAGGGGCCGTCGCTGACAATCGAACAAGCCGCGATCTTTGGCGCTCCGATCACCAAAAACGTTCATTATGTCAATCAAACGGGCACATTGGCCAGTGCGCCCACCGCACTGTTTCAGCCGCTTTGGATGGGAAGTATAGCAGGTGCGCTCCTCATGTGGTTCGGACTGAGAAAAGCAGGACCATCCACTCCAAAGAACAGGCTGACTGCGATTGCAAAGCAAATTGTCACCGGAGCGATCGCCGCGATCGTGGTCGGCTTTGGCCTGGCCTGGATTGCCGATGGAATACTCGGATACGATCTTCCTGATTTTACATCCACCGCACTATTCTTGACGCTTGCTTACTTTAGTTTTATCTTGATGATTTCGGCCATTCTCACTTGGATAGGAATTGCCGGGATGCCGATTCTGGTGCTGTTACTGTTCTTTGGCGCACCTTTGCTGGCCCTTGCACCAGAATTTATGCCCACTTTCTATCGGGATTGGGTGTACTCTTGGCTACCGATGCGTTTTCTGATCGATGGACTGCGCGAGATGTTTTTCTTTGGCAAAGAGTTTAGTTGGAATCAGCCGACCTCCACATTGGTCTGGATCGGTATCGGAAGTATCGTTGTCTCCTGTCTGTCGATCTTGAAGCCAACGACTCAAAAGAAGACTGCTTAATAATTAGAGACCGCAGGTGCACTGTGGTCTCTTTCTCAATAAAGGATAGGAAAGGGGACTATCATATGCCGGTCATTGAGATTGAGCATTTAACGAAGGATTATGGTCATCATCGAGGGATTTTCGACGTTTCCTTTAGCATTGAAAAAGGGGAAGTTTATGGATTCTTAGGCCCGAACGGAGCAGGTAAAACGACCACCATCCGTCATATCATGGGCTTTTCACGTCCGCAGCAAGGACGCACCTTAGTGAATGGGCTTAATAGCTGGGAGCGTGCGAGCGATATCCAAAAGGACCTCGGTTATTTACCAGGGGAAATCGCGTTGCCCGAGTCTCTGACCGGCCATCAATTTATCAAAATGATGGCCGAATTACGGGGCATCACTGATATGACGCACACGAAAACCCTGATTAAGAAGTTTGAGTTAGATCCATCCGGAAGCTTGAAACGGATGTCGCTTGGCATGAAGCGGAAGCTCGCCATTGTCACGGCGTTCATGCATGACCCCGCCGTGCTTGTGCTAGATGAACCTACAAGTGGATTAGATCCGATCATGCAAAACCTCTTTATCGAGTTCATTAAGGAGGAAAAAGAGAAAGGTAAAACCATTTTAATTTCGAGTCATATTTTTTCTGAGATCGATGCGACCTGTGACAAGATCTCCATCATCAAGGATGGCCGATTAATCTCTTCATTCATGGCGGATGATTTGCGCCATAGTGAAATCAAAACTTATGAGATCGAATTTAAAACCGAAGAGGAATTCAATCGATTTGAGCACGCAGTAAAGGATTGTGAAAAATTTGAAGCTCTGTCTCTAACCCCTCACAAACATCAAACAATCTTGCGTATCTACGATACGGATATCAATCGTTTTATCTCATTTATTTCCGATTATGACGTGAAGTTCTTTTCGGAAATCAAGTTTACGTTGGAGGATTATTTCATGAAGTTTTATGACCGTACCTCAAACGAAACGGGAGGTGTCGAACCTTATGCCGCTTATCGAAATTAAAAATTTAACGAAAGATTTCGGTCGCGGGCAAGGTGTCTTTAACCTCAACCTAACGATCGAGAAAGGCGAGGTTTTTGGATTCGTAGGAACGAATGGAGCCGGTAAAACCACGACGATTCGCCATATGATGGGCTTTTTGAAACCGATAAGCGGTACCGCGACGATCAATGGAATGGATTGTTGGACAGATTCTGCCGAAATTAAGAAGTTGCTCGGTTATATTCCAGGAGAAATTACATTTCCCGATGCACCGACCGGAACCGAGTTCTTAAGAAGGCAAGCGGAGTTATTGGGAGTAAAGGATATGTCCTATGCGGAGAGCATTATTAAAAAGTTACAGCTTGATCCTACAGCCAATTTGAAAAGAATGTCCAAGGGGATGAAACAGAAAACGGCGATTGTCGCAGCTTTGATGGCCGATCCCGATATTTTGATTCTCGATGAGCCTACTACAGGATTAGACCCCCTCATGAGAGCTGAATTCGTAGATATATTGAAGGAAGAAAAAAAGAAGGGCAAGACGATTTTCATGTCGAGTCACATGTTTGAGGAAGTTGAGGATACTTGTGACAAGGTCGCGTTAATCAAGGGAGGAAAGGTGGTTGCGGTCAAATCGACCGCCGAGGTAAAGCACAACGAGAACAAGGTGTATAAAATCGAGTTCCTTTCCCGCGAGGATTATCTGCGCTTTTTGTCTAAGACGTTTGATATCGCGGAGAAACGAGAGAGTCGCAATCAAGTGCTTGTTCGGATTAACGACCGCGATATCAATTTATTATTTCGGGCACTGAAGCAGTGTCCAATCAAATTTATTGCGGAAATGAAGTTAACGCTTGCTGACTATTTCAAGGGGTTATTATAAGGAGGGTGCACCCAATGTTTAGCAAACCGATTTTCAAACAAACATTCAAGGCGAATTTTAAGTTATGGCTCATTTTTACCGTCATCATGACGTTGTTGCATATCGCGCTAATTGCAGTATTCGATCAAAGCACCATAATAGACATGTCAGGTATGGTTAAGGACACCCCGCTTGCCAACCTGCTCGGAGAGGCCACTTTCCTCGGCATGCTTGCCAGTACCTTCTATGGCATTCATGGTGTACTCCTGCCTATCGTATTCATCATTATGACCGCCAACAGTTTGATTGCATCGCAGGTGGATAGAGGTTCTATGGCATATTTACTCTCTACCCCGACGAAAAGAAGTACCGTTGTTCGTACTCAAGCGACCTACTTGATCGCATCGCTCATTATTATGTTCTTGATCATTACCTTGGTTGGTCTTTCTTCCATCCAAATATTCCAAGGCGACGTCGACATAAACGAGAAGGATTATCTTATGCTCAATTTAGGTTTGTTTCTCTTGATGTTTGCAACAAGCGGCATTTCATTCTTTTTCTCCTGCGTATTCAATCTCTCCAAAAACTCTTTGGCATGGGGGGCGGGAATACCGATGGCTTTTTTTCTCCTTCATTTGATGGGAGACGTCGATAGCAGTTTAGAAGGGTTAAAATATGTATCCATGAACACGCTGTTCGACACGCATGCGATTTTAAACGGAGGCAATTATGCGGTTCAGTTTGCCGCACTTGCTGTTATCGGAATTGTTCTTTATGTGCTTGGCATACGTGTGTTCAAACAAAAGGATTTGCCGCTATGACGAAGCGAAACAGGCTGTCGGAGACGGCAGCCTGTAGCCGCTGTTCGGGTGAGCCACATCGTACAACTTTTCGCCTTCGTTCAGATACGAAGTATACGTCTCGTTAGCCTAAAACGCAAAAAAGAGCCCTTGCCAGCAGCAAGGGCTCTTTCGATTGCAACTATTTCAAGATGTAGGTCGAGAGGTCATCCAGCAGCAGGTTGGCCGCTTTGATACCACCAGCGGTGTTCCAGATCGCATCGTCAACACGGTGCGCTTTGCCCGCTTTTACAACGTTCAGGTTTTTGAACAGGTTGTCGTTCATCCACTCTTGTTCGGTCTTGGTGCCTTCGCCATTGCCCGTATCGTAGGTGAAGTAGAACATGATGTCGCCTTCCATTTCCGGCATGCGCTCTTTGCCGATCTCCGCGACGAAATCTTCTTTGTTCTGTGCCGCCGGACGTGCTAGGCCGAGCTCTTTAAAGATGATGCCGGAGAAGGTGTTGTTCAGGTAGAGACGAGTTTTGCCTGCCATGAAGCGAACCATCGAAACTTCGGTCTTCAGTTTATCGCCCGCTTTTTCTTTGAACTCAGCGATGCGCTTATCCCAGGCAGCCAGTTGCTTGTCGCCTTCGTCTTTCTTGTTCAACGCTTCTGCATACAGCTTGTAGTTGATCTTCCAGTTGCCACGCAGGTCTTCTGAGAAGACGGTCGGCGCGATCGCTTTCAACTGCTCGTATACTTTCTCTTGGCGCATCTTGTTGCCCAGGATCAGGTCAGGCTTCAGCGCTGCGATCGCTTCAAGGTTCGGCTGGCTCTCGTCGCCAACCACTTGGACGCCTTCCATCTCCGATTTGATGTGCGCATACCACGGATCACCCGTCCAGGATTTGACCGCACCAACCGGTTTGACGCCCATCGAAAGCAACGCTTCGGTGCCTTCGTTGGTCAGAACGACAACGCGCTTCGGTGTACCTTCAATCGGCGTTTCGCCCATCGAATGTTTGACCGTGTATTTTACTTCTTGTTTTGCAGGCTCTGCTCCCGGTTGCTCTTCCGATTTCGTTCCGCAGCCGGACAGGATCAGCATAGAAGATAAGAGTACCGTAAACATGGTGAAGCCGGACTTCTTCAGCCGGTTCATATTCGAAAACATTGTGTTTCCCCCTCGTTGAAAATGATTCTCATTTACAGCCATATCCTAACTCTTCGCAGCGTACCTTGTCAATAGGGGATTTTGATAATTGATAATGAGTCTCAAATTCATTGACAGGATGTTCCCCATTTTCTACACTAAGTAGGTATCCTCGCTACAACATGAGCAACGTCAATCAAAACCATCAGGAAGAAGGACTTATTATGTTTGTACTATTACCTAACTCTTTTGGTAAGATCGCTGGATTGTTGGCGTTGGTCGCATCGGTGATCTGCCTGTTGTTTATTTCGATCGTCTTTGGTGTGATGGACACCACCTGGCAGACGGCCGTCGAAGCTTATACAAATTTTAGCGGTACCAATGAGCAACTCGTCATCAAAGAGGTACGCGTGCCGCGCGCGCTGATCGCCGCCGCTGTCGGGGCCTCGCTCGGTATGGTCGGGGTGTTGATGCAAACGCTGACCCGCAATCCGCTGGCCGATCCAGGTATTTTCGGGATCAATGCGGGTGCTTCGTTCTTTATCGTGCTGTCGATCTCTTTTTTCTCGGTCAACTCGCTGTCCCAGTTTGCATGGATCGCCTTTTTGGGCGCGGCGGTGAGCGGTGTGGTCGTCTATGTGCTCGGAGCGTTAGGTAAAGACGGCTTGACTCCGCTCAAGCTGACGTTGGCAGGCGCGGCGATGACCGCCCTGTTTTCTTCGATGATGCACGGGATGCTCGTCGTCAATGAACGGACGCTTGAAGAAGTGCTGTTCTGGCTGGCCGGATCGGTCGCAGGCCGCAAACTGGAATTTTTGGTATCGGTGCTTCCCTACTTGGCTGTCGGCTGGGTCGGCACGCTGTTGATCTCGGGTCAGCTCAACGTCCTGATGATGGGGGATGATGTGGCCAAAGGTCTCGGCCAGCGCACGGCGCTTTTGAAAGTGACGACCGGATTGCTGATCATCCTGCTCGCCGGTTCATCGGTCGCCGTCGCCGGTCCGATCGGTTTTGTCGGGCTCGTCATCCCGCACATCGCCCGCTTTTTGGTCGGGATCGATCTGCGCTGGGTGCTGTTGTACAGCGCGGGACTCGGAGCGGTCCTGCTACTTGGGGCAGACATTGCTGCCCGATGGATCACGATGCCCGACGAACTGCCACTGGGTGTGATGACAGCGCTGATCGGCGCACCGATCTTTGTGTATGTGGCACGAAAGGGGCTTAGCAGGCAATGAAGAAATACATGACATTTCGCACCAGCAAACTGCCGATCTCCTTTCTGATCGACAGAAAAGCGCTGCTGCTCACCCTTGTGCTCGCCTTGCTTCTGTTTGTAGCCGTGGTGGTTTCCACCGGGCTTGGCACGATGTTTATCGCACCGCTCGATGTGCTGAGCGTCCTTTTTGGTGGCGGCTCACCAGGCGACCAACTGGTCGTCTTGAACCTGCGCCTGCCGCGCATTCTCGTCGCACTGCTCGTCGGGATCGGACTTGGCGTCTCCGGAGCGATCATGCAAAGCTTGATCCGCAATCCGCTCGCCTCTCCCGATATTATCGGCATCACTGGCGGCGCTTCGGTCGCCGCGGTCGCTTTCTTCACGATGGTTGAAGGTGTCAGCATCCATTATGTGCCGTTTGCAGCAATTGTCGGGGCGGCGATCGTGACGCTTCTGATCTATGTCCTGGCGTGGAAGAACGGCGTCACGCCACTGCGCCTCGTGTTGGTCGGGGTGGGCATCGGGGCCGCGATGAGTGCGCTGACGACGCTTCTGATCGTGACCGCTCCGATTCAGTTGACCGCCCGTTCGATGATCTGGCTCTCCGGTACGGTGTATGGCTCTTCTTGGCAAAACGTGTGGACACTGCTACCGTGGACCCTCGTGTTTGTCCCGCTATCGATCATCTTTGCGCGCAGCATCAACGCCCAGCAGTTGGGCGATGAGGTGGCGACAGGCATTGGCAACCCGGTACACCGCCACCGCTTCCTGCTCTTGATGTTCTGTGTGGCGCTGGCCGGATCGGCGGTCGCAGTGGGCGGCGCGATCGGTTTTGTCGGATTGCTCGCCCCGCACATCGCCCGCAAACTGGTCGGCTCGGCGCTTGGCGCCTTGATCCCCGCAGCCGCTCTGTGCGGCGGTCTGCTCGTCGTTCTCGCCGATCTGATCGGTCGGATGGCGTTCGCTCCGCTCGACGTTCCAGCCGGAATTTTTACGGCAGCGATCGGCGCTCCGTTCTTTATCTTCCTGCTGTATAAACATCGCAATCGATAGATGGGAGAGATTCACATGGAGGCGTTAGAAACCAAAAACCTATCCTTGTCCTATGGCGAGGCCACGATTATTGACAGCTTGAATCTGTCGATCCCTAAAGGAAAAGTCACCGTCTTCATCGGCAGTAACGGCTGTGGCAAATCGACACTGCTTCGCTCGTTAGCCCGCCTGCTGAAGCCCGTTTCGGGCGCCGTTTTGCTCGACGGTGAAGCGGTGGCCAAACTGCCGACGAAAGAAGTCGCCAAGCGCCTTGCCATCCTGCCGCAGGGTCCGGTCGCACCGGAAGGGTTGACCGTCCTGCAATTGGTGAAGCAAGGTCGATATCCCTACCAAAACTGGCTTCAGCAGTGGTCAGAAGCGGATGAAAAAATGGTGCGCGATGCGCTCCTCGCCACGGGAATGGCTCCCTTTGCAGAAAAAGCGGTCGATTCGCTCTCCGGCGGGCAACGGCAACGGGCCTGGATCGCGATGACGCTCGCGCAAGGCACGAGCACGATCTTGCTCGATGAACCGACGACCTATCTCGACCTGACCCATCAGATCGAGGTGCTCGACATTTTGTTCGATTTGAACCGCACCGAACAGCGCACCATCGTCATGGTGCTGCACGATCTCAATCTTGCTTGTCGCTATGCCGATCATATCGTCGCCTTGTCCAATCAAAAAGTGTACGCACAGGGCAAGCCTGAAGAGATCATCACGACCGATCTGGTCAAAGACGTGTTCCACATGGACTGTCAGATCATCGCCGACCCGGTCTTTGGCACCCCGATGTTAGTTCCGTTTGGCAAAGGGCGTCAGGTAAAGCGTGAAGAAGCGGTCGCCCTAGCGATCGGATAATAGAGAAACGGCCAGTCACTCGATGGAGTGACTGGCCGTTTTTAGGTTGGCAGGATCGAACCAGTGCAGATCGTGCCGCAAGTTGACAACATCGCCGACGAGGATGATCGACGGGTTTTGCACCTTTTGCTCACGCGCGATCTCGGTGATCGTCTCCAAGGTGCCTTGAACGGTCACCTGCTCTGGCATCGTGCCCCAATGGATGAGTGCGACGGGCGTCTGCGGGTCGCGTCCGTGGGCGATCAATTGCTCGCAGATCAGCGGGAGATTTTTCACCCCGAGATAGAAAGCCAGCGTGTCAATCCCGGTGGCGATCTTATCCCAGCGAATGCTGGATTGCGGTTTGTTCGGAGACTCGTGCCCGGTGACGATCGCAAAGGAGGACGCGATGTGACGCTGTGTGACCGGAATGCCCGCGTAGGCAGGCGCGGCGATGCCCGCTGTGATGCCGGGCACAACCTCATAGGGGATACCGTGCTCGCGAAGGCACAGCGCCTCTTCCCCACCTCGCCCGAAGACGAACGGGTCACCGCCTTTGAGTCGCGTCACCACTTTGCCCGCTGAAGCTTGGGCCACCAGCAGGGCATTGATCTCTTCCTGCGGCAAAGAATGGCGGTCGGGGAGTTTGCCGACGTAGATCAGCTCGGCTCCCGCTTTGGCGTGTTCGAGCAGCTTGGGATTGGCCAAGCGGTCATAGAGGATCACATCCGCTTCGCGAATGCACTCGACACCTCGCAAGGTGATCAGTTTTGGGTCACCTGGACCTGCTCCCACCAGATAGACTTTCATGTTGGTTCCCCCTTCTCAAGCAAGCAGCCAGTTGATCGATAGTAAAAAAGCGAGATAAAGTGCGGTCGAAACGTACAGCATCCGGATCGTTTGCAAAATGTGATCGGGCGTGATCTCCCGAGTTGGGTCGCCCAAATAGGCACGAAAGGATGGCACGCCGTGGTAGCGATTTTCTCCGCCGAGGCGGATGCCAAGCGCGCCTGCGACGGCCGCTTCTGCCCAGCCGCTGTTCGGGCTCGGATGCTTGCTTGCGTCGCGTCGGGCGATCTGCCAAGCGCGTTTCCCGCGGCCACCAGCGGCGAGGACGAGAAAGGGCACGGTCAGGCGGGCCGGGATGTAGTTGGCGATATCATCAAGGCGAGCGGATGCCCAGCCCAGATGGAGGTACTTATCGTTCTTATAGCCGACCATCGAGTCGAGCGTGTTGACCGCACGGTAGGCCAAGGCGAGCGGCGCACCCCCAAGCAAGGCGTAAAACAGCGGTGCGGTGACGGCGTCCACGATGTTTTCTGCGACCGTTTCGATGCCGCCGCGAGCGATTTCCCGTTCGTCTAGATGTTCGGTGTCGCGTCCCACGATCCAAGAGAGGCGCTGACGGGCGAGCGCCAAGTCCCCTTTTTTCAACGCTTGGTACACACCTCTTCCCGCGTCGGCAAGCCCTTTGACAGCGATGGTGGTCGAGATGAGCCAGATCTCCAGAGCGATGCTGAGCCAAGGGTGGATCGCGTACAGCAGTTGGAGCAACCAATAACTGAGTGCAAACACGCCGCCTGCGATCACCAGCGGGAACAGCGTGCCGATCAAACGCTCCGGCCATTTGCTGCGCTGGCGTTTGGAAAGCAGGCGGTCAAGTTGAGTGATCGCTTTGCCCATCCAGACCACAGGATGTGGCAACCAACGCGGATCGCCGACGAGCAGATCGATCAAGTAGGCGAGGGCAAGGTTCATCGGTACGTCCCTCCTTTCGAGGCAGCGGTGATCAGCAGATAAGGCAGGAGCGAACGATCAGCGACGGTGCTAGGCATGTTCGTGCCGCTCCCGCAAGGAGATCAGCAACGATTGGTAGACCGTGTCGGCGATCGCACTGCCAAGTTCGGTCGCCAGTCCCGCATACTGGTGGATACCTTCGTATAGCGGGTTCTGTGTGGCGGCGACGATCACCGCATCGGTGGTCGTTCCCGTCGCGAATCGACCACTGCCATCATGGATCGTCACTCCGCTGTCTTGCAGGGCGGCCGCCTTCGCCTCGGTGATGGTGATGACCGCATTGATCAGCGCGGCTTCGGTCAAGCGACCATCGATGGCGACGATGATGTTGATCGTGCCAGCTCGGTAGCCAGGATAGGTTTTACGTGCCACACCTGCGCGGGCGGCGTTGCCAACTCCGGCGGTGACATACGACTGCAAGCGGAACTGGTCGCCGCTGGCAGCCCTTTCGACCACGTCGTCAACGTCTGCCGCTGTCATCATCGCGGCCGTCTCGTCGATCGTCAGGCCGAGGTCAAGAACGCGGTGTTCCAAGTCGAGCCAAGGGTCGTCCGAACTGTAGCCGTGCGGCACCTGGGCGTTGACGATGTATGATTTCTGCTGACAGCCCCCGCCGAACAGCGCCGAACTCACCGTCTGAAAAGGTCTGTCTGCGGAGATGATCAAGGCACCTCCGGCCACTTGGCGATGAAACGGGCTCACGCTTGCTTCACCCCGTTCCAGTTGTTGAGGATGGTGTAGATCCGCTCCATGTCCAAATGCTGGCGAAGATGGGCAGCCAATTTTTGATAGCTGTCCTCGCGGCGCTCCGCTTCCCCTGTCACCTCGTCGCCGCACGGAGGCAGTCCTTTTTCCGATCGAATCGCATTGAGGTAGGCGCGGGTGAAGGCGCGGTTTTGGAACAGACCGTGGAGGTAGGTGCCGAAAACTTTGCCGTCTGCCGAAACCGCTCCATCCTGCTCGCCTGAGTCAAATTGCAAGAAAGGTTCAGCCGCATGACGCTCGGTGCGGCCAAGGTGGATTTCGTAGCCTTCGACCTCGACTCCTTGGAAGGAGCCGAGCAGTTGGCCCGCATTGCGGACAGTGCGTTTTTCTGCGTGAAACGTGGTCGAGGTGGCCAACAGACCGAGTCCGTCGAGCGTGCCGCGAATAGATTCGACATGCTCCGGATCGTACAGCGTCTCCCCCAGCATCTGAAAACCGCCGCAGATGCCTGCGATATGGCTCCCTCGTTCATGGGCGCTGCGAATCGCTTCGGCAAGCCCCTGTTCTTGCAGCCAGATCAGGTCCTCCACCGTGTTCTTACTGCCCGGCAACACGATCAGGTCGGGGTCACCAAAGCCGCGCAGAGACGTGATGTAGCGAACGCTGGTGCTAGGCTCTTCCTGCAACGGCGAGATGTCGGTGAAGTTGGAAATGCGCGGTAGCTTGATCACCGCAATGTCGAGGTCGGCGCCCGTGCGGTCCCTTTTCTTCAATTTGAGGGCGTCGAGCGCAAGCGAATCCTCCGGATCGATGTCATGCTCAAAATGCGGGATGACGCCCAACACCGGGATTCCCGTGCGCTGTTCGAGCCACTCCAGCCCACTGTCGAGCAGTTCTTTGTTGCCGCGAAATTTGTTGATGATAAAACCTTGAACGCGCGCGCGCTCATGCGGGTCGAGCAGTTCAAGGGTGCCGACGATCGAGGCGAACACACCGCCGCGTTCAATATCGGCGGCGAGTAAGACTGGGCAGTCGAGCAGGTCGGCCATGCGCATGTTGGCGATGTCGCGGTCTTTGAGGTTGATCTCAGCCGGACTTCCCGCGCCTTCGACGACGAGCATGTTGTAATCCTGCGCGAGGCGGGAGATCGACTCCTCGATCTTCGGCATGACGGTCGGCACAAACTGACTGCGGTAGGAGAACGCCTCCATGTCCGCATGGTGGCGCCCGTGGACGATCACTTCGGAGACCATGTAGGCCTTCGGTTTGAGCAGGATCGGGTTCATATCGACCGTCGCTTCGATGTTGCACGCTTCCGCCTGCACGCCTTGGGCGCGCCCGATCTCACCGCCATCTTGGGTGATGTAGGAGTTAAGCGCCATGTTTTGCGATTTGAACGGGGCGACGCGGTGGCCGTCTTCGTAGAAAATGCGGCACAGGCCGGTGCAGAGCAGACTTTTGCCCGCATCGGACGTGGTGCCTTGGATCATGATGCTTTTCATCGCAGATCTCCTTCCGTGAGCATTAGGATGGCGTGTCCGCCTGGCGGAAGTTGCAAGGTCTGAAACATTGCGGTGTCGCGGTGCCCATATTTGGCTAAAAGCCAGCGCAACGGTCCACCGTGCGAGACGGCGGCGATCGTTTGCTTGGGGTGGACGATGAGCATCTCGTGGAGCCAGTCGGTCAAGCGGCTGTCGAGTTGTTGCAACGTCTCACCACCGGGCGGCGCGAGGTGCCAAGGATCGTCGTACCACGCGAAGAGGTGAGCGCGGTCTGCGATCTCGTCATAGGTCTGCGCTTCCCAAGCGCCAAAATGCAACTCGGAAAGGCGAGGGTCAGCCTGCAAATTGATCCCCAGATGCTTGGCGGTGTCGCGGGTGCGTTGGTAAGGACTGTGGTAGATGGTCGCGATGTCATGTTCGGCGAGCGTCTGGCGAAGTCGAACGGCTTGTTGGCGACCCGTTTCATTGAGCGGGACATCGGTGTGTCCGATGTAGCGGCGTTGCACGTTGGCGTCCGTTTCGCCATGTCGAATGAGCAACAGGGTCGTCATGCGAGCAAGCACCCGAGCAGAAAGGTCACTTCTGCCAGTTCGCACAAGGCACCGTAGACATCGCCTGTCAAACCGCCGATCTTGCGCTTCGCCGTGGCGATCAGCATCCAGCAGGCGAGCACAGAAATGAGCAGTGCCCCTTTTAGCAAAAACAGAGCGGGAAGCGCAAGCACCAGCGGCCACAGTTGATACCAGACCGGGCGCGTCCGCAACGTTTGCGCGAGGCCGTCAGCCCGCGCATACGGAAATGCGTACAAAGCGACCAACATCACCGCGCGGCCCCAAACGGTGGCCATGAGCAGTCCAAGCCATAGCTCAGTACCGTGCAGATGCGCGAGGACCATCGCTTTGTTCCCGAGCAACAGCACCGCCGCCAGCACGCCCATCCCGCCGACGCGCGAGTCTTTCATGATCTCCAACACCCGTTCCCGCGGGCGATGGCTGCCAAAACCGTCTGCCGTGTCCATCAGCCCATCGAGGTGCAAACCCCCGGTGAGATAGACCCACAGCGTGACGAGGAGCATGGCGAGCACGAACGGAGGCAATCGGTCTTCCAACAACAGGGCGACGCAGGCCAGCACGCCTCCAAGCACGACTCCTACCACTGGATACAACGGTGAGCTGTGCCGCCATGCCGCAGGATCAAGCTGCTTGGGAACTGGAATGCGCGTCAAAAACGCGATCGCGTGCCAGAAGGCATGAAGGTACAGCTTGAGCGACATCGCTTCCCGCTCGGCTTTCCCGCCCTCTTGCTCTGCAAGCGATCCGTCGGCGCGACGCTCATGCCCGTCGAGAGGTGTGCTCATAGCTGCAACGCCCTCCCGGCGACGACCAGATGAACCTCATCCGCATGGCGAGCTAAAAGCTGGTTGACCTCGCCTAACAGGTCGGCGAACACGCGGCCTAGTCTGGTGAGCGCGACGCCGCCAAGACCCGTTTCGGTGGTGACGAGCACCGCTTCGAGGTCCGGTCTGCTGAGCAGGTCGGCCAGACGTTCCGCTTCGGCCAGGACGAGGTGACGAGTGCCAGCGTCGCGAAGTTCCGTTTCCGGAATGTTGATCAGGATGTTCGAAAGCCAAGTCGAGAGGCAATCGATGAGAATGCAATCCCAGTCTGCAAGCTGGGAACTGATCGCTTCGGTCAGTGCAGGGCCCGATTCGAGCAGACCCCAGCTGGCAGGACGGCGCTGTTGGTGCAGGGCGATGCGGTGGTGCATTTCGTCGTCCCACGCTTGACCGGTTGCAACGTAGAGCACGCGTCGCTCAAGTCCGGCCCGTCGCTCAGCAAAACCACTTTTTCCAGAGCGAACCCCGCCCGTTACGAGCACGAATGACATGCGATCACCTCCTTGACCTTTTGTAACAACAGCAGGTTTTCCGCTCTAGTGCGCACCGCCACCCGGTAGAAACCTGCCCCAAGCCCCGGATAGTCGGCACAGTCGCGGATCAGGATGCCCCGCTCGCCCAAGCGTTCGGTCAAATCGGTCAGCTCCGTCTGGAACAGGATGAAGTTGACTGTGCCGCTGTAGACGGTAAAACCAAGCTCCCGCAAGCCTTGTTCGAGAAAGGGGCGCTCCCGATTCAGCCAGGCAAACGTGCGCTCCGCATATTCCTCATCTTGCAGTCCGGCAACGCCCGCCTCTTGGGCCAACGTGTTGACCGACCACGGTGGCAGTTCTTGTGCGATGCGTTCGCGCAGGGCAGGTGTTGCGACGAGATAGCCCAGCCTAAGACCTGGAATCGAGTAAAATTTGGTCAAGGAGCGCAGCAGAATCACATGTTCACGCATGAGACTGCTCTGCTCAGGCAGAAAGTCAAGAAACGCCTCGTCGATCACCAAATAAGCCCCGCGCATCGCCAAAACGTCAGCCATCTGCGCCAGCCAGTCCAGCGGCACGAGGCGGCCGTTCGGATTGTTCGGGGAGGCGATCACAAAGACATCGACCTGTGCACACACATCCAACAACTCGGACAGCTCAGGCAGAAAATCTTTTTCTGCCCGCGCCATGACGGTGAGCAACTCCGCTTTGGCCGCTTCCGCATATTCGGAAAAACAGGGTTGCAGCAGTCCGACCCGCTGTGGGCGCAACGCGTGGAAGATCGCAAACAGCAACTCGGCCGCTCCGTTCCCCACCAGCAACTGCGAGCTGGACAGCCCCGTTTTTTGCGCCAGTGCCCGATACAATTCGGTGGCCTCTGGGTCCGGGTAGTGCCTTACCGACTCGCCCCCGTTTACGATCGCCTGCAAAACGGACTTCGGCGGCCCGAGCGGATTGATGTTCGCGCTGAAGTCCAACAACTTCTCGCGCGCCACCCCATACCGCTCTGCAGCCGCCTGCAGATTACCGCCGTGTTTGGCCATAGCGTTTCGCTCCTTCAACGAAGCGTTTGGCAATCGCCGGATTGGACGGAAAATAAAGATGCGTGTAGCCTGCGACAAGGTTGTGCGACGCATAGCCTTCCGCTTTTTCCCCGCGCAGCCCTTTGATGTGATAAGCGGCGGGAAACGGCTCCGCTTCCACAAGCGTCGAGTAGTGGAACTCATGCCCTCGCGCCTGGTCGCTTTTGGTAAACAAGAAATTGTCGGTAAGCGCGGTCACTTCACGGTAGCCGAGCGCGGCCAGCTTTTTTTGCATCCCCACAGCGCCAGGCACCACGCCGCTCATCGCATACGTCTCGCCCGCACGGTCGGTGATCGTGTCGCAGAGGTACATGTACCCACCACACTCCGCCAGCGTCGGCAGGCCATCCGCGATGCGCTGTTTCAAATCGGCACGCACCGCCTCATGCCCCGACAACTCCGCCGCAAACTCTTCAGGAAAACCGCCGCCGATATACAGACCTTCCGCCTGCTCAGGGACTTTTTCGCCCGCGAGCGGCGAGAAGAACAACAGCTTGGCCCCGTTCTGCTCTAAAAGTTCTAAGTTCTCCTGGTAGTAGAAGTTGAACGCCGCATCTCTTGCCACCGCGATGTTCGTGACAGGCGCAGACGCTTGGCCAAACAACACAGCGGACGCTGGCTCTACATCGGGTGCCGCATTTGCGATCTGCAAGATGGCATCCAGATCGAGCGCAGACTCGACCAGATCGGCCAGTTTCTCAAACAAAGGAGTCAGTTCGCCGCGCTCGATGGCTGGTACCAGCCCGAGATGGCGTTCGGGAATCTCGATTCCCGCTTGGCGAACGAATCCGCCGATCACTGGGATGTCGCACTCCTGCTCGATCGCCGTTTTCGCTAAGGAGATGTGTCCAGCACTGCCCGCTTGATTGGCCACTACTCCGGCGATCTGCACCTCTTCGGTCAGCGTGGCAAACCCTTTGACGATCGCCGCGGCCGACCGCGCCATGCTCGCGATGTTGACGAGCAACAGGACGGGCGCCTCAAGCAGCATCGAAATCTCCGCCGTGCTGCCGCGGTTCGTCTTGGGATCTTTTCCGTCATAAAAGCCCATCACGCCTTCGATGATCGAAAGGTCAGCCCCGGCACTGCCCCGCCAGAACACTTCGCGCATCACATCAGGTTCGACCATCCACGTATCGAGATTGCGTGAAGGGCGCCCTGTGACGGCGGTGTGATAGGTCGGGTCAATGTAGTCAGGGCCTGCTTTGAAGCCTTGTACCTTTAGACCGCGCCGTTTGAAGGCAGCCATCAACCCGAGTGTCAGCGTCGTTTTGCCGACACCGCTCCCCGTGCCGCCGATGACCAGCCGGGGTCGGTTGGAGATGAAATCGCTCATGTGCTCAGCCTCCCGGTACGATGGCGATGGACAGCGTCACATTGCCAGATTTTTTCTTTTCAAGCAACCAGTCGGTAGCGCCCGCCGAACGCAGTGCCGCCGGTTCACTGACCCCGTAAGCGCCTGTGAATTTGTACACCGTTTCGGACGGGTTTTTGATCGAAATTTCGTTGAGTTCGTCGGGCGTGTAGGTCACAAGCGGCCAGCCGTATTTGGTGCAGAGCGCAAGCAGGCCCACTTCGTCTTTTTTCAAATCGATCGTCGCCACATTGCGCACCGACTTGATTGACAGGCCCAACTCTTCTAGCGTATGCCGCACTACCGCTTCAATCTCCTCCTGCTCCGTACCGCGGTTGCAACCGATGCCGAGCACGATACTTTTCGGGCGGTAGAGCACCCCGTTTGCCAACAGCGTCTTTTCTTCCGCTTCGGACAGCAGGCGGTGCGTGATCACAAGCGCCGCGTTCCACTCGCCCGCGCTGGCCAACGCTTCTGCTGTGGTCACACGGCGGATGTGGTCGGGCAGCGGTTTGTCATACTGCCACCAGTTGCGCTCGCCCGCTTCCTGCACGACGACGACCGGCTCCTCGTTGACCACCGCAGCCGAGACGGGCGTCGCGCGATCGAAGCTTTCGATCTCCCAGCCGAATTGCCGTCCAAACAGATCGACAGGAATCGTTTTTTGCACATCCGATGCGGTGGTGATCACAGGCACAGCCCCGATCAGTTCCGCGATGTGGCGCGTCAATTCATTGGCACCGCCGAGATGGCCGGACAGCACGGAGATCGCATGTTGACCACGGTCATCGATGACGACGACGCCAGGGTCCGTTTTTTTATCTTGCAAAATCGGAGCGATCATCCGCACGACCGCCCCGAGCGAGATAAACAAAACGATGCCGGAGTAGCGAGCAAACAGGTCGGGCAGGATCAGACGCACCGAGCCTTCGAACAGCTCGATGCCTTTGCTATCCTCATCGCCGCGCGCAAATTTGCTCATGTAATAGAGATCAGCACCGGGCAGCAGGTCGTACAGTTCGCGCGCCTTTTCGACCCCGTGCTTGGTGATCGCGACGAGGGCGTACGGATTACTCATGGGTGGGTACCCCTTTGCGGAAGCGGTGCGTGAACGATTTGTCGTACAGCTTGGAACGATGTCCGTCCTGATCGATCAAAGTCGGGTCGAGCGCCCAGCCCGCGAGGATCATCGCATGCGAGCGGATTCCGTTTTCGCGCATCGCATCGTCCAACTGGGCGAGCGTCGTGCGGACGATCAACTGATCGGGCCAGGAGGCGCGTTGCACAACGGCGACCGGGGTGTCCGGGCTCCAGCCTGCATCCATCAATTCGCGCATCACCTTTTTGGTCAGCGTGGAACTCAAGTACAGCGCGAGCGTACAGTGGTGGGAAGCGAGGCTTTGCAACTCTTCGCGCTCCGGCACGGGAGTTCGTCCCGATGCGCGGGTGAGGATCAGCGTCTGTGTCAGTTCCGGCACGGTCAATTCTGCTTGCAGTGCAGCTGCGGCAGCAAAAACTGAGGAAACGCCGGGGATGATCTCAAACGCCACATCCGCTTTTTTCAGCAGGCTCATCTGCTCCAAAATCGCTCCGTACACAGCCGGGTCACCGGTGTGAACGCGAGCGACGCTTTGGCCTGCTTGGACGCGGGCGATCATCAGCTCGACCATCTCGTCGAGATCCATGCCCGCGCTCTTTAACACTTCTGCGCTCGGTTTGGCGCGGGCGATCAAGTCTTCAGAGACCAGCGAGTCGGTGTAGAGCACGACGTCTGCCGCTTGCAGGATGCGCAGACCTTTGACGGTGATCAGATCAGGGTCACCAGGGCCAGCGCCGACAATGTAAACTTTCGGTTGTAAGGTAAGTTCGGTCATTTGCGCACCACCATCAGCGTGAGATAGTTCAGTTCGGAGCCTTTCAGCTCGGTGATATTTTTCCAGACTTGCTCGTCGCCGGACGTGACTTTGGTGACGACAGACGCTTTGTCGGTCAGGCCGAGTTCCTGTAGCAAGTCAATCATCTGGTCGAGGACTTTCGCCACTTTCAGGAAGACGATGCAGTCGTGATTTTCGATCGCCTTTTTCATCTCGTCGCGGTCGTCCGTTGCCGGGATGATCGCAAACTGTTCGTCTCCGTCCGCGAGGAAAATTCCGAGTCGGGCTGCTGCGCCCAGTGCGGAGGAGATGCCCGGCACGGAGTGGATTTCCACTTCGGGATGTGCCGCTTGCATCATGCGCGCCATGTGAATCCAAGTCGAGTACAGGTTCGGATCGCCTTCGGTGACAAAAGCGACGTCTTTGCCTGCCGACAGATGCGACCAGATCTCTTCGGTCGTCTGTGCCCAGTGCGAGTTGAGCGTGGCTTTGTCTTTCGTCATCGGAAAGACAAGGCCGAGCATCTCTTTTTCACCGGGCTGGATGTACAGCTCAGCGATGGCATGCGCATAGCTCTTGCTGCCCATGCGCTTCTTCGGATAGGCGATGACGTCCGCCTCTTTGAGCAGACGAAACGCTTTGACGGTGATCAGTTCCGGATCGCCCGGGCCGACGCCCAGTCCGTAGAGGCGGCCCAGCGATTGCGATTGCGCGGTATTGGCTGTGGTCATGTCTGGCTTTCCTCCTTGTAGGCGGTGATGATGTAGATCGGGTTGAGCCCTTCGAAGCGGGTCATGTGCAGGATCGGCTTGCTGCGCGACGTTTGCAGTAAAGTGACGCGCGTGCTCAAACCGACTTTGCTGAACGTTTGCGTCGCTTCGTACAGCGTTTCGATCGTGGCGGCGTTCAGCACGATCCGTCCGTTCGGGCGCAGGCGGTCGGCGCAGATTTGCAACAGTTCGGCCATCTCGCCGCCGCTACCTCCGATGAAGACCGCGTCCGGGTCGGGCCAGTCGGTCAGCCCTTCTGGTGCTTTTCCGTGGACGAACGTGATGTCGGCGCGAAACTTCGCGGCGTTCGCACGGGCGTTGCCGAGGTCAGGTTCATTTTTTTCAATGGCGTAGACTGCTCCGTCGCGGGCGATCCGTGCCGCTTCGATGGAGACCGAAGCGGTGCAGGTGCCGATGTCCCAGACCGTGCTATCGCGATGTAGATTGAGCTCGGACAGGCTGAGCACCCGAACTTCCTTTTTCGTGATCAAGCCCTTATCCGGCTTGCGTTGGGAAAATTGGTCATCGTCGATCCCCAGTCCCCAGCGCGGTGCGGTGTGTCCGGGCTTTTGCAACAGCAGGACGACATTGAGCGAGGAAAAGCTTTGACCTTGCAACTCCTCTAGCTCGTACAGGCCGCAGCGCTCCGTCGCCCCGCCGAGATTCTCAGCGACGAACGCTTGGTACTCGGTCATGCCAAAGGACAGCAGATAGTCGGCGATCACAGACGGTGTGTTCGTGTCATCGGTGAGCAGGGCGACTTTGTGCTGTCCATCAATTTTTTGCGCGAGACCTTTGATCGATTTGCCGTGCAGTGAGGTGATGTAGGCGTCTTGCCAACTCACACCAAGGCGGGTAAACGCAAGCTGCACCGAGGTGAAGTGCGGGTGGATGACCACTCCATCCAATTTTTTCGCCAAATAGCCGCCGATGCCGTAGAAGAGCGGATCGCCCGAGGCGAGGATGGTCACCGTGCCTTGCGCGGCTTCGATCTTTTTGACCAGTTCGGTCAGACCGCCTTTGATCACCCACTTTTCTCCGGTAGCATCTGGGAAAAAAGCAAGGTGGCGCTCGCCGCCGATCAGGATGTCCGAACTTTTGACCAGCGTATGTTGTTCCGGCGCGAGAACGCCGTCATCGCCGATGCCGATCACATGGATTTTACCGTTCATCGATGTCTGCCCTCCCTAACATATCGCCTTTCATCGTCGTCAGCACCGTCTCGACCCAGAGACCCCCGCCCATTTCGTTTAAGGCGTGGCGCGAGGCGTGCCAGCTCAATATTTCAAAAAAACGGCGGTGACCGCTAGCATGCATGATGTCACCCACTTGCGCAGCCGTGTTGGCGGTGCGGATTTCCTCGAGCATCTCCTCGGTGGCGCCGCACTCGGCGGCGATGTCAGCGAGAAAATTGAAATCGACCGCAGCCGACTTGGAATGCACCATCATCACGCCTTGCGCGACTTTGGAAAATTTGCCCATCATGCCGACGAGCGAAACTTGGGTCGCTCCCTGACGCTTGCAGTGGCGCAAGGAGAAGCCGACAAAATCGCCCATTTGGATAAACGCCTCCTCGGGCAACTCCGGGTAGATCCGCATCGCATACTTCTCACTGGAACCACCTGTGGTCAACACGAGATGGTCACATCCGCTGGCTCGGGCCACGCGGATCGCCTGCACCACCGACGCTTGGTAGGCCGCACTGGAGAAGGGGACGACGATGCCTTTCGTGCCGAGGATCGAGATGCCGCCGATGATGCCAAGCCGCCCGTTCAGCGTCTTTTTCGCGATCTCTTCCCCGGCGGGAACGGAGATGACGACGCGAACGCCGCGGTTGATGCCGTACTCATTTTGCAAGTCAGCGACCACTTGGCGGAGCATCCGGCGCGGCACCGGATTGATCGCCGCTTCACCGATCGGAACGGGAAGACCTGGCTTGGTGACGCGGCCGATGCCGATGCCACCATCCAGTTCAAGCTCGCCTTCGCGGTCGGGATCGAGCCAACTCACTTCGGAGCAGATCAGCGCGCCATGCGTGGCATCTGGGTCGTCGCCTGCGTCTTTGATCACCCCGCAACTGGCTTTGTTGTCACCGACCTGCAGATCTTCAATTTGAAAAGTGGCCGTCTCTCCGATCGGCAAAAGCAGTTCGACCGCCTGGACAGGCTCTCCTGTGATCAAGGCGGTCAAAGCAGCTTTGGTAGCGGCCGCAGCGCATGAGCCGGTGGTGTACCCGTAGCGCAAGGGCTTGGCTTCGTCGGTCACTGCCCCTCTGCTCCTTCTACAGCCATCAAGGACAGCGCGTTGACCGCCGCGACGGAGACGGGCGAGCCGCCTTTGCGCCCGATGTTGGTGATGAACGGCACGTCGCCGTCGATCAGTTTGGCCAACTCTTCTTTCGACTCTGCTGCGGACACGAAGCCGACCGGCATGCCGATGATCAGCGACGGTTTGGCCTCACCGATTTTGATCAGGCGGATCAGTTCCAGCAGGGCGGTCGGCGCATTGCCGATCACGAAGATGCCATCCGGTTGTTCGCGCACCGCTTTTCTTGTGGCCATGATCGCGCGCGTCAGGTTGGCCGCTTTCGCTTCAGCCGCGACGTCGGCGTCCGAAATGTACACCTTCACGTCACCACCGAACTTGTCGAGTCGCGGTTTGGAGATGCCGACTTGCACCATCTGTACGTCTGCGTAGATCGTCTTGCCGCGACGAATCGCCTCGATGCCCGCTTCGACCGCTTGCGGATGGAAGACGAGGCTGCGACCGAGGTCGAAGTCGGCCGACGCGTGAATCACGCGCTGAACGACAGGATACTGTCGGTCTGTAAACGGGTGTGCGCCAAGTTCCTCGGTGATGATGTCGAAGCTTTTGCTTTCGATCTCTTGCGGCTGTACGGTAAGCGGGACAAAATCAGTTTTAAAGTCCATGGGAAATCTCCTCTCTCATTGCGTTGACCTGTTCGATGATCGCTTCGAAGTCATGGAAGGCAAGACCGTATTGGAGCTTAGGACGACCGATGACGATGACGTGGAGGCCCAGTTCGAGCGCCGCATCCACTTTTTCATCGACAGAACCTTGCTGACCGCTTTCTTTGGTGATCACGACGTTCGTCTTGTACTGGCGGTAGAGCGCTGTGTTCAGGTCTTTCGAAAACGGGCCTTGCATAGCGATGATGTCTTTTTGTGGGAGGCCGAGCTCGGCGCATTTTTCCATGTTGTCGAGACGGGGGAGCATGCGGGCGGTGAGGTTGATCCCCTCCAGACCGAGCAGTCGTTGCGTAAAGATTTGCAACGTTTTGGAGCCGGTGGTGAGCATGATGTTGCCTTTCAGCTCGGCAGCTTTTTCGGCAGCGGCAGCGTAGTCCTCGACGAAGTGCAACAGCGGATTGTGATCGAAGTTGATCGACTCACGCTCAAAGCGGAGATAAGGCACGTTGCACGCGCGACTCGCCGCCATCGCGTTTTTGTGCGCCTCTTCCGCAAAGGGATGGGCGGCATCGACGACAAGGCGAACGCCGTGTTCCGTGATGTACGCGGCCATTTCGTCTGCGGTCATGCGCCCGATGCGGACCGGGACGCCCGCTTCGGTCAAGGAGTTCGCCGCCGAATCGGTGACGACCGATGCGGTCAGCTCATACCCCTCTTGGCGCAGCTTGACGGCCAATTCGCGCGCATCGCTGGTACCTGCGAGATGAAGAATCATTTGCGTACCTCCGCGTGATCATGCTCGTGATGGTGGTCATGGTCGTGGTTATGATCGTGATCATGGTCGTGGTCATGATCGTGATGGTGGTCATGGTCATGATCGTGGTCATGATGATGGTGGTGGTGATGATCCTCCATCGCGGCCAGACGGTATTTGCACAGATCGCAGTTCATCTTCGTCTCACCCTGCGCCGCTTCGACCGCCCGTTCATGAATGATGTTGACGAGGTTGTCATGGAAGCCGAAATAATCGGCCATCACCATCTGCACATCCGGGTAGGTCTGTTGAAACGCCTCCGTCATCGACTCCATCCGCTTGATCAACACGCCTGTGAACAGGAAATAGGGCAAAATGAAAATCCGCTTCGCACCCAGCTTCACACAGCGCTCCACCCCGCCTGCAAAATCGGGTTCGGTCACACCGATGTAACAGGTCTCCACGAAGCCGACCGGAACTTGCTCAAACAGCAGTCGCGAAATTTTGCACAGATCGCTGTTCGCATCCGGATCTGAACTTCCGCGCCCAACGATCAGCACCGCATCATCCGTTCGTTCCGTGCCCGATGGGGAAAAACCAGCTTCGGCCAAACGCGAGCTCAAGATGTCCAGCGCCTTCGTATGCACCCCGATCGGTTTGCCATAGGAGAAAGCGACGTGCGGATGGCGTTCTCGCGCTTCATCGATCTCATGCGGGATGTGCAGTTTCGAGTGCCCGGCACCGAACAGAATCACCGGAACCAGCGTCACCGCTTCTGCACCGCGCGCTACGCAGGTGTCGATGCCCTTGGGGATGCTCGGCGCGGCAAATTCGAGAAAACAGGTCTCCACAATCGGAAACTCTTGCGCCAACTGCTCCTGTACCCGCTCAGCGAACACCAGCAGTTCCTGATTGCCTTCCGGGTCGCGGCTTCCGTGTCCAACCAGCAAAATCGCGTGTTTTTTCGACATGTGTAGTCCTCCTAGTCTCCGCAGACCGTATCGACGGTGATGGCGGGAACGTGTTCGTTGTGGTGATAACCTGCGACCGAACCAATTCGTTTGAAAAATTTATGAAAACGCTCGTCAGGGTGACCTTTTTCTTTGTACTCGGCCAAAACGCGGCCCACCGTATCGACGAGCTCGTCAGCCGAGATCCCTTCGGCGACCGGCTGCGCGGGATGGGCGTTTCTGCCGATCGTCTTCCCACCGAGGAACAGGTCAAATTTGCCACGGCGATAGATGACAGCGAGGTCTTCATGCACCGAGCCGTAGCAGGCCATCGCACAGCCTGCAAAACCGATCTTCAGTTCCTTAGGAACGGCAAGCCCTTGGAATCGTTTGGCGATTTCATCCGCTTCCGGGATCGACTGCGACTTCTCCCCATTGCAGAAGTCGCATGCTTTGATCTGCACCACGTCACCGATCGGCTGCACGAGGAGCCCGACAGCTTGCAACTGGGCGGCGATCTGCTCCGGCTCTTTGGTCGTCACGCGCAGCAACACATAATGGTGCGGCGTGTACTCGATCTCGCCGTCCTCACCCGCCGCTTCGATCAGCGTGGCCAATTGACGCGCGTTCAACTTCTTGTTGCCCACCCCAGGTGAGACGGCGATTTCCAAAATGGCTGGCATCGCGTCAAACGGGTTGAGGGTCGGCTGTTGTACCGCTTTGCTGCTCACAACCCCGCGTTCGGCCAGCATCTGAACGGCCTGCAGAGCCAAGTCGAGCGGTTGCGCGCTTTTCGCAGGCGCTGTGCGAAGCACATCCTCACCTTCGCACACCCCGCTTACAACACTCGCCCCGTCCTGCTCGGGCTCGCTCCTTTGCGTTTCGGCCAGCGTCTCAGCCGCCGTGTTAGCATCATCTGGCAACGTGACCGATCCGCTATCTCCTCCAGTCGGTCGCTCCGTGACGCCGCCGTGGAGTGCCCACGGTTCGTGCTCCGCTTTCAGGCGCTCATTCGCTCGGATCGGTTGCTCCGCTCGGTCCAACGTGTACTTGCGCTGATACCCGCGCGGCGTGATCATTTTTCCGTCATACACAAACGTAGTGCTGTTGCCGATGATCACCGTCGTCAGCATTCCGATGTCATGTTCGAGCATCTCGCCGAGTGTGGTCAGAATCACCGACTGGCGATCGCGATACGCGCTTTTCACCAGTCCGACCGGAGTATCGGCCGCACGGTATTTCAGCAAAATCTTTTGTGTCTCCACGATCTGCCGCGTGCGCTTTCCGGAGCGCGGATTGTACAGCGCGACAATAAAGTCACCCATACCTGCCGCTTCCACCCGGCGTGCGATCAGCTCCCACGGTGTCAAGTGGTCACTGAGCGAGATCGTGCAGGCATCGTGCATCACAGGTGCCCCAAGCAACGAAGCGCAGGAGTTGATCGCCGAGATGCCCGGGATCACTTCCACTTCCACGCCGTCCGCTTCCCGCCAGCCTTTTTGCACCAGCACCTCATAGACGAGGCCGGCCATGCCGTATACGCCAGCATCGCCCGAGGAGATCACCGCCACCTTTTTGCCCATCTCCGCTTGGCGCACCGCTTCGATCGCTCGGCTCACCTCTTCGGTCATGCCCGTACGCACGATCTCTTGATCGGTCAACAGCCCGCGGATCAGATCGACATAAGTGTTATACCCGATGATCACGTCCGACTCCTGAAGCGCCTCGCGCGCACGCTCCGTGATGTGTTGAAAACTCCCCGGTCCAAAACCGATGATCAACAGCTTCCCGCGCATCTCGTTCATCTCCCATCTGAAAATTTCAAATAAAAAACGCCTCCCCGAAGGAAGGCGTCTAAACGTCCACATGCAAATGCATTCACAAAAAAGCATTCATGACAAACGATCGCCCACCCCTCTTATATCCCCGTAAGAAGGTATGGAAAACAATACAGGTAGGTCTCCTGACTCATGGATCATCACATCCTCTGCCTTCCCATCGTGAAACAGTGGCTTGTTAGAGGATGCTACCCAAATTACAGTGGCGGGACCGTGCCGGACTTACACCGGCTTCCCTTTTAAGCTCTTGCGAGCACCTGAACGTTATCCTATTTATTTGTGATCGAACGATTCAAAGTATAGGTGAAAAATTAGGGCTTGTCGAGACCTAAATCGGCAAACGTGGCCATCTCCGACACCAATCGACAAGCGGCTTCCAACAGCGGAATCGCCAGCACCGCCCCCGTTCCTTCCCCGAGGCGCATCTCCAACATCAACAGTGGTTCCAACCCGATTTCCTGCAACAGGGCAAGGTGGGCAGGCTCCTGGGAAAGATGCGACGCGAACAGTGCCTGTTTCACCCGTTCTTCCATCCGTACGGCGACCAGCGCCGCCGCCGCCGCGATCACGCCGTCCACGATCACCGCCATCTTGCGCTCCCACGCGCCGAGGACGACACCGACCAGCCCGGCGATTTCCAGCCCGCCCAGTTTGGCGAGCACATCGAGCGGATCGTTCGCATCCGGCCGATTGACCGCGATCGCCTGCGCGATGATGCGCGCCTTGTGCAACACTTGCTCATCCGCGATGCCAGTTCCGCGACCGACCAACTGCAACAGCGCCGCCTCGTTCTCCGCACTGGCAGACGGTGCGCACTCGTCAGGACTCATTTTGGAACCCGCTTGTTCCTCGCCCACTGCTTCTGCGATCCACTCAGCTCGCCCGAGCAAAACGGCGGCCAGCGCCGCGCTCGGCGTCGTGTTTCCAATGCCCATCTCGCCAAGTGCGACCACCTGCACGCCTTGCGTATGCAACCGTTCGACCGTCTCCACGCCGACTGCGATCGCCTGCTGGGCCTCCTCTTTCGTCATCGCTGGCCCTTTTGCCAGATTGGCTGTGCCCATGCGCACCTTTCGCGAGAGCACGCCCGGCACGTCTCCTTCCACCCGACTGCCGACATCGACCACATGCACCGCACAGTTCATCTGCCGGGCCAACACGTTCACCGCCGCTTTGCCGTTGGCGAAGTTTTGCATCATCAGCCCCGTTACAGCGGATGGGAACGCGCTCACCCCTTCCTCGGTCACACCATGATCGCCGCACATCACCACCACGGCGCGCTGCTCCACCTTCGGGAACACCGTGCCTTGCAACCCTGCCAAACGAATTCCGATCTCCTCCAGTTTCCCGAGGCTTCCCGGCGGTTTCGTCAAAATGTCCCAACGTTCTTTTGCCGCATTGATCATCGCACATCATCCCTTCAAGAAAATAGAAAAAGTCCAAGCCTAAAAAGGCTTGGACTTTCCAAATCCAAACAAAACGATCCATCTCGACAGGCAGGTCTTCTGGCTCTCGGATCATCCCCATCTTCCCTGTCCTTCCCAGACCGAATCGGTCCAGTGGTCAGAGAGGGTCCCCGAATACAGCGGCGGGCCCGCGCGTTTGCTTCCCTATTCTCCCGTCGTGACGGGCACCTGTCGATTGACATCCATTTTTCTAGCTCATAGACTACGGCAAGCCGCGCGAAAAATCAATACTCGATGCCAAAAACAGCGGGGATGCCTTCGTCATAGTAATGCTTGACCGGGTTCATCTCCGTCACCAAGTCGGCAAGTTCGATCACTTCTGGCAAAGCGTTGCGCCCGGTGATCAACAGGTGCACGTAATGCGGGCGAGTTCGGATCGCTTCGAGCACCTCTGCCAACGGCAACACATCGGCCACAGGAAAGCGCTCGATCGACAGCGCATTGTTCAACTCATCCAAAATCACCAGATCGTACTCCCCCGACAGCACGCTCTCCTTCGCCACCGTCCAAGCGCTTTTCAGTGCCGCCCGATGCTCCTCCGGCGTCTTCGTCCAGGTAAACCCGATCCCGAGCTGGCGGATTTCCACGCCCAATTTTTCCAAGGCGATCTGCTCACCATAGGTACGCTCCGGCGACTTGATAAACTGCAAAATCAGTACCTTGTACCCACGCCCGACCGCTCGCACGCACAGCCCCATCGCCGCGGTCGTCTTGCCTTTGCCATCACCGGTGTAGACCAGCGTCATGCCTTGTCGCTTCTCTCGTTCCATGTGCTCACTCCTGTTCATATCGCACCGCCGCTTCGATCCGTTCGAGCAAACCGGCTTTGCTTTTCGTCTTGAGCTACTTGTACGGCTCCTGATTGCTTCTGCGCCATTTAAGCACAGATTACCCGTCCGCTTCAAGCCACTTCAGACCCAAAATCTTGCTATGCACGGTGGTCGCAGGCATAGCATACAGACTGGACGAGAGCATAAACCGCAACTGTTTTTCTCCGTCTGTGTAAAATACTTCGATTACAGTATAGGTAAAACTGCTCGACTCAGCGTACACACCGCATCACACAGTCGCCAAACTCACGGAGGTAGTGCAGATAGTCCCCATCCGGTCCGCTGTAGTTATAACGTTTGTTGCACATCCTGACGACGACAAGCTCCTCTTCCGGCACCACCAACAGGGCCGGACCTGTCACGCCAAGAATTTGATACGAGCCTTTGGGAACCGTAGAGCCAATCTCACTTCGCAAAGCCTGCCGATCCTGCACATACCAAAAACAGCCGATCGAAGGCAGATCGGGATCGGACAGCTCAGGACTTTGCACCTCTGTCGCCAGCCGTACAAGTTCCGCAGGCACGACCTGTCTGCCGTTCACTCGCCCGCGCGTCAGATGCAAGTACCCCCACATGGCGAACTCGCGCGCCGAGACAAACAGATTGCGCTGCATTCCGTCCCCGCTGCCATCTGTGCCCAGCACCAACTCCGTCTCCTCCGGCCGATCCAAAATCACCGACACCAACTGCTCCGTAGCTTCTGTGCGCCATCCGGTCTCTGTGAATCCGAGCGGCCCGAACACCGTGTCCTGCAAAATTTCTGCCACCGTCTTCCCCGTCGCACGGCGGATGATCTCCGTCATCATCACCACATTCACCCCGCGATAGGCCCACGAACTTCCTGGAGCAAACTCGCGATACAGCTTGCCATCGGCATCAGCATGCAAGCCATGCGTATGCGTCACAAGATGCCGGATCGTCGTCCCCTGTAGCAAATCGTCGTCATACTCTGGCAGATAGTCGAGCACGAGATCGTCCAGACCGCCAAGCTTTCCTGCATATATGGCCCACGCCGCCGCCAATCCAATGTAGCTTTTTCTGGCCGAGGCGACATTGAACTGCGAGCTGGCTGTCACCTTCCGCGCCCCTGCCGCATGTGAATGAAAGCCAGCGTATCGCTCCATCACGATCTCATCCCGCTGGATGACCAGAAGTGCCGACCCGCTCCCACCATTCAGGTGGTTGATCTGCTCCACATAGGCGGCCAATTTTTCAAATCGACCGTTCTGTTTCGTCTCCAACTGCATCCCGTGTCGCCCTCCTTTTCTGTCCCGTTGTACTTTCACTTCTCTCCTGATTTCTCCTCCTTGACTCCGCTCGTGGTATCATGATCAGAGGAGGTGTTCCTATGTGCGGACGATTCACCCTGACCATCACACCCGATCAACTCGCTCTGCGCTTCGATGTGCCCGAGCCTACCTATGACTACCGACCCCGCTACAACATCGCGCCCGGACAAAACATTACCGCTGTGATCCAAAGCGCAGGACAGAACCGGATCGGTCAGCTCAAGTGGGGGCTGGTGCCGCCGTGGGCGAAAGACGAAAAGATCGGGTACAAGATGATCAACGCCAAATCGGAGACGGTGCGGGAAAAACCAGCCTTCAAAAGCGCCTTTCTCCGCAAACGCTGCCTGATTCCCGCCGACAGTTTTTACGAATGGCAAACGACCCAAGGCGGCAAGCAACCGATGCGAATTTTGCTGAAAAACCATGATCTCTTCGCCTTCGCGGGCCTCTACGAATCGTGGACCGCCCCAGATGGCAACCGATTGCACACCTGTACAATCCTCACCACCAAACCCAACTCGTTGGTCGCCCCGATTCACGACCGCATGCCGGTCATCCTCCGCCGCGAGGACGAAGCGCTGTGGCTCGACCGTGACAAACACGACGCCGAACTGCTGCACTCCTTGCTCATCCCCTTTCCTGAGGACGAGATGTACGCCTACCCCGTGGATAAGCTGGTCGGTAACGTGCGCAATGAGGTGCCCGCGTGCATCGAAAGCCTGTAACCAGAAAAGCCACCGCGACGGCCTTGGCCCGCGATGGCTTTTCAGATTTACATCAGATCTTTCATGCGCTCCTTCTTACTCGAATCTCCTTTTCGGAGCAATAGCGCAACACCGAGCAGCAAGAACAGCGCAGCAAACCCGTACCGTCCGACCCAGACGAGATGTCCGATCCCAAAGACGGTGAAGAAGATCACCGACAAACCGCCGAGAATCCCGACTGGGATCAGCAATCCTGCGTGGCGTCCGCCAAAAATATACAGTTCAAACAACCCCAGCGCGACCGATGCCAAAAAGCCCGGCCACATGTAGCTCCACGCATCGAACAGTATCGAGATCTGGCAGACTGTGCCGACACCGAGTAAAATCCCACCTGGCACCAGCAGTCCTGGCAAGCGACCACGGCTGTAAAAAAAGCCGATATGAAAGCCCAATCCGAGCGGTATCAAAATCAGCGACGGCCAGAACATGCCAAAGATCACATCGGGTGCGATCAACTCTCCCAAAAATCCGAACTGCCCACTTAAAAACAGCAACCCCAGTACGATAAAGATAATGCCCAACCAATTTCGGGTATTCAAAAGCCCCACCTCGCTCTACGTTAGATGGGGCTAGTGTACCATATTGTGCAAAGGACTGGTAGATTTTAGTACGAATAAAACCCTTGACCCGATTTGCGGCCATGCAATCCAGCTTCCACCATTTTGCGGAGCAACGGGCAAACGCGGAATTTCGGATCTTGGTAGCTTTCATACAGGATGTCGAGCGACTGTACGACCGTATCGAGGCCGATCAGGTCGGCCGTCTCCAGCGGGCCCATCTTGTGGCCGAAGCACTCTTTGAAGATGTCATCGACCGACTTCGGATCGGCCACTTGGTCTTGCACCACATAAGCCGCTTCGTTCATCAACAAATGGGACAGACGGTTGGAAACAAAACCGGGCAAGTCGTTTACCATGATCGCTTTCTTTTCCATCGAGCCTAGGAAATCGTTGGTGAACTGAATCGTTTCTTCTGACGTATGCCAGCCTTTGATCGACTCCACCGTCGGCTTCATCGGCACCGGGTTCATAAAGTGCACGCCGATCACCTTATCGGGACGCTTCATCAGGCTGCCGATCTTCGTGATCGAAATGCAGGACGTGTTGACGAGAAACACCGTTTCTTCGTTGCAGATCTCGTTCATTTTCACGTAGCAATCGCGCTTGATCTCCCACACTTCCGGGACGTTCTCGACGATGATGTCCGCATCGGCCAACAGCGAATAATCGGTGGTAAACGTCAGGCGTGGCATGACAACATCCACCGGCTCCAATTGCTTGTCCTTCTGATAAAAGCCAGCAAAGCGCACGTTTTGGTAGATCGACGCTTTTGATTTTTCCAACACTTCCGCTTGCAAATCAACTACGACCACTTCATGCCCAGCCTGTGCTGCGCTTTGCGCAACGCCAGAACCCATCACACCAGCACCAATAACTCCAACCTTCACTGAAATCCACACCCCTCTTGTTGAATCCTTCTGATTTTACTATTTAATTCGCATTCGCCACCGATACCTCCTCCACAAGTATCGAAAAAAGAAAAAGCAGGTCGAAAATTCGACCCGCTTTCACAATACGTGCTACTTCCTTAACAAAAGAGCACCCGTTTGTCGGTCAGACAGACGGGTGCTCCTTCATCTGAGCGATGTATCGATGGAGAAATTATTCCTCGATCTGCACACCTTTTTTAATCGATTTCAAATCGCCATTCGGATTGTCAAGAACTGGTAGCAACTTGGTGCTGCTCTCCATTGGGGAATTACAAAGCCGACAAGTCGGCACATGCTCGAAGGCGAAGTTGTCTCGCATCCAGCCCTTGCAATCATCTTGTGTGCAGGACCAAATACGAGTATCTTCCATCGGAATTTCTTCTTGCGACTTTGCTCGATTATACATGGTCGAACCCCCTCAGTTGATTTTGCGAAGACGAAATAAAAAACTGCCCCTAACCAAGTTAAGGGCAGTTTGAAGTTGTTAGCTTACAGCTTTACAACGTTCTCAGCTTGCGGGCCACGAGCGCCATCAACAATGTTGAATTCAACTTTTTGGCCTTCGTCGAGAGTTTTGAAGCCGTCGCCAGTGATAGCGGAGAAGTGAACGAATACGTCGCTGCCGCCTTCAACTTCGATGAAGCCGAAACCTTTGTCAGCGTTGAACCATTTAACTGTACCTGTTTGCATTTGGAAAAACCTCCAGAAAATTAGATTAACATGTTTCTTTTATTCTCGTGAAAAAATAAAATTCACACATTGAAAAAAGTATCATACGTACAACTGATAACCCTTTGCAACACGTGAATTAGGTAATCCGTTTGTATTTGTTCTTATCTTACCATAGGCAATCCGGAAAAGCAAATCATTGGAACGAAATTCTCACAACAAAAATTGGCATGGCCACTCGCCCCCCTTTTCCATGATTGTAAACATAAGGGAGCCCTTCGACTCCCACTGCATCCCTTTCTAACTTGCTTTGAACGCATCCCCTTGCAACAAGAAGGCCAGTTGCTCAAACCGTTCCAACTTTTGCACCTGTTATGTTTTGATGACATCGGCCAGTTCATATTTGATGACCTTCTTTATTTCATCAAGGCTGACCTCAATCTGATAGCCGATTTTCCCACCACTAAAGATCAGGGTCGCCAGATTCGATGCGCTGGCATGGATGACAGTGCGGAAAAATTTTTTCATCCCAATCGGAGAACATCCACCATGAATATACCCTGTCAAACCCAATAGATCCTTAGATTTCAGCATCTCAATCGACTTTTCACCGACCTGTGCAGCCGCCTTTTTTAAGTCAAGCTCCTCTGCAACAGGAACAAGAAATACGTAATGGGTTCCCGTCTTCCCGGTTGTGACCAGCGTTTTAAACACATGCGCCGGATTTTGACCCAACACGGTAGCGACATCGACACCGCTGACCGCATCTGTGTGTGTATAATAATGCTCCTGATACGCAATCTTCAGGCTATCGAGCTTGCGCATCGCGTTCGTTTTCTCGCTCATCTTTTTCCTTTTCTCCTCTCCACTCAATATTTTTCTCGCCGCTATGACCGATGTTTTCGTAGCATGTCATCACCTTAAAAAATGCACTAGGCAAGCATACGACAAAAAAGCGTCTAGACAAAGCCCCTCCCCTTCATCAAGAGTTCCGTTTTCGAAATCGGTAGCTTTACACATTGGATTCTAAACGTCGATTGGGAAAAGGGAATACATGATTGTTCCCCCTTTTTTCCTCTCTACTTGGAAGGAAACTGACTTCTCTTCCATCTGAGTGAATCGTTATTGTTTTTGGATGGATTCAATCACCCATGTTTCGAAAGGGGACCAGGGCAGTGGATAGGTATATGATGCCAGACGAACTTTGAATAAATCTCCTTCCAAGTTGATCACCGTGAAGTAAATCTGATTCGGTTCGTTCTCCAAATCCTCGGTTGAGGAAACGATTTTCACTTGCAGCGGACGTGACGCATCCTGAAGTGCCTGCAATAATTCTGGTGCGATCGTATTTGGTAAATAGTCATCCGCTTGGAACGTATCGAGCTCATTTTTTAGTTGCGCATTGCGATTCCATTCTGAATGTCCAACAACTGGGATACCGATCAAGATGACAGTAAGAATCGCAGTCGTGATCAGCTTCCTCTTTGAAAAGCGTCTTTGTCGCATGCCGACAATCAAGAAAACCAACAAAATGATGAAGATCAATAACATCAACAAGCCAGCAAACAGATCGTAAGGAATATCGATCACCCTTTCAAGTCATTAGTCATTTACGTCAGAAGCCCCCTGTACTTCGTATTGAACTCACTCGTAAGAAAAAACATCATGACAGATTGCTCAAAAGTAGAGGTCATGGCTTTGAACTTTACATCACTGCTTGAGTTAGGCGTGAATTTGCACCAATCTAATTGCTTGAGCAAGTGCATCTAGATCGGACATTTCTTCGTGATCCATATAAAATTTCCTATCCTGATTCACTTCATCAAACAGAAACATTGCATATCCCCCTTATTATGTAGGGTTCTTTCTCACAGGAGGAGTTTCCTCTTCATTTGGTAAGCCGAACAGCAAGTCGATACAATGAACTAGCCAAGGTTCGCTTTCCCAACCTTTTCAAGTTCTCGGTGGCGTTCGTCAACCCCGAGAGCGGATGCAGCTATGCAAGCAATTCGATCATGAGTAGAGGGAAACGGGTATTTTCATGTATTGAAGTCAAACCATAGATGAGCGTCTGCACCTATAGCGGACCGGCTATGCGCTCTGCTTGACCGCCTCCCGCAGTGCGCCTTGCGTTCCTCTCTAAGCCGCGCCCTATCCTCTTCCTTGCGCAGCTGTTCCGCCTCTTAGCATTGCCCCTCCACTCCCTGCTGCTGTTCAATGCTATGTCTATCCGAATCTGTTAGTACGCAAAAAGCCCCGCTATTTAGCGGGGCTAGGCGAAAAAAAGAGACCGCTTCATCGCGCTCTCGTGGTGTTGCACTTGCGACTCGGACAACGTCGTAGTGCTGATATTTGGTTAACCTCTGGACGGAGACCGATATGAGAACGTCACATTCGACGATCCGGCCATATCCGAAGTACAATGCAGCATGCGTGTAGGCGTTTCCCGTTAACTTTGCGATCAGCCAGGATACCACCCAACTAGTCCACCTGCGCCGATCGATGCTCGTCCATGCCGCGGACGAGGATAATGTCGCCAGGCGTCAGTTCCATTCGATCGACGGCAGCTCCTCGATCGTCTGTGCCACTTCCACAGTAGCTTTGAGCGTCCAGAACTTCGCGATCTGCGCTTCTTTGTGGGCATCGCCGTCTAAGCACACCTGCTTGAACTGATCGACTGTGTGGGTAAGCGGTCCGGCATCCTTAGTCTTCCAGAGAAATTCGGTTGGCGCGGTTCCGGCGGCAATGCCTGCCAGTCGTCCGGTGAGGTTTGCTTGGTCTTCGCGATCGAAGCCGTATTGGTGCTCCTCTCCAAGTGCCGTGGAGACAAAACCACCGATGATCGCTTGGTTGCAAAAGTCGTTGAGCTGAGCGATCTTTGCCGCTTTAAGTTGGTCGAGATTGAGCCCTGTTGCGTCAACATCAAACACGATGGTCCGTGAGAGTGGTTGAACACGATATGGATAGCGGGCAAAGTTCTCCGCAAACTCACCGAACGGTAACTCCAACACGCCGACTGTTGCTGGTACTCGTTCGGCCAGTGCAACATATGAGGAAAAATCCTGTTCGATTGTGGTCTCAACCACATCTCCTGACCGTTCACCAGTGTCCACCAGTACATTGCCTGTCGCTTTGTCATAGTAGATTTTTCGTCCGATCTGCATAAAAGTCACCTCCATCATTCTATTGCGAGCCATTTGTGACTTCGGGCAGATCCATTGACAGTTTCGTATGCCACAAGCATTTCGAAACCATCGGCAAGTACAAGGAACTGGCCTGGGCCTGTTCCTTGCGTGAGAGTTGAATTCATGTATGTCGTGGCGGCCGACACTTCCCAAAAGGAGTTCCGATATGGTCCGTTTATATAGTCCGTTGTTCTGACTATATAAGCTTCTGCGTTCGAAGCGAGTGAATTAGCGATAATGAGTGAAGGTTGGAAGCCCAATCCTGTGACTGTGATCTTGTGCCATGCACCTGTTTTCACTCCGGCCGCTGTGCCACTTGCAAATCGTTTTCCTGTGATAATTCCAGCAATTCCGTTAGCCAATTCCTGAAACGAGTGAGGGGCAGTTCCTGCTACCGTGCCCCCCTTGGCGACAACGGCGGCTGCGACCTGCGCTTTCCCATTATCGACAGATGTAAAAAGCTCAATTTGGTTTCCTGTGAGTTCCATAAGGACACTCTCTAAGTCATCTCTTGAAAAAGTGCCGCCTGCAAAGTCAACTTTTATCGCACTGGCCGGGTGCGCGGCAGTCGCCGTGTTTACATGAGCATCCACCTTGGCCTGCGCTCCTGTAGGAGTCTCCGCTCCGATCTGTTGCGGTGTCACGCCATGCGGATTGTTCTTCTCTGCGGCATGATCCTCAATAAGCTGCCTCCCCTCTGCAATTCCTCCTTCAATCCGATTTATATCCTTCTCCGACAATACATCATTGTAATTCCAGTCTGTCTTCGGAACGTAAGGCATGTAGCACCTCCTTCTTGGTCTCACTATATAGCCGCTAAAGATCCAAAAAGATGAGGTGGAAATATAATAGCCCCGCCATGTAGGCGAGGCTGTTCATTCTAATTTTCTGTCCGTAGAACTTCGGCGTCATGATGGAAGCTGTCCCGCATTTCCACCATGTGCGCTCCTTCCCACATCGTGCCTAAAGCGCTGATGATGATGTCCGCCGCCACTTGGTCTGCCTGCCCAGATCGGTTGTGATCTCCAGTACTACCGCCTGCCGGAGTGTATTTACTGTGTAGTTGCAGGCAACGGTGATCTCGTCGCTCGAGGTCTGAGTGATCGAGCCGTAGAGGGCGATGGCGAGCTGAACTGACACTATGTCGAGCTTTAGGGCTGGCGTCTCTCCAGTGGGTGCCGCGCAATTGTGAAACTGAAGAGTATAGGAAAAAGAAAGACCGCCTGCGCGTTTAGACCTAATGGCAGTAGAGTCGCGGGCGATCTATCCTTATCCTGTTGAACCTATTGCTTTAGATGGACTTTTATTTCATAGTCACTCCACTAGCGAGCAATACCCGTTAAGACGTAGTCATTAGTAGTGAAATGGCTTAAATAGCTGTACACTCTGATGTAGTACTTCTTCCGATTATCCAAATATTTCACTATTTTCTCATCCTTGTTTGAACCATTTCGGGAGAATCCGACCAAATTGTAGTTCTCATCGTACAGTTCTAAATCATAATCAAGAGCAAAACTAGCGCTTGGAATTTGTAAAGTAATTTCAAAATTCTGTCCCCTGCCGAGAATCTCGAAGAAATCCTCATCTTCTCCAGTTGCGGTTGACCTTGTAGGGGTTCCCCAGAGATTTGCTAGAACCGCAATCGCTCCAAATGCTGTTTGTAGGCGCTTCGCATCCGCAAAGCTATCATTGTTTTCGTAGCTATCTCCACCAGTAGCCGCATTCACTCCATGAGGTGCGACCGCAGAAGCGAGAACCAATGCAGTGAGCATTCCAGCAACCAATTTCTTCATCAAAAACACTCCTCTGTTTTGTATTTTCATATTTATATTACAAAATAAATTATTTTTTTGAATTCTGCACAAAGGTTGATTTCGTACCCAAACCAATACTTTTTCGCTTGCATTCTGATATGAACAATTAGTAGATATTCATTTATGCATACTCTGCTGCTCCCGGCAGGATTCGAACCTGCGACCTGCCGCTTAGGAGGCGGCTGCTCTCTCCGCTGAGCTCTAGGCCCAAGATACACGCATATGCGATGGAGTGCTTGAAGCGTCATTACATTTTTTTCAAAAATGCTTCTTTGATTGCACTTCTCCAATATTCATAAATGAATATTCATTGGCGATAACGCCTTCTTTTGTACAGCAAATAATACCCCAGCTTCTCTAAAACGCAGTTTTCAATGTTACACAATTGGTTTCCCTGTGATATAATTAATTAAAACTATAAGGAGTTGGTTAAAAGTGAAAAGATTCGTAGTTGGCACTCTTGCTGTTTTGTCAGCCCTTGCAATCGCTTCATCCGCTAGCGCAGCCCCTGTTAGCCTTGTTTCTTCCAGTCCAGCCTTACCAAGTGTAGAAAGTGTCATCCAGCCTGAAGCCCAATCAAAAGAAGTTGAGTTGTATATTTCCTACACGATAGGGCAGACTATCTATCCAGTCATTCATTACTCTGATAAATACGGTTATACTGGATATATTCACCAGATAAGTTCTGAAACTAATGGTGACACTATTACAGTGCTATACAGAGGGACACTCTACAAGTGGGATAGACTTCCCTAAAAAAGGAGGCTCTTGCCTCCTCTTTTTTATTGATCCAAGCAAATGTAGAAGCATCTGCACGCGATGCATTTACCAAAAAACGCATAAATTTGTTCTCCTTCGTACTTATGTTTGGAAATAGAAAGACCACCTGCCTTGATCGTCATGATCTGCAAGCGGTCTATCCATCATCAATTGCTTCTGGCACAAGTGTATCACGCGGTGAATGTGCATCGCAAAAACTGTCCGAAATGTCCGAAGTGTCCGTGGTTGTTTGTCGTATATCGCCCAAGCGAGTTTCCGGTTCACCTCGTGCGCCCGCTGGCGAGATACTTCAAGGCGTTTGGAAATCTTCGTCACCGTCTTGCCGCCCTCGCTGCACTGACGTTGTTCGGATTCTAGGCCATATCGGCCCGATCAATCTTGGTTTTGGTCATAACACTTCCGCCCCCTTTTCTACATATTGAATCACCCAAAGTACAGTATTCTATTTACTTTTTCATGAAATTTATGTTATTATTAAATTGTTACAAAATAAAAAAATCGGAGGTGTTTGTCATGTTGAAAGCTGCCGGTATTTTTGTTTTGGCTGCTGTGCTTACTGTTGGAATTTTCGAGTGGGGTGGACCACCACTAGACGAATGGGGTTGCTACTGGCAAGGCGATTACCGTGTTTGCCAATAGCCGATGTGCAGAGACCGCTGAAGCGGTCTCTTTTTTTCACCTCGCCCGCCTTTTATATCTGGTCTCTCGCTCGGACAACCAATTGGAGGAAGAGGCGATGGCTCCTCTTCTTAAAGAGATCGAATCGCTTGATAAAAGGATAAACAACTGGTTGGAACTAGTAGGCGAGGGTCTGGGGGAGTGCTTTCATCGGAAAAATCAAACATGCTGAGATACAAAAGGAGGGGATCAAAGTGGAGTTGAAACGGATCGAACGAAGAACTCGTAAAAAACATCCTCAAAACGAAAAAACACTCACTATTCTCCCGCATGATCACGAGAAAAAGCAAGTGCTTCAGGAATTTGTAAACACTGTAGTCGTTGAAAGCCGCGCCATACATGAGTTTGACGCCGATCTCTCGTACAGGGTTTTTAATGGTGGAGGCGAGGGGAGTCGAACCCCTGTCCGAAGACCTCGCTGCATGAGCTTCTACGAGTGTAGTCGTCTCTTTTGGAAGTTCGCCGTCAGGACGCGGAGCGACACGCTGCCATCAGGCTAGCTCGTTTACGTTTCGCTGGAGGACCACGAGCAAGTCCTCAAGCTATCCCGCTAGAGTGACGTCCTAAGGGCTACGCAGGAGTAAGCACAAAGGACGGATTCACAGACTAAGCTGCGAACGCGAGGTTTTGGTTAAAGCTAGGTTTCTTAGCGTTTATCGCTTTCCGCGTTTTTTACGTGGCCTCGCAGCCCCACGACTCGCAACATCATACTCGAACAATCCCCGTCGAATCCAAAAACGCCCCCATGATAGAAGGGTCTTGCCGGAACTGCACGCTTACTAGTATACCACACTCTCCCCCGCCACGGCGGAGGTACTTCTTAGTACTTCTGGCGTTCTCTGAGCACACGCTCCATCTCACGCTTGGCATCGCGGTTTGCGATGTCCTGACGCTTGTCGTAGTTCTTCTTACCCTTCGCAAGACCGATCAGCACCTTGCAGTAGCCATTCTTGATGTACAGCTTGAGCGGAACGAGCGCATAGCCCTTCTCACGCGTCTGACCGAACAGCTTGTTGATCTGGTGCTTGTGCATCAGCAACTTGCGCGTGCGGGTCGGGTCTACGTTGTGGCGATTGCCCTCTTCGAACGGCGAGATATGCAGGTTCATCAGGTGTGCTTCACCGCTAGAAATACGGGCGAAGCTATCCTTGAGGTTGGCGCGGCCGCGGCGGATCGACTTGATCTCCGTGCCAGTCAGAACGAGACCCGCTTCGATCGTTTCTTCGATGAAGTAATCATGCGTTGCTTTTTTATTCTGGGCGAGGACTTTCGGTTCTGTCTGTGCCGACATCGGCGTGCCACCTCCTTATGTTCCAAAAATATTAGCATACCCCTCGCACGATCGTCAAGAGAAAAACCCGCTGAATCGATCAGCGGGCTTTTCTCTTTTTGTTTTTGCGACGCGCTTTGTTCACCGCTTGCTTCAATTCGGCCAGTTCGGCTGGTGTGCGTCCCGTCTTCTTTTTCTCCGCCGTCTTTTTGCCAGCGTTAGCCTTAGCGTTGGCGTTGCCGCCTTTACCTGCTACCTTGCTGCCTTTGACCTGTTTGGTCTTGCGGCGCTCGGCCAATTCGGCGCGCTGCTCGTTGTTTTTCACATGGTTGAGCAGTTGGAAGTCGATCGTGCGATCCGTCTTGTTCGCACCCATCACTTTGATCTTCACCGGATCACCGATGCGGTAGATGCGACCTGTGCGCTCCCCGATCAGGCAATACTGCTTCTCGTTGAAGTTGTAATAGTCGTCGATCATGTAGGAGATATGAATCATCCCCTCGATCGAATTTTCCAACTCAACGAACATCCCAAAGGAGGTCACGCCGCTGACGATGCCCTCGAACACTTCGCCAACTTTGTCCAACATGTATTCGACCTTTTTCATATCGTCCGTCTCGCGCTCCGCTTCCACCGCGACGCGCTCGCGTTCTGACGTGTGCTTGCCGACCGTATCCATCATCTCTTGAAGACGCTCGATCCGCTCATTGCTCAACTTCCCGCCGTTGTTGATCACATCGCGAATGATCCGGTGAATCTGCAAGTCCGGATAGCGGCGAATCGGTGAAGTGAAGTGGCTGTAGTATTTGGCAGCCAGCCCGAAATGGCCGAGCGGCTCCGGCGAATATTTCGCCTGCTTCAACGAGCGCAGCATGACGGTGTTGATGATCCGCTCCTCCTGCGACCCTTTCACTTTTACCAGCAACTCTTGCAGCGCGTGCGGATGAATCTTGTTGTTGCCGCCCGCCCCTTTGATGTGGTAGCCGAAGTTGTGGATAAACTCGTTGAAATTTTGCAGACGGTCAGCATCCGGCTCTTCGTGAATCCGGTACAGGAACGGGATGTTCATCCAAAAGAAGTGCTCAGATACCGTCTCATTGGCCGCGAGCATGCATTCTTCGATGATCATCTCAGCAATCGTGCGCTCACGCTTTTTGATGTCGGCTACTTTGCCGTCCGCGCCGATGATGATCTTCGTCTCCTGAAAATCGAAGTCGATCGCACCGCGGTCCATCCGGCGGTCGCGCAGTTTCATCGCCAGTTCCTCCATCGTTTGGAACATCGGCACCAGCGCGGCATAGCGCTCCATCAAGTCCGGATGTTGATCTGGCTCAGTCAGGATTTTCCGCACGTTCGTATAGGTCATGCGCTCCGTCGTATTGATGACCGACGGGTAGATGTCGTGGCGCACCAGTTCCATGCTCGGGGAAAATTCCATCTCGCAGGTCATCGTCAAGCGATCCACCTGCGGGTTCAACGAACAGATCCCGTTGGACAAACGATGCGGCAACATCGGAATCACGCGGTCTACGAGATAGACGGACGTACCGCGCGCATACGCTTCCTGATCGAGCGGTTCCCCTTCGCGAACGTAGTAGGACACGTCTGCGATATGTACGCCGAGCAGGTAATTGCCATTGTCAAGCCGTTCGACGTTGACCGCATCGTCAAGGTCTTTCGCGTCTTCGCCGTCGATCGTCACACAGACCCAATCGCGCAGGTCTTTGCGGCCTGCCATGTCACGTTCGGTGATCAGATCGGGTGCGTCGTTCGCCGCTTCCAGCACCTCTTCTGGGAACTCTTCCGGCAGTCCAAATTTGCGGATTACCGACAGGATATCCACGCCTGGATCGTCCGGGTTGCCGAGCACTTCTAGCACCCGACCCTGCGGATTGCGCCAGCCTTCCGGGTAGGCAGTGATCTCCACCACGACCTTGTGACCCTCTTTTGCCCCGTTGTAATCTTCCTCAGCCAAAAAGATGTCCTGTCCAAGACGCTTGTCATCAGGGGTGACAAACGCATAGCGGCCCGTCATCGTCACGATCGTACCGACGACCGTCTTCGTGGCACGCTCCAAGATGCGGATGATCTCGCCTTCCTGACGCTTGCCGCCGCCTTTCTTGTTGATGCGGGCGATGACGCGGTCGCCATGCATCGCACCATTCATATCGCCTGCTGCCACAAACAAGTCTTGCGGCCATTTCACACTGTCTTCCGGGATCACAAAGCCAAACCCTTTCGATTTGCCTTGCAGTTTCCCTACGACCAGATTCATTTTTTCAGGTACACCAAACGCATCACTTCTGGTGCGGACGATCTGCCCGGTGTCTTCCATCAAGCGAAGGATTTGGATCAGCTCTTCCAGTCCATCCGTGTTGTCAATGCTGAAATGGTCTTCCAGTTCAGCGATGGTCATCGGCTTGTATTCAAGCCCGCTCATCAGTTCTAACAGTCGTTCTTCGGTTAGCACAGTTATCGGTGCCCCCCTTCTTCTTTTCTAAAGTATGCGCAGACTGGCGCGGGGCTAAACAAAAAGAGGGCCATTTCACACGTTGCCCTCTGCTGCCCCCTCAATCCGCTCGATAAAGTTGACCACGCGCTGGCAAACTTCCTCTCGTTCGCAATCGTGGCAGATCATGTGCCCCGAACGAGAAAAGAATTGCAACTCTTTCTGACCGCACGCGGCCGCCTCCAAAATGTAGGCAGCACTGCGCGGCTCGACCAAATCGTCCAACTCGCCTTGGACCACCAAAAGCGGTACGTTCAACTCGGCCAGCTTCGGTTTGACCTCCTGAATCAGACGCCGGAAATGAACGAGCGAGCGCAGCGGCGTTCCTTTGACCTTTAACATGTAGCGCGCCACATCATCGTGACGGTCTCCGGCGCGCATCGACTTTTGGATCGCTTCGGCGATCGTGCGAAAAAGTTGTTTGTGGTTGATCGTGTAAATCGGCGAGGAGAGCATCGTCAGCGATCCGATACGCTCTGCGTGCTTGATCGAGAGGTAGGCCAAGATCAAGCCGCCCATCGAAAAGCCGACCAAGTGGATTTTTTCATGAGGGTGCTCATTCATCAGGCTGATCAGTGCTTTTTCTGCGCTCTGGATCCAGTCCCGCCACGTCACACGGTTCATCTCATGTCGCGTCGTGCCATGTCCTGCCAATGTCGGCATCGCGACGATGTGTCCGGTTGCGGCCAAAACTTTCGCCAGCGGCTCCACTTCAAAAGGTGTGCCGGTATAGCCATGTAACAGAAGACAAACTCCCATCTTGTTCGTCGCCTCCCCGCCCCTGTTTATGAAAAAAGTACCGCCTCCTCCAAAGGACGAGCACGGTACTCCATTTGTTAGTCGATGTTACGCGTTTGCAACCAGCCAAGCGACCCACAAGGTGAGGCCAATGAAGCCAATTGCCAATCCTGCCGTAATTTTAGCCAGAACTGCATCAAAACCACGAGCTTTACGGCCAACGAGTTGTTCCGCACCGCCAGTGATCGCGCCGGACAGACCTGCGCTCTTACCTGATTGAAGCAGGACGACCAAAATCAAACCGAGTGCAAAAATTACGAGCAGAACCTTCGCAATCGTCAATAACATCCAACTCACCTCCAGGGTGTGGAACGTGCCCACACAGTTACATCCTCTATATTAGCAGAAAGCTCCTTTGGTGACAAGAAAGGGCCGTTTAACGCTTGATGTTGTAAAATGCCGATTTACCACCGTATTGCGCGGTGTAGTCGAGCATGTCTTCGATGCGCAGCAGTTGGTTGTACTTCGCCACACGGTCGGTGCGCGACGGTGCACCCGTCTTGATTTGACCCGCGTTGGTTGCGACCGCGATGTCTGCGATCGTCACGTCTTCCGTCTCGCCGGAACGATGCGAGATGACCGCCGTGTACCCAGCGCGCTTCGCCATCTCGATCGCGTCGAACGTTTCGGTCAAGGTGCCGATCTGGTTGACCTTGACGAGGATCGAGTTGCCGACGCCTTTGGCGATACCGTCTGCCAGACGCTCGGTGTTGGTGACGAACAGGTCGTCGCCGACGAGTTGCACGCGCTCACCGATGCGGTCGGTCAGCAGTTTCCAGCCATCCCAGTCATCTTCGGACAGGCCGTCTTCAATCGAGATGATCGGGTATTTATTGACCAGCTCTTCGTACATCGCCACCATCTCTGCAGACGTTTTGGTCACGCCTTCGCCTTCGAGGTGGTAGTTGCCGTCTTTGAACATTTCGGTCGCTGCCACGTCGAGTGCCAGCATGATGTCTTCGCCCGGCGTGTAGCCCGCTTTTTCAATCGCAGACATGATCAGCGTGATCGCTTCTTCGTTCGTCTTCAGGTTCGGTGCAAAACCGCCTTCATCGCCGACAGCTGTGTTCAGCCCCTGTGCTTTGAGGACGTTTTTCAAGGAATGGAACACTTCCGCTCCCATGCGCAGCGCCTCGCGGAACGTTTCAGCCCCGACAGGCATGACCATGAACTCTTGGAAGTCAACCGTGTTGTCCGCATGTTGACCACCGTTCAAAATGTTCATCATCGGCACCGGCAGTTGCTTCGCGTTGAAACCGCCAAGGTACGTGTAAAGCGGCAAGCCGAGCTCTTTGGCTGCTGCGTGCGCCACGGCCATCGAGATGCCGAGGATCGCGTTCGCACCGTATTTCGATTTATTCGGGGTCGCATCGAGCGAGATCATCAGGTTGTCGATGCCCACTTGGTCAAAGATGTCTTGGCCGATCAATTCCGGGCCGAGCTCCTCATTTACATTTTCCACCGCTTGGAGCACGCCTTTGCCGAGGTAACGGCCTTGGTCGCCATCGCGCAGTTCAACCGCTTCATACGCTCCGGTCGAAGCACCGGACGGTACCATCGCGCGGCCGATGATGCCTGTTTCCGTTTCGACTTCCACTTCAACGGTCGGATTGCCTCGAGAATCGAGAACTTCACGTGCACGTACATCATAGATAATACTCACCAATAAACACTCCTTTTATGTAAATGGGATGGGATTCCGTTACGAAATGATGCTTTTGCCAGTCATCTCTTCAGGTTGTGCCAGTTGGAGCAAGTTTAGTACGGTCGGCGCGATGTCAGCGAGGATGCCCCCGTCGCGCAGCGCGACCCCTTCTTTGGTGACGATGAACGGCACCGGCTCGGTCGTGTGCGTCGTGCACGCTTCCCCGCTCGGCAGGATCATCATGTCCGCATTGCCGTGATCGGCGGTGATCAGGCAGACGCCGCCTTTTTCCAACACTTTCTCGACCACTTGGCGCAGACAGGTATCGACAGTCTCTACCGCTTTGACCGCCGCTTCCAAAGAACCGGTGTGTCCAACCATGTCGGCATTGGCAAAGTTAAGGCAGATGAAATCGACACCCGCTTCGATCTTTTCCACACAAGCGTCCGCCACGCCCTGTGCGCTCATCTCCGGTTGCAGGTCGTAGGTGGCCACTTTCGGCGAGGGGATCAGCGCGCGCTCTTCGCCTTCAAACTCATCTTCGCGACCACCTGAGAAAAAGCTGGTCACGTGCGGGAATTTTTCCGTCTCCGCGATGCGCAGCTGCGTGAGCTTGTTTTGCGTCAACACTTCGCCCAGCGTGTTGTCGAGGCTGGTCGGCTTGTAGGCGACAAATCCGCCCACCGACTCGGAAAATTTGGTCAGGGTGACGTAGTACAGGTCTTGCGGACAGCGTTCGCCGCGATCGAAACCGCGGAAGTCCTTGTTGGTGAACACCTGCGAGATCTGAATCGCCCGGTCGGGACGGAAGTTAAACATGATGACCGCATCTTTGTCTTTGATCAGCCCAACCGGAGTTCCGTCTTCCTTTTTGATCACCGTCGGCAGGACAAATTCGTCTGTCACCGAGGCGCGGTACGAATCTTCTAGGGCCTGCAGCGGGTCGGACGCAGACGGCCCTTCGCCGTAGACCATCGCCCGGTACGCTTTTTCTGTGCGCTCCCAGCGTTTGTCGCGGTCCATCGCATAGTAGCGGCCTTGTACGGTCGCAATATGACCGACACCGTTGTCGCGCATGCGTTTTTGCAGGTCGATGATATATTGACGCGCCGTGCCTGGGATGACGTCGCGACCGTCGAGGAAGGCGTGGACAAACACTTGGTCCTGCCCCATGCCCTGCTCATGGCAGAGGTCGAGCAGTTCCATCAGGTGCGAAATGTGGCTGTGCACACCACCGTCCGACACGAGCCCGTACAGGTGGAGGGCGGTGCCGTTCGCTTTGCAGTGTTCGATGGCATTGAGAAACGCCTGATTATGCTTAAACTCGCCTTCGCGGATCGACTTGGAGACCCGGGTCAGATCTTGATACACGATGCGTCCGGCACCGATGTTCAAATGCCCGACTTCCGAGTTGCCCATCTGCCCGACCGGCAGGCCGACCGCTTCGCCCGAGGCGGTCAGCGTCGTGTGCGGATACTGGTTCCAATAGCGGTCAAAATTCGGCTTCTTCGCCAGATAAACGGCATTGCCTTTCGTCTCCTCGCGCCAACCGAAACCGTCGAGGATGATCAAGGCGACAGGTGCAGGACGTGTCATATGGTCGTTCCCCCTCTTACTTCAGTGCGCCTTGGAGCAGTTTGGCAAACGAGCCTGGATCGAGGCTCGCCCCGCCGACCAATGCGCCGTCAATGTCGGGCTGAGCCATCAGCTCTGCGATGTTTTCAGGCTTAACCGAACCGCCGTATTGGATGCGCAGCAGATCGCCTTTTTCCTTGCCGTACATCTCGCTTGCCACTTGGCGGATGTGTGTGCAGACATCGCCTGCATCTTGTGCCGTCGCCGTCTGTCCCGTGCCGATCGCCCAAATCGGTTCATAAGCGATGACCACGCGAGACACATCGTCAGCCGACACGTTGGCAAGGGCGGCGCGGACCTGCTCCTCGACCCAGTTTTTCGTGATGCCTTGGTTGCGCTGATCGAGGTCTTCACCGACACAGATGATCGGCAACAGTCCGTGCTTGAACGCCGCATGCACTTTTTGATTGACCGTGTCATCCGTCTCGCCAAAATACTGACGGCGCTCGGAGTGACCGATGATCACATAGGAGCAGCCGACATCTTTGAGCATCAGCGCCGACACTTCCCCGGTGTATGCTCCTTCTTCCGCCTGATGCAGATTTTGCGCGGCCAGTTTGATCGTACCGCCTGCAAGCAGATTGTTCAGGGCATAGAGTGAGGTCGCCGGGGCGCAGAGCACCGCCTCGACATCTGTCGTGTTCGGAGCGAGCTGTTGCAGATGCTCGACGAAGGACTGCGCCTGCGCGACCGTTTTGAACATTTTCCAGTTGCCAGCGAGAATCGGTTTACGCACTAGATTCTCCTCCTCTACCTGTCGTTCTTTATTTGTCATTCAGGGCGACAACTCCCGGCAATGCTTTGCCTGTCGTTCTTTACTTATCATTCAGGGCGACAACTCCCGGCAATGCTTTGCCTGTCGTTCTTTACTTATCATTCAGGGCGACAACTCCCGGCAATGCTTTGCCTGTCGTTCTTTACTTATCATTCAGGGCGACAACTCCCGGCAATGCTTTGCCTTCGAGGAATTCGAGCGATGCGCCGCCGCCAGTGGAGATGTGCGACATCTTGTCGGCCACACCCGCTTTTTCGACTGCTGCCACCGAATCCCCGCCGCCGACGATCGTGGTGCCGGAGCATTTGGCCACCGACTGCGCGACCGAGATCGTACCTTTGGCAAAAGCGTCCATTTCAAATACGCCCATCGGACCATTCCAGATGATCGTATTCGAACGCTGCACGACCAATTCGAACGTGCGCATCGATTTCGGCCCGATGTCAAGCGCCATCCAGCCGTCCGGCACGCCTTCGAGTTCAGCATCGACGACGCGATGTTCCGCATCGGCCTTGAACTCGGATGCGACGACGAGGTCTTCCGGCAGGAACACCATCACGCCCATGCTCTCCGCTTTGCCAAGCAGTGCCGAGGCGAGTAACAACTTGTCCTCTTCGACGAGCGAATTGCCCAGCTTGTAGCCGAGCGATTTCAGGAAGGTGTTCGCCATCCCGCCGCCGATGATCAACTGGTCCACTTTGCCGAGCAGATTCTCCAAGACGGTGATCTTGTCCGACACTTTGGCCCCGCCGATGATCGCGGTAAACGGGCGGTTGGGGTCATCCAGCGCTTGACCCATGAAGTTGATCTCTTTCTCCATCAACAAGCCTGCTACCGCGGGCAGATGCTCCGCGATGCCAGCCGTCGATGCGTGTGCGCGGTGCGCCGTGCCAAACGCGTCGTTGACATAGACATCGGCCAGCTCCGCAAATTGCTTGGCAAGCTCCGGGTCGTTTTTCTCTTCGCCCGCATGGAAGCGAACGTTTTCCAACAAGAGGACATCGCCGTCTTGCAACAGGTTGACGCGCTCCTGCACCTCGGGCCCGATCGAGCCTTGCGTTTTTTCCACAGCTTTGCCGAGCAGCTCGGACAGACGCTGTGCGACCGGCTCCAACGAGTATTTGCTATTCACTTCGCCTTTCGGGCGGCCAAGGTGCGACGCAAGGATGACGCGAGCTCCTTCTTCGATCAGATAGCGGATCGTCGGCAACGCCGCCACAATTCTTGTATCATCGGTGATGGTCGCGCCGTCGAGCGGGACGTTAAAATCGCAGCGGACAAATACTTTTTTGCCCTTCACATCGAGATCGCGAACCGATTGCTTATTCATAGGAAGTTCCTCCGATCATAGGAAATGAGGAGGTGTCGATATCCGTTCCTCCTCATGTATCTTTTCCCTATCGATTTTACCAAATGTTACTGCCTGATGGAACTAACATTTGGTGAAAGTGTCATACTTTTTTCAAGGACATCCCTGAAATATGTTATACAGTTTCAGTTCTTACGCAATTCCTTTTGCTGCCATGTATGCGCAGAGATCGACGACGCGGCAGGAGTAACCCCACTCGTTGTCATACCAAGAGACCACTTTTACCATCGTTCCGTCGATGACCATCGTGGACAGCGCGTCGATCGTCGAGGAGTTCGGATTGCCGTTGTAGTCGATCGAGACGAGCGGCAGTTCGGAGTAGCCGAGGATGCCTTGCAGACCGCCCTCTGCCGCTTCCTTCAGCATAGCGTTGACCTCTTCGACTGTGGTCGGTTTCTCCACTTCGATGTTCAGATCGACCACCGAAACGTTCGGTGTCGGCACGCGCATCGCAAAGCCGTTCAGCTTGCCTTTCAACTCTGGCAACACCAGCGCGACCGCTTTGGCAGCCCCTGTGGTAGTCGGGATGATCGACAGCGCCGCCGCGCGCGCACGACGCATGTCTTTGTGCGGCAGGTCGAGAATGCTCTGGTCGTTCGTATAGGAATGGACGGTGGTCATCAATCCATGTTTAATGCCGAGCTTGTCGTTCAAAATTTTGGCGAACGGCGCCAAACAGTTGGTCGTACAGGAAGCATTGGATACGACATGGTGGTTAGCCGGGTCGTACTGGTCTTCATTGACGCCCATGACCACGGTGATGTCTTCATTTTTCGCCGGAGCGGAGATGATCACTTTTTTCGCGCCGCCTTCCAGATGCGCTGCCGCCGCTTTCGCATCGGTGAAGCGCCCGGTCGATTCGACGACGATGTCCACACCAAGCTCTGCCCACGGCAGTTTGGCCGGGTCTTTTTCGGCCAGCACCTGCACCTCTTTGCCGCCGACGATCAAGGTGTTATTTTCAGCGCGCACTTCAGCCTCAAATTGGCCGTGCACCGAGTCATATTGCAACAGCAAGGCGAGCGTATTCGCATCGGTCAAATCGTTGACCGCTACGATCTCCACCTCTTCATTGCCAAACGCTGCCCGAAACACATTGCGCCCGATGCGCCCAAATCCGTTGATCCCCACTTTGATAGCCATCTATATGTCTCCTCCTTAGGATTCAATCTCTCTTTTTGTCTGTCCCAGAATCGCGTCTGCCGCCGCTTCATCGGTGATCAGCACCTGTAGCGGACTTCCATAGGCCACGGCAGAAATCGCCTCTGCCTTGCTTGTTCCTCCCGCGACTGCCGAAATGCGCTCAATGTGCTTCAGGTCGCTCAAGCGCAGCCCCACCGTGTTCATCGCATGCACGATGTTGCCCATCGCATCAAAATAGTACCCGAACGCTTCTGCGATCGCCCCGTGCGCCTCGATCTGCTCGATGCGGCTCTCAGGGAGTCGTCTGCGCTTCGCCATAGGAATAGCTTGCCCGATGCCGTGCAGGACAATCCGAGCGGAGCGCAAGCGGTGCAAGGTGTCCTGCACCTGCGGGTCGCTCATCAGCGACTGCAGCGCTTCATCGCTCAACACGTCTGGTGCGTGGAGCAGGCGGTAGGTGCCGCCCAGTTGAGCGGCGATGCGCGAGGCGATGGTGTTGGCCTGAAATTCCATGTTCTCCCCGACCCCGCCGCGCGCTGGCAACACTTCTACGCCAAGCGATGCACGCGAGATCGATTCGGCGACGGTGGCGATGGTCGTGCCTCCGGTGACCGCCAGAATGTCGTCTTGGCGCAAGGTCTTCTTCAACCATTCTGCCGCCGCGTGACCGATCGCCTTTTTCACCAATGGATCGGCATCGGCGTCCCCGGCCACGATGTGCACTTCCTGCAGTCCCAACTTCTCAGCCAACCGTCGCTCTTTCTCGGCCAACCCTTCTACTTCGCGGATCACATCGGCCAACTGCACAAGCAGGTTGATGCCGCGCTCCGTCAGGTGCATCCCGACCGTTTCCACGACGATCAGCCCCTGATCTTTTAAAAAATCGACTTCGGCGCGGAGTATGCGCTCGGTCGTATTCAATTGTTGCGCTAAGGCTCGTCTGCCGATCGGCTGGGTAAGATAGAGATGATGCAAGATGCGGTAGCGCTTTTTCATCATTTCGATCAGATCTGGCACGAGCTGTTGCTGAAGCTCCAACAGGTGTGTTGGCACAACATTCACCTTCCTGAGTCTTCCTAATCGGGACTCAAATCGTCCCTCGTATGCAAATAGTGTCCCACAACTGGTGAAAAAAATGCAGACGCAACGGTCTGCTCCTTTTTATCTTATCCAACTATCGGTCATTGCGCAACCGCTTTTCCTTATTCTTCATATCGTTTGCGTAAAGACGATGAGGGGATGTGCTCTTCTTCACGATATTTGGCCACCGTGCGGCGCGCGATCTCAATGCCTTTTTCCTGCAACAGTTCGGTCAGCTTTTGGTCGCTGAGCGGCTTGCGCGGGTTCTCGGCCTCGACCAGCTGTTTGATCTCCGATTTGATGCTTTCGGCCGAAGCGCTTTCGCCAGATGTGGTCTGAACGCCCGAGGTGAAAAAGTATTTTAGTTCAAATACACCGCGCGGCGTCTGCACATACTTGCCGGTGGTGGCGCGGGAGACGGTCGATTCGTGCATGCCGATCTTTTCAGCGACCTGACGGAGCGTCAGCGGCTTGAGGGCGCGAACTCCCTGCTCAAAAAAGGCGCGTTGCAACTCGACGATCGCTGTGGTGACGTTGTAGATCGTCTGCCTGCGCTGCTCGATCGACTTGAGCAGCCAGAGCGCATGGCTCAGCTTGCTGTTGATGTAATCTTTCGTCTCTTTGTGCAGTTCATCGCTGGAAGTCAACATGTTGCGGTAAAAGTCGTTGATGCGCAGGCGCGGTACCGACTTGTCATTGACGATGACCACATAGTCGCTTCCGACTCGCTCCACCGTCACATCGGGGATGATGAAGGAAGGCGATTCGGTCGAGTACATGCGCCCCGGTTTGGGATCGAGCTTTTTGAGCAGATCGACCATCCGTTGCACCTCGACAGGCGAAACGTTTAACAGCCCCGCGACGCGGGTGATCCGCCCTTGGGCCACCTCTTCGAGATAGTGGTCGATCAAGCGCTCGATCGCAGGGGGGACGTTTTCCATTTCGGCCAACTGCAAGCGGAGACACTCCCCGAGATTGCGCGCGCCGACCCCAGTCGGCTCCAAGCTTTGCACGTGCTGCAAGGCGTGCAAGACGCGCTCCTTTTGCACGGCAAGCGCCACAGCACAATCTTCCACCGACAGCGTGAGGTAGCCGTTGCTGTCGAGATTGCCGATCAGATACGTCCCGATGCGGAGCATTTCTCCGGTGAGCGGCAGCAGTCGGAGCTGCTTTTCCAGATGTTCATGCAAGGTGACCCCTTGGCGGATGCCGTCTTGCGCTTCTTCTTGCGCCGGAGCATACGAACCGCCAGCCGTCTGCGAACCACCGTTTTGACGCAGTTCTTTGGCCAGTTCGGTCCAATCGATCGTGCGTTCCACTTCGAGCATCGGGTTGTGCTGCGTTTCGCTTTCCAAAAAGTCGAGCAGTTCGAGTGACGAGAACTGCAGCACGGTGATCGCTTGGCGGAGTTCTGGCGTCATGATCAGCTTTTGTGTCTGTTCCTGCCAGAGTCCGTAGCCCATTCCTACCTGCATGCTCTCCTCACCCTTTCGCTTCTTGCTTTGCTTCTAAGTGTAGCAAAACGTCATCGGAAAAGCGATTGCTAGGTTTAGACAAACAGGACGTGCACCCGCCCAGACTGATCGAGCAATGCATATCGGACATCCCGAATGTCATAGATTTGCAATTGGGAGAGCATCTCGCGCACCCAAGGTTCCGACTTGCCCAGTTTCATTAAATTGTCATAGACCAGCTTTCCGTGCCGAACGAGGGGCATCGGCTGCGCGGTGAGTTCCTCCATGCTCAGACTCCTTTTTTGATGTGCAAAACATCCTTTTTATTCAGGGTGCCGTAAACCAGCGCAAAAAATTCATTGTTCTTATCAGGCAGACCTGTCGAATATGCTCGTAGTATAGACATTCAGAAGGAGGAGACTGCCTTGCGGATTGGATTTATCGGGACAGGGAGTATGGGAGGTATGTTAGTCCGGGCGTTTTCCCAGTCCACGCCCCCTTCGGAGCTTCAGGTCGTCGCCTGCAACCGAAGTCCGGAAAAACTGGCCCAAATCACGTCGCGCTTTCCCCACGTGGAAACGGCTGCATCCCCTGAAGAAACGGTTTCCCGCTCCGACATCGTCTTTTTGTGCGTGAAACCTGGCGATGCTAAGGGTGTCATACAGCAAGTCTTGCCTTATATTCGGGAAAATCATTATTTTATCTCGATCAACAGTGCGGTGATGCTTGAGGAGATGGAAGCGATCCTACCCTGTCGCGTGAGCAAAATCATCCCGTCGATCACGCAAGTCGGGCTGTCTGGCGTCACGCTGGTCATGCATGGCAGCCGCATGCACACCGAGGAGCGCCGCTTTATTGAAGGCTGGCTTGAGCGCATCTCCAAACCGATCGTTGTCGAGGAATCAGACCTGCGCGTCTGCTCCGACCTCAGTTCGTGCGGACCAGCTTTTTTGGCGGTGATGCTGCGTGAGTTTGCGATGGCGGCGGTCAGACAGGGCGGGATTCCACGCGATTTGGCCGATTCGCTGGTCAAAGAGATGACGATGGGGGTCGGGAAACTGCTGACCGAAGAAGGCTTTGAGTTTGAAGACATCATCCGCCGCGTCGCGGTGCCAGGCGGGATCACCGCCGAAGGGATCAAAGTGCTGCACCCGTCCTTACACGGGGTGTTCGACCAACTGCTGGTCACGACCCGCTCCAAATCGAAACATCACGGAACGGCTGAGCACGACCATAAGTGAGCATAACAAAAAGCGGGGTCACCAAGACCCCGCTCCCTTCTGTTTCATTAAATGTGCTGTTGATGACGCCGCACATACGCCCAGTGGTTGGTCGGTCCATGACCTTGACCCAAGCCGAGCGAATCTTCGATCGCACAGGTGATAAACTGCTTGGCGGTATGTACCGCTTCATAAACCGCAGCGCCTTTCGCCAATTCGGACGTGATCGCGGCAGAAAATGTGCAACCCGTCCCATGCGTGTGCTTGGTCTCAAAACGCGGCGAGACAAATTCGGCAAACTGCTCCCCATCGTACAAAATGTCGAGCGCATCGCCTTCGAGGTGTCCGCCTTTGACGAGAACATAGCGCGTGCCAAAGCTGTGAATCTGGCGCGCCGCTTCCTTCATCTCTTCCACCGTGCGGATCGTGCGTCCAGTCAGCACTTCCGCTTCCGGCAAATTCGGCGTGACGACGGTGGCGAGCGGAAGCAAGTGGCGGATCAACGCTTGCTGTGAATCATTTTCCAGCAGCTGCGCTCCGCCTTTGGCAACCATGACCGGATCGACGACAAGGTTCGGCAGTTGGTGTTCTTTGATCTTCATGGCGACCGTTTCGATGATCGGCACTTGTGCCAGCATGCCGGTCTTGATCGCATCCACGCCGAGATCGACGGCGACAGCATCGATCTGCTGTGCGATCGCCTCCAGCGACAAGTTGTAGATGCCGTGAACACCCAGCGTATTCTGGGCGGTAACGGCGGTCAGGGCGCTCATTCCATACACGCCTAGTACGGTAAACGTCTTCAAATCGGCTTGGATTCCGGCGCCGCCGCCCGAATCACTGCCTGCAATCGTAAGCGCACGAGATACAGTCATTCTCTGATCCCCTCCATTCGGTGCTGTCCTCTATTTTACCAAGACCGGTGCAAACTTCACAGTTGCTTTTTGCAAACGATTCCTGTATCATAGCAATTGTTCTTCTTCACAAGAACATGCTCATTTCACAACATGTGCCCTTAGTGTATCGGATATCACGGTGGCCTCCGGAGCCGCAGAGGCAGGTTCGACTCCTGCAGGGCACGCCAACAGATCGAAGAAAGAAAGGCTTCCTACAAGCGTAGGAAGCCTTTTTCTATTTCATGCCTTATCTTTTTTCTTTAAGCTTGAAACTTCTTGCCTAAAACATCGTCTTACATAGTAAGAGGAAAATAACCCCCAAGGAGGACTCCCCTCATGAAAAAGCCACTTCTCGCAGGTTTGATCGCAGGCGCACTGACGACAGCGCTGTTCTCCAGTTCGGCGCAGGCAAGCGTCGAGCTCTCCCCATCCGTTCCACAGTTGCAACCCGGTGTGTGGGACTATGTTCAGGAACACCATCTGCGCGACCTGCCCGACCCCAACGAAACGCTGGCGATGGTGCAAGCCTACGCGAACACCGCACCGACTGCCGAGCAGATCCCCTACTACCGCGCGCTCGTTCAAAAATATCCGGAAAGTCGTCACGCGCACGAGCGGCTCGTCAGCGCCTTGCAGTCATCGCTGCAAGACGGTCATGACCCACACCCCGCCAAGACAAATGTTGAAATCCTCCAACATTATTTGACCGCATCAAAAATTGCCGATTCCTTTGGCCAAACGCTCTACATAGAGAGCATCCGCCACTATGCGCTCGAATCCAGCATGCCGGAGAAAGCATCCGAATGGTATGACAAACTCCTTCGTAAAAATCCGTACAACTGGAATCTCAACATGACCTATGCGGAGCTCAACAAAGCGCTGAACAATCCGAAAGCGGAACTGTTCTACCTAAAAGCGATCAGCGCTCGCCCGGAAGGCAACCTGGATGCTCACATCGGCTACACCGAGTATCTGCTCGACCAAGGCCGCTATGCCGAAGCGTTTCGCGTCGCACTGCTGCCCGGTGAAAAAAGCGATTACCTCGATTTTCTACACGGGTACGCATTAGAAAAAATGGGCCGGGGCTTCCTCGCCGCCTCGTACTATTATCAAGCGCAAGGATTCTCCAAAGACTTCCCATTCCCCTCGCGCTATCAGATTGCAGCGAGCCCTTACCAAACTGGACTTCATTTTCTCGACTAATCCACGCCGCCTCTTTCTCGATGAAGGAGGCGGCTTTTTTGCGGTCTGCACCCGGAGCGCCCTATGGTCTCCGCCGCCAAACGCATGTCCAGCTTGGCGCCACCATCCTCGCGCCTCGTCTTTGCTACATGTACCGCCACCTTCCACCTTCCGCTTCACTGCTTATCCCTTCAGATCGAGAGCACATCCACATTAAAAATACCTCAACATTTTCTGGAACATTTTTTGTATTACTTCTTATATCGTATATAAAAATTGAACATTGTGAACTTACATGCTATGTGTTATCCTTTTCCCGTATCATTATAATATTTTTTACATTCGGAGGTGTTTCACTATGAAAAAGCTGTTCAGCATCATGCTGGCAGCAGCACTGCTGCTCCCTCCTGCAGGAATGGAATGGAGCGGTAGCGCAGTTGCGACTGCTGCCTCGGACAAGAAGTTCCAACCCGGGGTAGAAGAGTTCATCCAAGGCAACTACCTCGGTCATGCCAACGAACTTCCGGACCCGAACGAGTCTGTCGAAGTGTTGCAGAGCTACCTGACCGCCAAGGGTTCGCCCAAAGAACTCGACACGTTCAAGAATCTGGTGAAGAAGTTCCCCGATTCCCGCCATGCCAATGTCGGTCTCGCGATGGCGTACTACAACGAGTTCGCCGCGACGAAAGACAGCAAACTGGCCAAACTCGCTTTGCAGCACGAACTGAAAGCGGCCGAAATCGCACTGACTTACGGCAAGGTGCAGTACACCGGCTGGATCAAACAGATCGCGCTGGATGCAGGCACGCCGGAAGCGGCCGTCGCGTTTTTTGACAAAGCGCTCGCCGCTTACCCTGGCGATTTCGAAGCAGCTCTGCACAAAGCAGAAACGTTGGGCAAGATGGGCAAAAAAGCGGAGGCAGAAGCTTCCTTTAAACAGGCGGTCGATCACCGCCCGGCGGGCAACATCGATGCGCACGCTTCCTATGCCGAATTCTTGCTTGAGCAAGGCCGCTACGAAGAGGCTGCGCTGAACACGATCCTGATCGGTGAAAGCGCGTACTACATCAGCTTCCTGCACGGCTATGCGCTTGAGAAATTGGGCAAAGGCGAAGAAGCGCAAGCGCATTACGCCAAATTTGCTGAGTTCTCCCAATCGTTCCCGGCTCCGGCGAAGTTTAAGATCGAGCGTTCCGCCTACCAACTCGGCCTCAGCTTCGAACAACCGGTCGGCGCTGTTGCCAGCGCAAAAATGAGCCCAGACAACACGCTCGAAGCGGTGATCATGCCTGAAGCAACCACGGCGACGACCAACCTGTCATGGGCGGTCACCTGTGAGGCAGGCGGCGAAACGGTCGGCGGCATGCGCATGGTCGGCTGGTCGATTCGTCAGCGCGTCAACCGCGGCTCGACCAAAGTAAACGGCACGACCTGCCTGTCTGTCACCAACTCCGGAACGACGATGGATGACAAATACGGCAACGTCATCTGCCAATCAAGCCAATATTCTGGCGTCACCTGCAACTCGTCCAAAGATGTAACCAAGTGCACCAACTCGAACGTCCGCACGACGACGACCAACCAAGTCGCGTTTGACGTGTACAATGGCCTGGTGCCAGACCCGTACACCGGGTACTGCCCGACCGGCACGAGCAGCAGCACGACCTACTGCACGGCGACCTGCACAGGTGCCACGAACAACACAACCTCCTTTACCGTAAAAACTCCGCACTCGTTCTTGGCCTACTCGCATGCTCCGCTGTGGGGCTGTGCAATCAATGCGGGTGCCGTTTGCGGTAACGGCGGCGGCGACAACTATTTTGACTACAACAACGCGAACAACTAATGCCTGAATGAAGAGGGCTTCGGCCCTCTTCTCCTTCACAAGCACAGAGGAGAGAAAACATGAAAAAATGGCTGGCTCCCGTATTGATTCTCTTTGGTGTTCTGATCATCATCCAATCTGTTGCCATCGTCCTTACCCTATTTAAAATGAACGATCTGGAGCAAGCGCTCCCCGCACTGAGCAAACAGGTTCAACAGGCGGCTGAAGACCCCAATCAAAACGTTGACAAGCCGGGCGCGCAAACAGCCCCGACCCCGGTCGAATCGGAAGGCTTCCCAGAGCGGGGACCCAAAGATGCAGCGGTGACCATCGTCGAATTTACCGACTTCGAATGCACCTTCTGCAAATCGGTACAACCGACGATCGAGCAAGTGATGGAAAAGTATGACGGCAAAGTCCGCCATGTGTTCCGCAACTACCCGATCGGGGCGATTCATGCCGGAGCGGTCAATGCCGCGATGGCCGGACTCTGCGCGAACGATCAAAATAAATTCTGGGACTATCACGACCAACTCTTTGCCAAAGCGAACGACAGCGGCTCGCTAACCAAAGAATTGCTCAAACAAACGGCGGTAGACCTCGGCCTGAACGCATCTGCATTTAACACCTGCTTCGACAACAAAACGCACCTCGACCGCGTCCAAAAAGACTTTGAAGCGGGCAACACCTACACCGTTTCCGGCACGCCGACCTTTTTCATCAACAACCGCATCGTCACTGGTGCTCAACCGTTCGATGTTTTCACTGAAATTATCGAAGAAGAGCTGGCCAAAGCTGCCAAATCATAAGAGGGACCCCGGAGGGTCCCTCTATTTTGTGACGTGCTCGTTCTCCATCACCCGCGGCAACGTGTCCCAGCGGACGATCAGATCGTTCATTTTAAACTCCCACTTGGCGCGTTCCCAACCGGGTCGGCACGTTTCAACCGGGAGCAATGCACCATCATTCGTGCGGTCATGGCATTCTCCGTGGTTGAAGAGACCGTCCTGACTGGCCAGATAGAACAGATTGTCGGTCGCAAAGGTCGTCGGGTTGGCGTACTGGCGCAAAGCGGAGAAGCTCTGACCTGGCTGCATGTTCAGCAGGTCTTGGCCGAAATAGAACACTTTGCTTTTGTCCACACCAAGCAGGTTGACCAGCGTCGGCATCAGGTCCATCTGCCCACCTGGGGTGTGGTTGACGCCAGCTTCGATACCTCCGGGCAGACGGATGAAGAGCGGTACCTTCTTTTGTTCGTGATAGAGGTAATCGTCCACCTCACGCCCGATCCCTTCATATTTGCCGATCTCCTGCTTGTCCAGACCGTTCGCAAAATGATCGCCATACACGACGAACAGGGATTCGTCCATGATGCCTCGTTCTTTTAACTCCGCCATGTACTCGCCTAGCGCTTTGTCCGCATAGTGCTGTGCATGCAAGTAGTCGGTGAACAACTCGCTGTACTGCCCAGCCGGGATGTTCAACTCTTTGTAGGCATCGGGAATCTTGTAATCGGTGTGACCGGACAAGGTGATGTAAAAAGAAAAAAACGGTTGGTGCGTAATGCTGATCACGTCCAGCGACTTGTTGAATAAGGTGCGATCGGATGCTCCCCAACCGATGACATCTTCGTTTCCAAAAAAGCTTTCGGAGTAAAATTTGTCAAACCCTTGCGCTTTGTACATGTTCTCTCGGTTGTAGAAATCTGGCTTGTAGGTATGAAACACAAACGCAGAACTGTAGCCGCTCTCCTTGAGCACGGTCGGCAGTGCACGGTACTGGTTGTCCGCTTCCTGCGTGTAGACCGCCCCCGCTTCTGCCGGGTAGAACGAGTTTAAGGTCATAAATTCTGCATCTGACGTGTTGCCTGTACCGATCTCAGCCAAGTAGTTATCGAAATAGATCGACTCCCCGATCAGTTTGTTGAGATGAGGCGTCACTTCCTGACCGTTCACTTTGCTGTTGATCACAAAGCGTTGCAACGCTTCCATCTGCACGATGATCAAATTCTTGCCCTTGGCAACATCCTGCCCATTCGGAGTCGGCTCTTGGCGACGCTCGGCCATCCATGTGCGGATTTCGCGGAGGTCGCTCTCTTGCAACTGTTGGATGTTGTTGCCGCCGATATAATGATACGCATCCACCGCATGATAGCTTAAAATTCCCATGTGGCGGATCATCACGTTGTTGGTATACATCTCCGTGTAGGCTGGCTTGCCGTACACAGCGACCAGCCCATACCCTTGCAGGGCGAGCAGCGCTACACTGCATCCAGCCAGCAGAACTGAGGTGCGCGCGCGTATTGGCAGACTGCCGATACGGTTCACCAGCTTGTCCTTGCCGCCGATCACAAGCAGCGGGATCAGCACCACAAAATCGACTAGCAACAGCAGGTCTGAGCGTTTGATCAGGTTCCCGATCTCCGTGGTCACCGTGCCCAACTGTCCTGCCGTCTCCAACATTGGCAACGGGATGACACGATTGTAGTTCCGATAGAAAAGAAGGTCGGCAAAAATGATAAAACTGATCACCAGATCAAAGATGAGCAGCGCCGCCAAGCGAATTTTTTTCGGCAACAAAACGAACAAGCTGCTGAGCAGAAACAGCCCGGCCAACGTTGCGACCCATTGCAAGGGCGAACCGATGCCAAGGCCAATCCAAACATCGAGCAGCACAAATTTTATGAGCAAAAAGCCATTGAAGTAGAGCAGGTCACAGTTTTGCTCCGCAAAGGTTCGTAAACGGCCCCCGATCTGTTGCATCTGAGTGCGCATTTCCGCGATCAGCCCCCTCCTAAGCTCTATTCTTATATCAAGCCACTCCGGCTAAACAGGTTGTCAAAAAAACCGTTCCAATTGGAACGGCCATTCCCGATGTAAATCTATACGTCCGTAGGATCAAGCAGTTGACAAATTATTTGAAATATCCCATACCACATCGCTTTTGTCAACTTTCCGGTAAATGTATTTTGCTGGCTTGGATGGTAGGAAGCAACCAAATGCGGCCGTCCATCGTCAAACGTATAACAGGCACCGTGGGCAAAGGTTAGACCTTTAACGTCGTATCCTTCTTCCTGCATGAACTTCTTATAGTTGTCAAATGCGATTTTGCCAAGCGCCAACACGACCTTCTTTTCGGTGAGCAAGCGCAGTTCCTCCGTAAAAAAGGGACGACAGTTCTGAATTTCGCCTGCGGTCGGTTTGTTCTGTGGCGGGGCGCAGCGAACGATGTTGTTGATGTAGGCGTCCACCAATTGCAGACTGTCGGTGCGATGCAACGCTTCTGGTTCGGTGGCAAACCCGAAATGATGCAGCGCTCCATACAGCCATTTGCCCGACTCATCGCCGGTGAACACCCGTCCCGTGCGGTTGGCCCCGTGCGCGCCCGGTGCGAGGCCCAAGATGATCAGCCGGGCCTTCGGGTCGCCAAAACCGGGCACTGGGCGGCCCCAGTAGGTGTCGTCCTGATATTTTGCTTTCTTCACCTGTGCAACTTCCTGACACCACTCTCGAAGTCGAGGGCAGGCGTCGCAGGAAGTGATGCGCAAAGACAGCTCTTGAATGCGTGTCATTTCCCTCTCCCCTTTTCACTCATTATACAGGAAATTGCCCAGCCGATCTCGAATCAGTGTATTATCTGTACTTACAGGGAGGTTCATTAAAATGAAGAAGAAGACAGTTATTTCAAGCCTCTTCGCACTCATCCTAACCCTACCTCTGGCCCATGCACCTGTGCAGGCCGCTATCACCCCCGTTGAGATTCAGGTCAACGGCAAGGTGCTGTCCACAGATCAGGCTGCGTTTAATGATGATGGAACGGTATTTGTGCCGATCCGCCATTTGGCCGAAGCGCTCGGCGGCACTGCTACATGGGACAATACCAGTCGCATCGCGACTGTGACGATCGGCAATAAGAAGATTGATTTTGAGATCGGCAAGGACATCGCCACCGTCAATAACGAACGGCTCCGCATGAGCGGGAGCACGCAGATCGTCGGCGAACGCACGATGGTTCCGATCCGCTTTATCGGGGAACATGTTGGCGGTGAAGTCAAATGGGATCAGGCAAAACATGCGGTGATCATCGATACTCGCTCTGCACCGTTGTTTGACGCGATTCGCGCAGGCGATGTCCGAAAGGTCACCGAGCTGTTGAACGACGGTCTCAACCCGAACGCGATCCAACTGCAAAAGTCGGCTCTGTTCACCGCGATTGAATCGGAAGAGTTGGAGATCGCTCGACTGCTCCTGCAAAAAGGGGTCGATCCCTATGGAGCGACCAACTTGCAAATGCCTACGGCCCTCCATGAGGCGGTGACCCGCGCCGATGTTCGCGCGGTCGAATTGCTGCTTTCAGCGGTGAAAAGCCCAACCTTCGAACAAAAGTTTAATCAGGAGTCTGCCTTGTACTACGCGGTGCTGCACAACCGCAATTCGATCGTGAAGGTGATGCTGGAGCACGGCGTCAACCCGAACATTCCAACGATTCTCGAATCGTATCAAAACTCTCCGGACGACCGCCCGGACAACGAATTGCTACTGTATGCGGTCCGACAAAACAACACGGAGATGGTCGCCGACCTGCTGGCCGCAAAAGCGGACCCGAACGTCCTATTCGAAAGCGAGATGCCGACCATTTTGCACCATGCGGCCTATTTCAACATGGATACCAACATCCGCACGTTAAAGCGCTATCAAGCCGATCCGAACCGGACCACCAAGCAAGGCTGGACTCCGTTGATGATCGCCGCAGAGCGCGGACATACTGCCGCGGTCCAAGCGCTGATCGAGTCGGGCGCTCAGCTTGATCTGCAAAACGCACTCGGCGCCAACGCCTACCTGATCGCGAAAACGCACGGCAATGAAGCGACGATGAAACTGCTGGCCGCAGCCGGTGCAGACACCGCGTACAGCCCCAAACTGAGCGACGATGCGGTCCACTTCCGAAAGCACACCACCCATTTTCAAGAGGACGACACCGAGCTGATGCGCGCCGCCTATATCGGGCAGACCGGCTTGGTGCGTGCACTGATCGAAGGCGGTGCTAATCCGAACGCGCTCTCGGTCAATGGCTCGGCGATCAACTATGCGAGCGGCTACACCGAAACGGTCAAAGCGATCCTGAGCGCCCCGTCCTTTACAGACGAGGAGAGCAAGAACAATGCTTTGAATACGGCCATCGATGGAAGAAACGTGGAACTGGCCACCGCTTTGCTCCAAGCAGGCGCGAAGTCGACGTACCAAACGTACAACTTGGCACTGAACAACGCACCGGAGATGCTCGACTCCTTGTTCAAAAACGGACTCGACCCGAACGACGGGCTGTATGGAACAAAAAATTACGGCCTGACTCTTGCTTCCATGTGGAATCAGATCGACCTAGTCCGCACCTTCCTCGCCAACGGTGCCGACCCGAACCTCGCAGATGAGGAGGACAAAACACCGCTTATCCATTCCATCCGGCGCGGCGATGTGAACACATCTTCCCTCTTGCTCGCCAAAGGTGCCAAAGTCAACCACACCGACAACTCCGGCCACAGTGCGCTGTACTATGCGGTGAAGCGCAGTGACGTTGCCGCTGTCAAACTGCTGCTCGATGCAAAAGCGGAAGTAACAGCGGAGATCCGCGAAATGGCGAAGCAAAAAGTCGCACAAGACGTGCTCGACCTGCTTCCAAACTAAACGCTACATCACAACGGCCAAAGCTGACCGCAGATTCCTTCTTCTGCGGTCTTTTGCGCTCAGAAAGTGAAGGTGACTCTGCCCTTGCACCGCATCCAACAAGACTTGATCCGCTATCAACAAGCACATCAGCATCCGATCAATCAGCTCCTGCATTACTTCGCTTTCCTCGCCGCACTGCTCGGCTGGATTTGGCTCTTCCTCGACTGGCGGGTGACCCTCATACTCGCTGTCTTGCACTACGCCCTGTCGTGGACCGGCCACTTTTGTTTTGAAAAAAATCAGCCTGGGTCGCTGAAGTCACCTTGGCTTGGTTTTTCCGCAGGCTTTCTCTGGTTTTTCATCCGAACGCTCGAATTGCTCTTGCGCCGTAAACTACTTCCAGTGTAAAAGGTACACCTCACGTACAGGTTAAACCTATGACTTGTTATGGAGGTGTTCTTGCATGGAAGAAAGCTTGCCCAGTTTGGATCCTTCTCAAAAACGCAAGGACCCCAAGCTCTTTGTGATTCTCGGCTGGATTTTTGCCGTGATAACCCTGTTCTTCCTGCCCTTTTTGTTTGGCCCGGCAGCGATCATCATGGGTGCCATCGCCATAAAACGCGGCGCGAAGGCGAACGGCATCTGGATCATCGTGCTGGCTGCTCTTGTGCTTCTCCTCTATCTGGTGCTCACCGTCTTTGCGGTCTCCTTCCTGATGAACTTGCCGACCGCACCCTGATCTTCACACGCTGCACAGCCTCGATCACTACAGCGGACCAACTCGTGCTTTGAGCACTTCGGCCATCGTGATGCAGGCTCGCACAGTAGATCGCCACTCACCTCTCTTTGGCTTGGCGCATAGGCTACTATCAGCCCACTGCCTACAGGGAGGTGACAGATCATGAGCACGCTTGGACTGCAAGAGGGCTGGGCGGAGAACCGTCCCGTCCATTTCGTATCTGCAGGTCTCACCCCGCTGACGCTGGCCGGAATGTATGTGTTGATTCGCGGCTATGACCCGCGAGGCGGGCCTTTGCTTGCGGCACGACAAAAGCAGATACTCGACTCGATTCCTGGCATGAGCGGCCACAGCGCACTCCGGCTGGTGCATTTCGTCGAAGTGCCGCCCGATCTGCCGCTCGATGCGGTCACCGGGGTGCAAGACGTGCTGAAACGAGCGTTGCGCGTTCGGACACCTGGCATGGTCGTCAACGCCCCCGTCGTACCACTAGAAGCGAAAAGCCCGCTCTACCCGATTGTGCCCGCTTGGCATGAAGGAATGCTCACCGGATATCTCGACATCGGGCCGATGCCGATACGCACCGGAAATGCCTACCAATGCATCCGCGGGATCGACAAGACGACGGGAAACATCGTCCCCGTGCCAGGTCAAAAGCTGATCTTCGACTCACTGCCGACCAATCCATCCTACAGCTCGGTACGGCGCTTGCATTATGTGCGGGTGCCTGAAGAGGTGGAGGCTCATACATTACGCAGTGTCGAACAGATCATGGAGCGGCGACTGGCGGTGCGTCCCACGACGATGTATCTCAATGTCCCGATCCCAGAAACGCGGCTGTAACGTGCCGACATAAACAGGAAAACCACGTTTCGCTCGATTGGCGAAACGTGGTTTTCCTGTTTATTGATGGGTGACAAGCTCTGCCAATTTCTCCACCGCAAGCTCCGCATCGGGCCCATCGGCACGGATGATCACTTCTGAGCCACTGGCGATCGCCAGCGACATAATGCCCATAATGCTTTTTGCATTGACCGCTTTTCCTGCTTTTTCAACATAGATCTCGCTGGTAAAACGGTTCGCTTCTTGCACGAACAGCGCGGCCGGTCGGGCATGCAATCCAGCAACCAGTTGCACAGTCACAATCTTCTCTGCCACCTTCTGGCCCTCCTCGCAACTCTTAATTTTTGTTAGTATAACCCGTTTTTGCCTTTTCTGCCAACTCATCCAGCTTGCGCAGGCGATGATTGACACCCGACTTGGACACGACGCTGGGCAACATCTCCCCGAGTTCCTTCAAGTTGATGTCGGGAAACTGCAATCGCAACTCGGCAACTTCACGCAAACGGGGCGGCAAGTTCTGCAGACCGATGACCCGTTCGAGCAGTTTGATGTTCTCAATCTGCCGCACCGAAGCTTCGATCGTCTTGTTCAAGTTGGCCGTCTCACAGTTGACCAGACGGTTGACTTGGTTTCGCATCCCTTTGACGATGCGGATGTCTTCAAATTTCAAAAGCGCCTGATGTGCGCCGATGATGTTCAGAAATTCGATGATCTTCTCGACTTCCTTTAGATAGACCACATAGGACTTCTTGCGGTCGATCAGTTTGGCGTTGAGATCGTATTCGTTGATCAACGTCAGCAGCGCGGCAGAGTGGTCATAATCGTTTGAAGCGATCTCCAAATGGTAGGAAGAACCTTCCGGGTCGTTGACGCTGCCTCCCGCGAGAAAGACTCCGCGCAGATAGGAGCGCTTGCAACAGTTCTTTTTGACCAGCTCTTGATTGATCCCGGCGACAAAGACCAGATTTTCCCCGGCGATGCACAGTTCCTGCAAAATCTCTCGCACCTGAAACGGTACGCGCATCATGTAGACGTTGTTTTTCTTCAAGCGCATCTTCTTGCGCACCAAAATCTCTGCATGCACACCGAACAGTTCTTTGAGCAACGTGTACATCCGGCGGGCAATCGCCGCGTTTTCGGTGGTCACATCGAGCGAGATTCGCTTGCCGGAGATGAGCACCGTACCGTTCATGCGGATCAGGGCGGCCAGTTCTGCCCGTTTGCAGCAGGGTTTTAAGTCGAGTTGGGTCAGTTCTTTTTTCGTGCGGGCAGCAAAAGACATCGATTGCCACCTCCTTTCCGTATTAGCGGCGGAGTTTGTTCGGATCGCGGCCGATCAAAGCCAAAATCTGCTCGGAGATCATCCGCGCATCGTGTCGCGCATAGATGGAGTAGTGCAGAAAATTGCGCGCGATCACGTTGAGCCCCAGATTTTGCAGATTCCAAAGGTCGGCCACCACCGGCGCCGCCCGTTTCTCGCGGTACTGCTCGATCACGGCTGGCGGGATCGGTGCGGAATTGACGAGGATGTAATCGAACAAGGGGCGCTCGATGTGATCATAAATCGCTTTGACGTGATCGGATGCGGTATAATGATCCGTTTCTCCCGATTGCGTCATCACGTTGCAGATGTATACTTTTTTCGCCGCAGCGTCTGCGATCGCTTGCGTCAATTTTGTCACGAGCAGATTGGGCAGGATGCTGGTGTACAGCGAACCAGGACCGATGACGATCACGTCCGCCTGCTCGATCGCTTCTAGCGCTTCAGGCAATGGCTCCAGATCGTTCGGTTGCACTTCGACCCGCTCGATCTTCTTGCCGGAAAGCGGAATCTGGGACTCGCCCTCCACAAAGCTGCCATCTTCCATATAGGCGCGCAAGATGACCGCTTCCCGCACAGCAGGCAGGACTCGGCCGCCGACGGCCAGTACGCGGGACGCCTCTTTGATCGCCGTTTCAAAATCTCCGGTGACATCTGTCAAAGCGGCGATCAGCAGGTTGCCAAACGAATGTCCGGCCAGTCCTTCCCCGCTTTTGAAGCGGTGGGACCACAGCTTTTCCAGCAGTGGTTCGGTGTCCGAAAGCGCTACCAAACAACTCCGAATGTCTCCGGGCGGAGGCATGTCAAAGTCGGAGCGCAACCGCCCCGACGAGCCTCCGTCGTCGGCGACTGTCACGATCGCCGTGATGTCGATGTCAAACTCTTTTAAACCTCGCAACAGCACGGACAGCCCGGTGCCGCCACCCACGACGACGATACGCGGCTTGCGCTTTTCGAGCAGCATCTGCGTGCGGGTGATCTGCTCATCGCGCCACCACCCGAAAGCGAGCAGCCCAGAGCCCATCAACAGACAGACCAGCCCGATCAGCGATGTTTGCCCAGGGAGGCTGTGAATTCCGATCCCAGCTGCGATCAGTCCAAGTCCGAACGAGCAGACTGTCCAGGCGAGGAGCAACCAATAGCGCACCATCTCCGGTTATTCCTTTTCGGAGTCGCGGTGCACGACGCTCGCCCACTCGCGGTTTTTGAGATGTTCATGCAGCGTTTCGGCCAGTGCGACCGAGCGGTGTTTGCCACCGGTGCAACCGATGCCGATCACCACTTGCGTCTTGCCTTCTTTGCGAAATTGCGGGATAAGGAAATCGATCATGTCCTCCAGCTTGGTCACAAACGATTGAGTAATCGGCCATTTCATCACATAGTCATACACATCTGGGTTCTTCCCGGTCAAAGGACGCAGGGAATCGACATAGTGCGGGTTGGGCAAAAAGCGCACATCGAACACCATATCCGCTTCGATCGGCACGCCGTATTTAAAGCCGAACGACATGATATCCACTTTCAAATGCCGATCCTCAATGTGTGAAAATTGACTGAGGATTTTTTGCCGCAGTTCGCTCGCTTTCAGATGTGAAGTGTTGATGATCAGGTCGGCATTGCCGCGGATCTCCTCCAACATCTTGCGCTCATCTGCGATCCCTTCGACGATCCGCCCGTCTTTGGCGAGCGGATGGCGGCGGCGCGTTTCTTTGAAACGGCGCACGATCGTCTGGTCATCCGCCTCGAGAAAGACGATCTGGTAGTTGATATCGGGCCCCTTTTGCTCGAGTGCCTCCAACGCTTCCATCAGGTCGCTGAAAAAGGCCCCACCGCGCAGATCGCAAACCAACGCCACTTTCGTCACATTGCCCGAGGACTGAATGATCAGATCGCCAAACTTCGGGATCAAAGCGGGCGGCAGGTTATCAACACAGAAAAATCCGATATCTTCGAGTGCCTGCATCGTCACCGATTTTCCCGCGCCGGACAGTCCGGTGATCAACAGTAGGTTAATACCCGCTTGCATTCTCTTCACTCCCTGCAAGTTCATGCCAATTTGTATCTTCTTAGTGTAGCAGATGACCGAACGGAAAGAAAGAAATCCAAGGCACAAAAAAAGAGCCGGGCGTATCACGCACGGCTCTTTTTGCTAACTTGGTACGATTACGATCTTTCGGTGCCTTTTTCAGCACCTTCATCGCTTGGGTCAGCCAGATCTTTTACATCTTCCGAGCTTTCTGTCAACTCCGCATCGGCGGCAAGCTGATCCTGTTCGGAACCGCCTTCCGTCGAAGCAGCAGATTCAGCATCGGTTGCCCCAACAATTCCATCATACGCTACGAAGTCCTGTTGGGAGGCTTCACCCTCTGATTGCGGCAAATTGTTCGCTGCGAGTTGACTGTTCGCCCGCGCCTCGGCGATCGAGACGACCAAGCCAGTACCGGCATGGACCTCTTCTTCCACCGTGAAGCGGGAGACGCTCAACTGCAAAGCATCAGCCAATTTCGAAAGCGTGACGGCAGACGCTGCCACCTCTTGCATCGAAGCGAGCTGTTGCTCAGTCGCCGCAGAGACTTCTTGCACCCCTGCTGCCGACTCTTCGGAGATCGCTGCCACATCTTCGATGTTTGCAAACACTTGGTTGGCCGAGACGGAGATCGTAACGGTCGTGTCCGCTACGAGGCGAATCCGCTCGAGCATCTCTTCGACAGACGTCACGATGTTATCAAAGGAGCTATTCGTTTCCTGCATCGCTTTGACACCCGCATCGACGCGCTGGTTGGAACCGCCGAGCGCCACTTTCATCTGCTCCATGCTCTCATGAGCAGACGAGACGATCGAGCGCACTTCACCTGCCGCCTGCGAAGACTGGTCGGCAAGTTTCTTCACTTCGTCAGCGACGACCGCAAAACCGCGCCCATGTTCGCCCGCCCGCGCTGCTTCGATCGCAGCGTTCAGGGAGAGCAGGTTGGTTTGCGACGCGATCTCGGTGATCACGTTGACAAACTGGATGATGCGGCCCAGTTCCGAATAGAGGTGTTCGAACGCCTGCACCGTCTCCACGTTGGCGGAGCGGATGCCTTCGATCTGTCCGGATGTGGTGTTCAGCACCGAACGACCGGACAGCGCCGTGTCTGTCGTCTGCTGTGCCGCTTCCACGATGCGATCCATCGTGTTCTTGATCTCACCGACCGACTCGGCCAGATGTTGCATCAGGTCTGCGCTTTCCTGTGTGCGTTCTACTTGGCGCGTCGTCCCTTCCGCAACCTCTTGGATCGTCGTCGCGACCGACTCGGCCGCTCGGTTGCTCTCCTCAGCTGAGAGCGCCAGGCGCTCCGAAGCTGCAGCAACGGACAGCGAGGCGGTGTTGACCTGGCCGATGATCTGGCGCAGGTTGGAGATGACATCCGATGTGGAGGTGGCGAGTTGCCCCAGTTCGTCGCTAGAATTGATCTTCACATCAACGCGCAGATCGCCTTGAGCCAGCACTTCATTGACTTGGACCATGTGATTGATCCGGCGCTGCAAGTAGCGGTTGGTCGCAAGACCGAGCGCGCCAGCAAACAGTGCGATCAGCGAGATGACGATCGTCGTCAAAATCCAAGCCGAGCGGTAGATCGAGTCGAGCAGCCCTTTTGATTCGGCGATCACGCGTTGGTTTTTATCGTTGATTTGGGTGAGAGTTTTGGAAAGATTCTTATAGCCGGAGGAAAGGTTGCCCTCCCAGAGTTGGAAAGCGATCACTTCGCTCTTACCCGCCTCAGCTATTAATTTTGTCTGTGAATCTTTAAAGAACGCCCAGTTATTTTCTAGGTCTTCGAGCGACTTTTGATCCTCTTCTGATTTATCTGCCAAATTTCTATACTCGCTGATGCTCGCTTCGATCACCTTGTTCAGGTCCTCGAGCTTTTTCAGTTGGATCTGTTTTCCGTCCTTGTTGTTGCTACTACGGATATAGTTAACCATTTCACGGTCGTATTGAGCAGCAGTAACCTTCATTTCTTCAGCGACCTGCATCGCCCGGAGATTGACGGTCAACGCTTCGTCCATGTTGTCTTGGAGCATTTTCAATTGCCAGATCGACATCACGCCGACTGCCAGAATTCCTACAAACGTTACAACGATGATAAGACCCAATTTTTGACTCAGCTTCATCTTGATCTTGCTGTCGATGCCTTCATAGACACGATCCAGCCATCGGAACGTCGCACGTTGAAAAACGCTCTTTTTCTTTTCTGTTGGCGTCACTACCCTACCCCCTTCTTTCTTCCCAAACAAACTCCAATCAGAATTATTTATTCTCTTCTTCTCTACGAAACGTCCACATTCCTGCCATATTTACGCTTAACCTGCTATAACATTTAATCAAGCTAAACTAATGGTTCATGACTGTACATTTATGTGAAAATAGAAACAAATCAGCTCCTGTACAGCGCCCTTCACAGCATACCACTGCACCTATTCGTTCACAACGAAAAACGAGCAGCAATCTCTCGCCACCCATCCGTTTTTAGACAAAAAAAAGAGTGAGACACACCCGAACGGGCTGGTCTCACTGGGAAAGAGTACTGAAAAGGGGGGTCAAATTTGCTTGTCTTTATCATAGCTCTTTATTATTGCGAGACGATTACACAGACGTGAACAGTACGTGACATTTATTTTAGTTCTCACTCGTCTCGGCCACCAGCACGCGCTTGGCTTCGATGCGTTTCGTAAATTTCTGCTGATCAAAATACTCCAGCACCGCCACCGCCAGCTTGCGCGACGTGCCTGCCCAATCGCGGAATTCGGCCACGCCGAAAGGTCCGACCTTTGCATAGCGCTCGCGAATCAGCGCTTTCGCCTCCGCAAGGGTCGATGCCCAAAAATGCACCCCATCCTCGAGCTCGACCAACATTCCCGTCTCTCGCAGGTAGTGATAGAGTCCGACCAGCGTCTGCTCCAGCGCCTTCGATTCCTTCAGCACCTCTTCAAATGACGGCGGTTGATAGCCACCGCGCAAAAAGAGTTCCTCGATCTTCCCGAGCACTTCTTTTTCGCGCAGCGTAAACGGCACCACATAGCCATTGATCGCCAGCTTATCTCGCTGCAGAACGAACCGTTCTTGTCCAGCTGTCGTCATGAGCAGGGCGTCGAACAGCTTCGGTTTGACCTTCTTGCCCAACTGAGACAACACCTGTGCTTTCGGGACGGTGATGTGATACTTCCCTTTTGCAAAATGAGCTCTGATCTTCTCCTCGATCTCATCGAACAAACGGAGCATCGCCTCAGTTCCGACATAACCGCCCGCCACCTCTGTCACCTGCCCCGTTTGCAGCAGAGGGGCGAGCCAGTCTTGAACCACATCCTCCGTCGCATGAACCGCATCTGCCAGCGCTCGCGTTCCAGCGCCCGGATCGTCTTGCAACGCTTGCAAGATCAGTTGATCCGGTCCGCCTTTTTCCCGCTGTTCCAACTCTTCCAGCACATAGTCGCGACGGCGTCTGTGCTCGCGTGCTGGATGGGGGTCGATGATCGTGCCACCGCCGATGGTCAGCATCGGTGAAAACGTGCGGATGATAAAGCGGTCGCCTGACGCGCAGACGATCGGACTCTCCAGATCGATCTGCACCAGACTGTCTTCGCCTGGCGACAGTTGGTCACCGTCAAGAATGCTCACCCGTCCCATCGCTTCGCTCGCCCCGATGTAGAAGCGAATCCGCATCCGATTGGTCAAGGCGCGCGGCGCATCGTCGAGCAGATGAAGACGCGCATCCACGCGATTTGTGGCCTGATACAGCCCGCTTTGGGCGATCACCATGCCGCGCTCCAGATCGGACCGCTCGACCCCGTGCAGATTGAGCGCCGCCCGCTGTCCAGCGCGCGCAGAATCTGCCGACTCGCCGTGCACCTGAATGTGCCGCACTCGTACAGGCAAGCGTTGCGGCAAAATTTCCACCGTGTCCCCGACCTGCACCTGTCCGGCATAAACGGTACCTGTCACCACCGTGCCAAATCCCGCGACCGAAAACACCCGATCCACAGGCAGGCGCAATGGTGCGGTCACTTCCCGCGGCACCACTTCTGCCGCCAAGCGCCCGATCTCTTGGCGCAACGATTCGATCCCCACTCCTGTTGTGGCCGACACCGGAATGAGCGGCGCGGCGGCCAGAAACGTCCCGGCCAACCCGCTGCGCACTTCCTCTTCGACCATCAACAGCCATTCGTCTTCCACCCGATCGATCTTGGTCAACACGATGATGCCTTTTTGCACGTGCAACATCTCCAAAATATGCAGGTGCTCGAGCGTCTGGGGCATGATCCCATCCTGTACATCGATCACCAGCAGGATCAGGTCGATCCCGCCCGCTCCCGCCAGCATGTTACGCACGAAGCGCTCATGCCCTGGAACGTCAATCACCCCGACGCGTCTGCCGTCGGGGAGATTGACGGGGGCAAATCCGATGTCGATCGTAATGCCCCGCTCTTTTTCCTCTTTGTGAACATCTGTATCTTTCCCGGTCAATGCTTTGACCAGCGTCGTTTTGCCGTGATCGATATGTCCGGCCGTTCCTAGGATCAGAAATTGATCGTTCATCGCGCTCAATCCTTTTGCTTTATGCTTGATCCTCTTCCCACAACTCGACATAGTGACCGGCATAGAACGCCGCCACCGCGCCGTCCGCCGTAGCGGTGACCACTTGGCGCAAGACGGTCTCACGTCCATCGCCCGCCGCAAACACGCCTGGCAGTTTCGTTTCCATCTTGTCGTTGGTCACCACATAGCCCGATTCGTTCAGAATCGGCAAGTCGGTGAAGAATTTCGTATTGGGCACCATGCCGACGTAAATAAAGATCCCGTCACAAGCAAATTCGCTCGCTTCGCCCGTTTTCGTATTTTTCAACTGGAGCTTTTGCACTTTGCCGTCGCCTTCGATCGTCTCGACCGTCGTATCCCAGATGAAGTTGATCTTCTCATTTTTAAAAGCGCGATCCTGCAAAATCTTCTGTGCGCGCAGCGTGTCGCGACGGTGAATGATCGTCACTTTCGATGCGTGGCGGGTCAGATAGATGCCTTCCTCAACCGCCGAGTCGCCACCGCCGACCACGACCAGTTCCTTATCACGGAAAAACGCACCATCACAGGTCGCACAGTAGGAGACGCCGCGCCCGCGAAGTTCATCTTCGCCAGGAGCACCCAGTTTACGCGGTTCTGCACCTGTGGCCAGAATGATCGTCTTGGTCAAAAATTCGCCGCGACCCGTGATCACTTTCTTGATCTTCTGATCGGCATCTTCGATGCGCTCCACATCGCCTGTGATCATCTCTGTCCCGAAGTCTTCCGCCTGTTTGTGCATGATCATCGACAAAGATGGACCGTCTACAGACTCCACGCCTGGGTAGTTTTCGATCAAATGGGTGGTCGATGCTTGACCGCCCGGCATCCCGCGCTCGATCAGCGCTACTTTCAGGTTGGCACGACCTGCGTATAGACCAGCAGCCATCCCGGCCGGACCGCCGCCGATTATGATCACATCATAAAGATTGTTGGTTTCGCTCATCAGAATTGCCCCCTTGTATTCAAAAGACGCGCAAGCACCTCTTGGCTAGTATGAGAAAAGAAAAGGACGAGGATTCCTACTCCTCATCCTCGTCCTTTAGTATATCTAAGCATGGGTGGTATGTACTGTAACTCTCCCTACAAATCCTCTCCGTAACTGGGCGGTTGCATCAACTGGCGATAGATCTTCGACACCGCACCTGCCGTGACACCGTAGCGCGCGGCCACTTCCGCCTGCGTGACTTTCACACCCAGTTTGCGCAGCACCGCATACTCCAGCGCGGCAGCCCAATTGGCCAGTTTGACGATGCGCGGCGGCGCGTGAAACACCTGATTGAGATAACCGGTCCAAATGTCCCTCGCCAGATGGCGAGCCGCTTCGCCATGCGCGCTGTCCAAGTTGGAAAAGGTCAGGTCGAGCACTTCCTGCCACTCCGCCTTCCACGTCAGCAGATCGTCCTGCGGGAGTGACTGCACGCGAAGCAAGACCTCTTCTTTGTCGAGATGGGCCTGAAACGGGCCTTCCGCTCCGATGTGGCGCAACACGTAGATCGCCAGCCTCTTCAACTGATCGATCTCCTCCGGGTTCTTGATAAACTCGCGCAGGACGTGCTCCACCTCTTTGTCGGCCAACAGCGCAAAGGTCTGAATCACCTGAATCTTCGTCTCCAGATCGCCATGCTTGAGCGCCCAGAACAGCGAGGAGCGGATCAGCGGGTCATTGCGCCAAGCGCCCAACTGCCCGGTCTGAATCTGCTCTTTCATGATCCGAAACTGCTCCTGAAACGGGATGTGATACTGATAGGACACCGTGTCCATCTCCCGCTGGGCGGCCAGCGCTTCTTTGACCTTGTTCAAATAATAGCCTGGCGTCTCCGATTCCGGATCGAGCGTCTCGATTTCCTCCCAGACTTTCTTCGCTTTTTCCAAAAATCCGAGGTTGGCGGCCGACGCCGCGACACAGTGCAACAGCGCCGTATCGGTCCGGTCGCCCCAGCGCAGCAATTGCCGAAACAAGCGATACGCCGTCGTATGCTCGCCCAAGATGCCCATCGTGGTCGCCAACTTATATGTATGATCAAAATACAGCGGGTACAGCTTGCGCAATCCTGCCAGGATCTCCTGCAACTGCTGTTGATTGCCTAAATGCTGATGAAAGACCGCCAAGTTGCACAGCGCGTGCACATTGGAAGGATCGCGCTCCAACACTTCGCTTGCGATCTCGATCGCCTTGTCGATATCGCCTTGGTAGTAATAGGCGAGCGACAGGTTGTTGCGGGGCGCTGTCGAGTCAGGCTGCTGTTCCACAGCCTTTTCCAAATACTCGGACGCCTCCATGAACTTGCCTTCCTCGAGCAGTTTGCGCGCCGTATCATGTCCGCCCGCCTCTTCCGACTGCTGCTGTTTGCGCTCTTGAAACACTTTGCCGCCGCCAAACTCCTGCACCAAGATCTGCATCATTTCCTCAGCGTCTTCGGCAAACTCCCCGTGCGGGTCGAGCTCCAGATAGCGGGCGACATGTTCTTCCGCATGTTCATAATCGCCCAGATTGGCACAGTTGTTCGCCATGTAAAAATAGCATTCGAACATGTCCGGGTCGATCTCTTTGATCACCTTATGCAAAATCCGATTCGATTCCTCAAATTCGCCCAACTCGGAGAGGACGCCTGCCAGATTGCAGTGGTTGACCGGATTATCAGGCTCCAGTTCCGCAGCTTTCCGGAAATTTTTCATCGCATTTTTCAGGTCATGACGATCCAGATAGTGCACCGCCCGCTCAAAGAAGAAGGCGGCATCCACTTGGAATGGAATGACATTGCTATGATGTGTGCGTAGTTTCTCTTCCTGGCTATTCGGTTTATCCACAGGCGTCACCTCCCGAGTATTTCTAATTTGTCCTAGTATATCACAATCAAGAAAGCACTGTCATAATGAGCAGTCATTCACGGTCGGCTCGTATCGAGCGACAGCGATGAAATCGAGCGATTGGTGTGAATCCGTTCGATCGCTTCTGCAAACAGTGGGGCGACAGACAGCACTTTCAGTTTCGGAAGTGCGTCGAGCCGCTGAATCGGCAGCGTATCGGTGACGACCACCTCCTTGATCAGCGGATGATTGAGCCGTTCATGCGCCGGATGGGAGAACACCGCATGTGTCGCGCAAAGGATGCCTTCTTTGCGCGCTCCATGCTCGACCAACCCTTCGATCACCTTGACCAGCGTGCCGCCCGTGTCGATCATATCTTCAATGATGATCGGCACCTTGTCTTTCACCTCGCCGATCACATGGGTGATCTCCGCTTCATTGTGCTTGGGCCGACGTTTGTTCATCAGAGCGACGGGCAGATCGAGATAGGTCGCCAGCCGCTCTGCCGTCTTCGCCCGCCCCGCATCGGGGGAAACGATGATCGCACGGCTCAAATCTTTGGTACGAAGATAATCGGCGATCAGGTCGAGCGCCGTTATATGATCGACCGGAATGTTGAAAAATCCTTGGATCGCCGGCGCGTGTAAATCCATTGTAATCACGCGCTCCGCCCCGACGGTGGTCAACACATCGGCTACCAACTTGGCAGTAATCGGCTCTCTCGGTTGATCTTGCTTTTCCTGACGTGCATAACCGTAGTACGGCAAAATCACATTAATCATGCCGGCTGAAGATCGTTTCAACGCATCGATCATGACCAGCAGCTCCACAAAATGATCATTGACCGGATGCGAAAATGATTGAAAGACATAGACATCTGCGCCGCGCACGCTTTCTTCGATGCTGACGTACGTCTCACCGCTTTGAAAGCGGGACAATTTCGCCACACCAAGCGGCACCCCGAGCATTCGGCACACTTCATGGACCAGCTCCGGATTGGAGGAACCGGAGAAGATCTTCACATCCTTTGCAGGTCGTTTCAAGGCAATCACTCCTTCGATCAAAATGTGAGATAGCTTACAGTCAGGGGTTCAGTTTGGAGTTATTCTAAATATAGAATTAATCCATGTTCAAAGGGAGGAAACAAAAATGGCATACGAAATCAAAGGCACCAAAACGGCAGAAAACCTCAAAACAGCATTCGCAGGTGAATCGCAAGCGAACCGCCGCTACCTGTTCTTCGCAGAAAAGGCTGACGCAGAAGGTGAAGTTGAAGTAGCAGAACTGTTCCGCGCGATCGCAAACGGCGAGACCAAGCACGCATTCGGTCACTTCGACGCACTGCGCAACAACGGCGAAGGCGACCCGGTGACCGGTCTTCCGGTCAACAATGCAAAAGAGATGCTGGCATCTGCCATCGCTGGTGAAACTTATGAGTACACCGAAATGTATCCGGGCTTTGCAAAAACGGCTCGCGATGAGAACTTCGAAGAGATCGGCGAGTGGATGGAAGTCATGGCAAAAGCTGAGCGCGTTCACGCACAGCGCTTTCAAAAACTGCTCGATTCGCTCGAAGCGTAAGGGCTGAAAGATCCGCCCCGTACATCATACGTGCCGGGCGGTAACTTCATCATCATGACCAAGGAACCGGAGGTGGATTTTTTATGACAACAGCGTTGATTAGCAAAAGCGACATCGTGGCACTCCCGACGTACCGTCAAGGCCGCGACGAATATGTCAAAAAGATGATCCAGTATAAGAAGGCCCGCCGTGTGCGCTTCAATGAGGACATTTCGATTTTGTTCGAAAACAAAAACACGGTCCTCTTCCAAATCCAGGAACTTCTGAACAACGAGGATCTGACCGACCCGAAAGAGATCAATGAGTATATTGAGATCTACTCGGGGATGGTACCGGGCACAAACGAGCTGTCGGCGACCTTGTTCATCGAAACGGATGAGCAAACGGCGCTGACCGAGCTTTTGGGCAAGCTGAAAGGCATCGAACATCACCTCTCCTTGGTTGTGAACGGTGAAACGATCAAAGCGGTCTTTGAAGAAGAGCACGACGATCGCGAGTTCACCACATCGGTGCACTACCTCAAGTTCCCGCTGACCGGAACGGCGATCGCGTATCTCGCCAACGGCTCCTATGAGCACGAAGACGTGAAGCTGGTGCTTGACCATGAGCACATGAACGTCACCGTCGCGCTCACGCCAGACACGATCGCGTCTTTGGCTAAAGACTTGGCCTAATCGAAAACGCCCACTGCCGCAAGAGGCAGTGGGCGTTTTTTCTACACATGCTCAGTTGGTGTATGTCCCACACTAAGCACAGGGAGGTGGTCAGGCATGCTTTCATTTACCGGCTTTCTGTTGATCAGCATAGGTCTGTTTGCGCTTTTTTATGTGTGGTACTGGGCCGTGCACCGCAACGGCGTGCCAAACGCCGCCCAAGCGGAGGCAGGCGACAGGCGGACCCACGACGATACGCACAGGAAGCGTTCGAAGGTGTGGCCGCGCAACGTCGCGATGGTCGAATTCGGCTCGTTCGATGAGCCTGAAGACGCAAAGCGCACCGCAGAACGTCAGATCACCGATCCGCACCGTCTGTTGTCCGCCCCAAAAAGCGAGGCCCCGCGCGACAGCAAGTAGCAGCACCATACCCCTTCGCACGCGCGCGAAGGGGTTTTTGCAAGCATCCAAGGTGAACTCAAGCTATAATCGGACAAGATGTGGTATAATATACCAAGATTTACGCATTTCGAAAGGAGACTGTGTACATGACCACTTTCTACGACCTGACAGCTACGACCGCCCAAGGCGAATCGCGTTCCTTGGCTGACTACAAAGGAGACGTCCTGCTGATCGTCAACGTCGCATCCAAATGCGGCTTCACCCCGCAGTATGAAGGTTTGGAAAAATTGTATCAGTCCTACAAAGATCAAGGGCTGCGCATCCTCGCCTTCCCGTCCAACGATTACGGCGCACAAGAGCCGGGCACGATCGCCGAAGTGCAGCAGTTCTGCTCGATCAACTACGGCGTCACATTCGATCTGTTCGACAAGGTGCACGCCAAAGGCGCTGACCAGCATCCCGTCTACAAATACTTGACCAACCATGCGCCGGAAACTGGCGACGTTCACTGGAATTTCGAAAAGTTCCTCGTCGGCCGCGATGGCCAGATCATCGGGCGCTTCGGCTCCCGCGTTGCACCGCTCGATGGCGAACTGACAGACGCTGTCGAAAAAGCGTTGGCTGTCGAGTAACCGTTCAATTTGCACAAGCAAGAGACCTCATCGCCAGAGCGGCGGTGAGGTCTCTTTTTTGTGCACTGATCGACCATCAAAAAACTGTGCATATTGTTGAAATCTGGAATCATCCTATATGCAAGAGGTGAGTGCCTTGTCTGATACCATTTCGCTAGCATCGTTAGAAAAACTGGGCGACTTTCAAAAGCAGTCCATTCGGCTTTTGGAGCACGACGTGTGTTTCCTCTTTTTGCATACTCTGGTCGATGCCCACCAAACCAAGCAACAACTGTTCACATGGAGTGCGGAAGCAGTCACTCGGGCGTGGGATGTGGAGATGTTGCTGGTTCGGATCGAAGGAGAAGCGATCAGTTCTGATCAACTGACCGCCGCCCTCGTCAATGGTATGGCCATCCTCCAGTTCCCAGATCGGGCACAATACATTCAGTTTGTTCCGATTCGAAAAAAGTTCGATCGTTCGATAACAGAATCACAGACGCAAAGCGTGGTTCAAGGCGCGCAAAATTCATTTACTGAGGATCTCAACACCAACATTGCACTGCTGAGAAAACAGTCGGTAACCCCCGAATTGATCTATCGTCCCGTCACGCTTGGCACCCATTCGAAGCGATCTGCCGCCATGCTCTATCTGGAAGGAACGGCAAATCCTGAGCTGGTCGATCAGGTCTGGCAAGCCATTCAAAAAGGAGCAAAGCTCAAACATCACACCTCGCAAAGCATGTTAAAAACGCTGCAACAAAAATGGTGGAATCCGTTTCCGACCGTTTACAGCACCGAACTGCCGCACGAAGCGACTCATTTACTGCAGGAAGGGCGAGTGCTCGTCTTTCTAGATCAATATCCTATGGCAATGGCTGCACCCGGCTTGCTCCAAGATGCATTTGGACTGGCCGAAGATCGGAACTATCCGAGCATCATCACCTATTTTTTTCGCATTTTTCGCGTGATCGCCTTTATCATCGCGATCACCGCTCCTTCGCTGTACGTGGCGCTGATCGCCGTCAATCCGGAGGTCCTCCGCATTCAGTTGGCCTTGTCGATCGCCCAGAGTCGGGAGGGGGTGCCCTATCCGGCGCTGGTCGAAGTGTTGTTGATGATGTTGGTGATGGAACTCGTGATGGAGGCGAGCGTTCGGCTTCCCAAGAGCATTGGACCAACGGTGACGATGGTTGGGGGGATCGTGTTGGGACAAGCAGTGGTACAGGCACAATTGGTCAGCAACCTGTTGATCATCGTGATCTCGGCGATGACGATCGCCAACTTCTCCATCATCGGCTACCAGAACGCGGTAGCCGTGCGCCTCGTGAAATATGCGTTGCTCATCATCACGACAATCTACGGACTGATCGGCATGATCGTCGGCGTGGCGTGGTGCATTGCGTTTATAAGCGGGATGACAACGTTTGGTATCCCCTATCTCAGCATCATGAAAGTAAAAGAGGGTTCGCATGAATAATCAAGTGTATCAATATCGTGTGCTCTTCTTTGTCATCCATCTGGGCTCCGTTTTTCTGTTGTTCCCAGAAATGATCCTCTTGCTCGGACGCACGCCCTGGCTTCCGATCTTGTTCGGGATGATCATTCAACTTCTGTTGCTCTGGCTGTATCTCTCCGGGCTGCGCGCATTTCCGGGGCAAAATCTGATCGACATCTTTTTGTCCAAAGGCAAATGGTTCGCACGTCTTTTGTTGCTGCCCTATATCGTGTACCTGTTCAACGGCAATTTCATCTTCATCCGCTCCTATGCCGAGATGATGACGATCACCATGTTCAAACAAACACCGATCTGGGCCCTAGCTGTGCTTCTGCTCATCATTCCTTTGTACATGGCCAGCAAAGGACTTAGCACAATTTTGCGGACCACGATGCTGCTGTCCATGCTGTTCCTGCCGATGTTGCTCGCGACCATCATCGCATCCGCTCAAAATATTGATATCCGCAATGCATTTCCGATCGGCGAATTTTCCTTGCAATTTCTGGGGAGTATCAACTTTATCAGTTTGTTTTTTGTCTTCAGTCCGTTCTTGATCCTTGGCATGCTCAATCACAACGAGAAGGTCCTGACCGAAAACAAACGACCCGCGATGTACTATTTGATCTCCGGCGCCGTCGCACTGTTTTGTTTGATCGCCGTATACATTCCGATCCTGTCCTTTGGCTTGGAGATGAACCAACGGCTCCAATATTCCATGCTGATTGCGATCGATGCGGTCGATTTGGAATGGTTCGTCTTTGATCGGATCACGGTGTTCTACGTCAGTTCCTTGCTGGCATTTGTGTTCATTTATTTGGCGATCCAATGTTGGATTTTCACCCAGTTGGTGTCCAAATTGTTTCTTCCTCGGCTGAAGCCAAGTCTGATCACGTGGAGCTTTGGTCTGGTCACCTTGGTGGGAACGGTGTTGATCCCGACCTGGGAATGGGTATTTAAAGCAGTTCGCTTAGATACCCCGTTTCGCTTCTACTCGATGGTGCTGATTCCGCTTCTCATCAAAGGCATGTCGCTTCGAAAAGGCAGGTCGATACAATGAAACGGAAGGTGAAAACTTCTTGGTTGCCACTCGGCTTGCTGCTCTGCTGGCTGCCGATGCTCGTCGGTTGTTGGGACGTAAAAGACATCAACCATCGCTCGTTGCCAGCGGCGATGGCGATCGACATTTCTGACAAAGGCACTTATGAGGTCTGGGTAAAAATTCCGAAGATCGGCGGCAAGACCAGCAGTGAATATATCGTCACCTACGCGCAAAATCCTTCCCTGTCCAAAGCGATCGATACCATTTCGGCCAACCTCGACCGCACCGTAGATTTGTTACATATCAAAATGATCTTTATCTCCAAGAAGGTGTGTATACGCGGTACTTCTGAGGTGGTGGACTATGCGATTCGAACCCGAGAGATTGGGAACAAAAGCAAATTGGCGATCGTAACGGGTGACATGAATCAATTTTTTAGCTCGACCTCGAAAAGTGTGTCTGGAAGCACTGGGATTTCCTATGATAATTTTTTCAGCACGCAGTCCGGATGGACGCCGGAAGTGGTCCGGATTTCGCTCTGGGAAGCCTACCGCGGACGTTGGTCCATGACGCAAGACAGCGTGCTGCCGGTCATCACCAGAGGTACCACCACCTTGTTGACGCTCAAGGGCGGCGCGTATATGAGAGAGGGAAAGCTGACGGGAACGCTTAATCTTAACGAGACCTTTACCTACAACGTCTTCAAAGGTGACTTCAGGGGCGGTATTGTGCAGTTCTTTGAAAGCGGAGCCGTCCGGATTCTGGAAGCGAACGTGGACAAAAAAGTAAAGATTATCGGCGATCGACCCATCTTGGACACCCGATTCAAACTGACCGTCACCGTGCTGGAGCGCAAGGGCAATGCAACCGATGAGACGTTGATCAAAGACATCCAACAGATGTTCACCAAGACATTTTTAGACACGCTGGCCCAAGCACAATCGGATCGAACTGACATCTTTGCCATCGGTCAGTTGTTTCGGAGCAAATATTCGTTCAGCCAATTGCAAAAATGGAAAGACGAGCTCTATCCACAGCTGAAAGCGAACATCAAAGTCGATGTGATCATCCGCAACCGCGGGAATTTGAGAAATTAAAAATCCCCCTTTTCTAAGGGGGCCGTATCATCAATGAAAACGGTTCTGTCGATTCAACAAGATCTGACCCAACGTCAGCAACAGCACACCACAGAGAAATGTGGTGACGGATCGACTTGCGAACGCTGAAATCGGCAGGACTCGATCATTAAACAGATAGACATTCACGTACGGGAAAAGCTCCCCTTTGGTGAATATTTGCGTGCAAGAGTAGAGAATGAGCACCACAAGGGACCAACCGCAATTTCGGAATAGAACGACCGATGCATAGCCCAGTCCGGCAAAAAATATACTTTGTGTCGCGAACTGAAGAAACAAAGACGCCGTTACGAACTCGGGGAACCAGACATCGATCAGCGCAATACTTGCCAGCAAAAACAACAGATAGCCCGCCAAAAAGAACAAAACTCGAAATAGTCCAAGTTGCAAACGTGAGATCGGATAACTAAAAATCGTTTCCCCACCCGGTTCCTCCAAAAGATCTTGAAACAAAAAGATCGACCACCAGGCAGCGAAAGCAGGGAGCATCGCTTCCAGCATCGGTAAAAGTTGATTCGTAGAAAAATAGCGTCCAGCCCATACAGACAACACCAAAATCAACAACGGAAGATACGCGTTGATCCCCATCGCTTTCCAGTCAAAGAACAAGTTCAGTCTCCCGTTCATACCGATTCCTTCATGAGATATAGATAGCCCTCTTCCAACGAGGGCGATACAGGGACAGCTCCAATTGGAGGGATGTTTGCTAGAAATCGAACCTGATAGCGATCGCCCACGCGATGACTGGAGATCACGTGCAAAGAGTCTGCAACCTGATAATATTCATCCTGTGTCACTTCCAAATGCCACACGTTTCCTTCCGCCAATTCGCCCAACTCTCCGATGTACCCATGCGCAATCAGTTTCCCTTGGTGTAAGATCGCTGCCCGATCACATGTTGCTTCAATGTCTTCCACAATATGAGTGGAGATGATGACGATCGAATGCTCGCCCAATTGTCGCAACAGTTTACGAAAACGAATTCGCTCCTCCGGGTCGAGACCTGCAGTCGGTTCATCGACGATCAGTATTGGCGGATCGCCAAGGATTGCTTGTGCGATGCCAACTCGGCGCACCATCCCTCCCGATAATTGCCCAATTTTTTTATCCTTTTGATCGTACAGATTCACCTGTTGCAAAACTTGCTCAATGATCTGTGCACGATTCTTTTGCAACCCCTTTAGAACTGCAAGATGATCCAGCACTTCATGCACTTTCATTTGTTTATATAGGGAAAAGTTTTGAGGAAGGTAGCCAATCAGGCCACGCACCTCTTGTGTCTTGCTCCAATCCACTTCTCCAAAGGAAATCTGACCACCGCTTTTCGGCAACAGAGTCGTCAAGATCCGCATCAGAGTGGTCTTACCAGCACCATTTGGACCTAGCAGACCAAACATGCCAGTAGGAATCGTGATTGAGATATCCTCTAACGCCCTTACTTTTCCGAAATTCTTAGAGACTTGTTCAAGTTTAAGTTCCACTCTGTCACTGTCCTCCTTTTGATGCTGCCTGAAGAGAAGAAATGTCTTTCCAACCCATGGACTCGCTCTGTTGCAAAAGCTTCAGCCATTCATGAAAGAACGTTTGCATCCGGTGAGAATCGTTCGAATTTTGCTCCACGTACGTCATGATTTGTTGTAATGTTTCCGCTTCTCGTTTCATTCCGCTCATCTGATAGCTTCGCTGGAGGCGTCTTACACTCACAGACGATACATCACCTTGTCGAAAATGAACCCAATAATCATAGCTATTCACCAGTAAAACATGCATGTCTAACGGTTGTTTCACCGACTCAGGAGAGCGTATGAATGCAAAAAGCAATTTCTCGATTTGAGAAGTTTCGTGTTGCAACAATCCTAAATTGTAGGATTGGTTAATGTTAACCAAGACATGATCTTGCCCAAGCCACATATCGCCTGTATAGTTGTTGGTTTCGGTCGGTGTTGAAAGAAAGAACACCGTTTCAGGCAAAGAGGTTGGAGTAGAGAACCTCCAGTCTCCGTTGATGAGTCCCAACGCCTGCTGAGTACGCGACAAATAGGCTGGCACATCCTTCAACATAGACGTTAGCGAAACGGGGTAAATCACACGAGTTTGACCTATTTTTGTCTCTGTCATCATGCCGCCCACAATGGTAAGACCATTTGGTACAGTTCCCTTCCATTGATTGTTTGCTGTTTGCGGCAAATTCGTGTACAGCTGAACATTGCCCTGATACTGCAAGGAATATGCGATGTCATGTTGCGGAGCGAGAGGAGTACGTCGCAGATCAATCGAACCTACGTGCATCGCTTGATGAGAACCCTCTGTTGGCAGCCAAGGGAAATAGTTCGGTAACATGACCGCCTGCTCGTTTGCAAAAAAGTAAGGAGAGCTGTGTCCTTCGTATTTCACATTCAGCAAGACCTGCTGTCCCTGTTTCACTTTCGATAGAAAAATGATTTCCGTCTGGTCTCCCCTTTGCTGAAATTGCAAAGGCTGCCCCATTTCATCTGCAACTTTAGTGACTCGAAGATCATGATACAAAGTAAAAACCAAACGGTCGATGTTCTCTAGCGGCAGTACCTGTAGCATCACCTGCGCTTGAAGACCATTGTCCGTCTTCAGAGCAATCTCATAGGATGTGATCTGGTACGCAGTAGTACTCTCGATCTGGACTGCACGGTTGTGCTCATAGTAAGCATAGTCATTCACTTGGCTCTTCTGTTGATAACTTGAAAAATTGAATGATAGCAACACCAGCCCCACCACCAAAAGGGGGAAAAAAAGTAGTTGCTTGACCGGGATAGTACGTCTGTAATTTTTAAACAACGTAATCATCCATATAACCCCAACCACAATCAACAATAGAAAACTTTTCTGGTTCCATCGAAATGACTCCATCGGGAGACCGTATACGGGATCATAAGGATCAGTAAAGCTGGTTTGACCTAAGTTGATAAATTGTAAAAACTGAGTGGCATTCACTCCTGTAACGGCCATCGGTAATTGATAGATCGAAACATTAAGCGGCCCGAGAAACGTCCAAAGTAACAACAAAAGCGGATATGCGGCTTTTGATTTCATGTACGCCCCGACGATCATTCCGATGATGCCCGATAGGAAGAACGGTACTCCCCAATACAAGAGCAAGTACAACAAGGCTTTCTGATAAAACACAGCCGCTACATCTGCTCGGAAATAGAAACCATAAAGCACCAAAAGAGTGCTTGCAAGAAATAGAGTGAGTATGCTCCACAAAGCTGCAAGTTTCCCCAAGATTTTCGAACGAAAACCGTTTGCAAGACTGAGAAAAATCTCCTCAGAGGAAGAAAAGTACTCTCTCCTTACCAGGGACAGACCTAAGAGTAACGAAACAAAAATACCAACCTGCACGATAAAAGCGGAAGCAACGAGTGTCCCCCCAGGGTCTTTTTCACCCATAAAAAATGAAAATGTATACCCAACATACGTTACTAAAAGAAAGAAAAACAGCCATGTCCAATAATTTCGTCGTAACAACTTGATTTCCACAGCAAAGGAACTCAAGAATGTGTTCATCCAACTCTTCCCTTCAAACTCGTATGTAAGGACAGACCGGTTGCCCAATCTGTCCTGAAGAATTAATTCGTAGCACTACCACTTGCAACTACACCATAGTAGTTTGGCCCATCCGGATCGAGCCAAAGATAGTGGAGGGATTCCGATGCATTAAACGTGTAATTAGTAAAAGATGCGCCAGCAGTCAATGATTGATCAAATTTTCTGGTATCTGGGCAAGCTGTGCAGTTTTGTTGGTATACTTCAACCCAAACTTTGTTCGTTGAAATCGGGTTGTTATAGCCATCTACTGAAACTGTCCCTTTCATTGACACCGAACCGCCGCGAGCAAAAGTATCATAGTACCCAATCGTAGCCGAAGAGGTACCTGCCGCGTAAGCAGAAGATCCCACCAAAAATGCGGCTGCTAAAAGTGGTAAGTAGAGCTTTTTGTCCATATCATATTCCTCCTAGATCTGTGATTTCATTCATAGTTGAAAAAGTAACATAACAAATCATTCGTCATAAACGCAAGTGTAAGTATATATTTTGTTACAAGATTCGTCAACTAAAATTTCCCAAATAGATAAACCATGTATAAACTTTTCAACACCTTACAAAATCTTTCTTTCCCAAGCGCTCTTCACCCACATTTTTCTTTTGGCCCCGCTGCTATTCATAAAAAACGTACTGTTCGTTGATCAAAATGAAATTCGCTACACAATCAAATGGCTTGCGATTCGACTGTGAGGAAGAGTTGCAAAGCTGAACACGACCGCTGAAAATAAATATGAACTCGTCTGATGGGCGACAAAATGCATCTTCGTTCATGTCCATCATCTCATAATATAGAGGCTAATGCGTTTTCGTCCGCACTACTTCGATCAAGCACTCGAAGCGTTTACAAACGACAGACAATTCCCTTGCGCAAACATCCCGATTCTGAATGGCTGTGAAAACACGAATTTGCATCCCCGCCCTTTGCAATTGCAAAGAGGGTTATACGAATACGTTTACAACGGCAGACGGTAATAGCCGAACGCTGTGGTCAGCTCAAACCCGATCGATTGATAGAGCCCGAGCGCTTTGCGGTTTTCGGTTGCTACCTCGAGCGCATGGCGCGAACGTCCCGCCGCCTGTAGCCGATTGACCAGCGTCCAGAGGATATAGCGCCCATATCCTTTGCCGCGCTGCTCTGGCTCAACGACGAATCCGTAGTAAAATGCGGTATCCGCCTCACTTAAACTGATCGAGATCGCGGCGATCTGCCGACCCTCGACGACCCCAAGGTAGACCTGGCGGTTCGGGTTGTTCAAGTCGTTGGCGATGTTGTCTCGCATGTCAGCTTCCGAAAGCCCAAACCCAACCGCCATCAAATGCGCGATCACCGCCGCATCCTCCTTCGTTTGCGCCCGTACCAGCTCTACGTCACCACCTTGAGGCGCTGAGCCCGCTCCTTTCAGATCCATCCCATACTCGGAAAACGCGTACGCTGCGCCGATTTTTCTTGCAAATGCCTCTGCTGGCAGCGCATCCTCTTCCACGATGAACAACATGTTTTGGTAACCTCGCGCCGCACACTCGTCCTTCGCCGCTTCGTACAGTCGTGTGAATACGCCTTGACGACGATGTGCCGGGTGCACCATGCCGCTGATCTCAATCTCTTTTTTGTTAAAACCATACATGCCTAAGTAGCCGATCAACTGACCATCCTGATAGAACAGGAAGTCATTCACCACATCCCCACTGCGGTTTTTCACCAGATCAAGAACCAGCTTGAGCGCCACTTTGTCCTGTTGCCTGACCAGGCTTGCCAGCGCAGTGATCTCTTCCAATTCTGTCGGTGATACTTGCGTTCGTGCTTCGATCGTCATCGTTTGTCGATTTCCCCTTTTTTCCAGTGATACTCATAAGTATACAGAACATTGACAACATTTTGGAGTCGAGCGTATACTATGGATAACCGATCAAGAAAATTTGATCGAGCTGTAAAAATAGATCAAGCAAGTTTGACTGATCATAATCTGAGGTGAGGGATGAAACAGGATTCCGTCTATGAAGTGACCTCATTGGAGCAGATGAAGGCACTGTCCAACCAATTGCGAGTGCAGATCCTCAACCAATTTGATGACGAGCCGCGCACCTCCAAGCAGTTAGCCGACCTGTTGGAACTGCCCGCATCCAAGGTTCACTACCATGTGCGGGAGTTACATAAAAGCGGCCTGCTCGTGCTGGTCGAGACGCGGGAGAAAGGTGGGGTGATCGAAAAATACTACATGCCGGTGGCAAAGCAGATCCGCATTGCCCTACAAGAGTCGGACACGTACAACAATGAGGAGCGCACGGTGCGCTACGAAATTGGGCGAGCGTTTGTCGATGAGTATTTGAACGCCTACCACAAATCATTGCAACTGGTTGACCAACTGCGCGAGGAAGGCAAGGACACGGAAGGCTTAGGGCCAGCGACCGTGATGGGCTGGCTCTACCTGACCAAAGAGCAACAACAAGAGATGCGCAAAGAGATCAAAGAACTATTGAAAACGTGGGAAGAGCGATACAGCCAGCAGGAGAAGACCGATCAGACCCGTCCTTGGCGGGCATTCCTTTCGCTGTTCCCGGAACTGTAACGCATCGCATGTCACTAAAAAAGGAGAGAGTTGCAAATGCTGGCATTTCTCAAAGGCAACCCGCGCTATTTTTGTTATTGGGCAGCCACTTGGCTTTCCGAATTTGCTGACTGGATTCGCAACATGGCCTTGCTCTACATCGTCATGGAGCTTTCGGGCAATTCACCGCTAGCCGTGTCGTCCATCCTGTTCGGCGAGTATGCACCGATTTTCTTGTTCGGCTTCTTCGTCGGCGTGTTTGCAGACCGTTGGGACCGTCGCAAAACCATGCTTGGGGCGGTTGGGTTCCGAGTCTTGGTCATGCTGTTGTTCGTCGGAGCGATTCTGATCGAGTCGCTGTGGTTGCTTTACATCGGGGCGTTCTTGGCCACGGTCGCTTCGCTGTTTTACCGCTCGCCGTCTGCTGCGTTTGTGATGCAGTTCGTGCCGCGCGAAAATCTAAAGACGGCGATGAGCTTGCGTCAAATCACCAACTCTGTCACGATGTTGATCGGCCCGGCCGTCGGGACGGCAGTGTTCATGTCGTATGGTGGCGCAGTGGCGCTGGGGCTGACCGCACTGTTGCTGTTCGGTTCGTTCCTTTTGATCCTCGCCATCAAGGTTCCGTCGAGCGCGCGTGAGGCTGACAACTCGAAAGGGAAGATCAAAGGTGTCATGCTCGAAATGATCGAGGGGTTCAAATACTCGTGGAGCAATCTGGCGGTGCGTCCGCTCCTGTTCACACAAGCGTTTATCGGGCTGGGCTCCGGTTTGATCAACGTTGTCGAAATCTTCATCATCACCGAATTCTTAGGACTGCCTAAAGAGATGCTGACTTGGGTTGTCATGGTGCAAGGAGGCGCGATGCTGATCGGGGCCATGATCGTGCAACGGATGAGTACGGCGCCGGAGCGACTGTTGGTCTACGGTCTGCTGGTGATGGGCGTCGGATTGGCCGGTGCGGTAGCCTACCCTGCACTGTGGGTGACGATCGTGTCGATCAGCGTGTTCTCCTTCGGGAACTCGATGCTGACGATCGGTATCGGTACGACGATGCAAACCTACATTGCGTTCGAATTCCAAGGCCGCACCGGAACGACTGTCGTGACCCTGTTCAACGGTTTCATGGTCGTGGCGATGCTCTCCGCCGGCTTCTTGCAAAAAGCGTTGACCACCGTGCCGCTGGTGTTGGCATCTGGGATCAGCATTGTGCTCGGCGGACTGGTCTGCTGGTACATGTTCCATCGTGCATTCAAAGCCGGGTTGGAACCCGCACAATCTTCTCATCAGGCTCAAGCCTAGCCAAAAGACCTCGTGGATGTTGTCCACGAGGTCTTTTCCTTTGCCCCTTACCATCATAAAGACTAGTTCATAAGGTCAAATGCTAGCTGGAGCCGCTCCGTTCTCGACTTGCGAGGACGGACATAATTTATTGCACAATTCCGTAAACTGTAAAAAGTCATCGTCATTCCAATTTTGGAAAAGAGGTGGATGCTCGTGCCGCGTATGATCAGCCATGAGAGCTATGAAGAATCCAGATCCCGATTTGTCACCCTCGTCACCGATCACTCACAATATGACCTCGTGATCTCTTACTCCTCACATTTTCTAGGCAAAGCGCTCATCTTGCACATTCAGACCAACCTGTTCGACATTTTTGACTTGCATGACGTCCGAGACCACGCGACCTTCGGAGCCAAACTCGGCATTGCCAACTGCGAAGACGCGGAACTGGTGAGCGACTACCTCGAAGATGTGATGCCGATGATCTACACGCCAACCCAATACTGAGCGGTCGTCAAAAAGGCAAGCGCCTGTGCGCTTGCCTTTTGCAATCATTCTGCGGAGGTGGCTGGGCCATCCTCCTCCAACATCTCCTGTAACAGTGTGACCACTGTTGCGCGATCATGGATGCCGACTTTGCTGTAGATGACGCTCACATAATTTTTGACCGTCCCTTCGCTCATAAACAGCGCATCGGCAATCTGTCGGTTCTTCAGCCCCTGCACCATCAGCACAGCCACCTCTCGTTCACGGTCGGTCAAATAAAAGCCCCGGCGTTTCGAGCGCTCCTCTTCAGCGCTCTTCTGCTCTGGCGTGGAGAGGTGATGCAGGCGGGCCGCCAAGCGATTTGCAACCTGTACGGGCAACATCAACTGCCCATTCACCGCTTCTCGAATCGATTGGATCAGCTTATCGCCCTGAATATCTTTTAACAGATATCCGACCGCCCCCTTTAACAAGCCTTCTACAATAAAGTCCTCCTCATCGAAGGTGGTCAGGATCAAAACTTTCATCTCCGGCAGATGCTTTTTGATGATCGTGATCCCTTCAATCCCGTTTACACCAGGCATCTTGATATCCATCAGCACGAGGTCCGGCTGCAGTTCCTTCGCTTTTTCAAACGCTTCCAGCCCGTTTCCTGCCGTTGCGATGACTTCCATATCGTCTTCTAAATTGATGATCGTCTTCAATGCGTCGCGCAATAGAACTTGATCATCCGCCAGAACTATTCTCAAATGACTCAAAGCGCTCGTCCCTTCATTTTCTGTATCAGCACGTGCGACCCTCCCTTCAATTGTAACCCACAACGCGATTCGTAAAAAGCGAGAAATATTATCAACTTCTCTGTTTGAATTGCCTAACATTCACATGCTATGATCAACTCGAAAGATGGAGCGCTCCGACCAGGAGTTCCTTCATCTAATCATGATAGGAGGAACGACAAATGAATGAAGAAATGCAATTGAAATATGCAAAGTTGATCGCCGCCGCGTGGATGGACGAGCAATTGTTGAACCGTTTACGCCAAGAGCCTGCCGCCGTGCTGGCCGAATATGGGATCACCATCCCCGGCGCTGAACACAAACGGATCGTTCTTGTCGAGGACACATCCGATACGATCCACCTGCTTCTTCCATACAAACCAGACCATGAGCAAAAGCCGTCACACGATCTGTGCTGCATGCCGAACACCCTCACATGACGGGCGGGTTGTCGCGCCCCGCATTCAGTGGCAACTATCGTGTGCTGACTGCGGGTGCCGATACCCTGATGCTGATGTCAGAAGCGGGTGACATCCTCCTGCAGGGCAGAGCGTATTCGGCACTCGCTCCGCTGATCGACGGGCAAAGGTCATCCGATCAACTCGTGCGCATGGTGCGGGATCTCGTCCCCCCAGCCGAAGCCTACTATGCCTTGCTGCAGTTGGCGCAGCAAGGCTTTTTGACGGAGGGGGGTGACACTCTTCCAGCGGAGCAGGCCGCTTTTTGGCATGCGCTTGGCGTCGATTCTCGCACCGACCGTGAAGCACTGCTCCCGCGCAAAGTTGCCGTCACCGCCCTCGATCCGCTCGACCGCAACACTTTTTTGGACAAGTTGCACCACCACGCAATCGAAGTGGCCGACCCATCCGAGCAAAGCGCGTTTGACATCGTGCTGACCGATCACTACCTGCGCGAGGAACTGCTCGCTTTCAATGAACAGGCATGGGCTATGAACCGTGCTTGGCTGCCTGCCAAACCGATCGGCTCCACCATCTGGATCGGGCCTTTCATCCGCCCGTCGCACACCGCCTGCTTTGCCTGTCTCGCCCATCGGTTGCATGCCAAGCAGTTCGCTCGTGAACGGATCGCCGCGCATCAGAACTGGTCGAACCGTGATCACATTCCACAGGCGACCACGCAGGCCAGCTTGCAGACCGCACTGGAACTGCTGGCATTGGAAACGGGAAAACTGCTCCGCCACGACCGCTATCCCACCTTGCATCACACGCTGATCTCCATCGATCTGCTGACCTTGCAGACACAGACGCACACCGTTGTGCGCCGTCCGCAATGTCCGATCTGCGGCGACGGCAGCAGTCGTTCAACTCCTCCCGCGCCACCTGACTTGCAAAGTCGGCAGAAACTGAGCGCGTCAGATGGCAGTTCCCGCACTGTGACAGCAGAAGCAACTTGGCAGACCTACGCGCATCATGTCAGCCCGATCACCGGGATCATCAAACAGCTTGCGGTTGCTGATCCCGATCCTGTACATCCTGCGATCCACAACTATACGGCCGATGCGAATGTCGTGTTCACCCAAAGCCATGACCTCGACACGCTCAAACAGCATCTGCGCAGCAGAAGCGCTGGAAAAGGCACGAGCGCACTCCAAGCAAAAGTCGGCGCGCTCTGCGAGTCGCTGGAACGGTATTCCGGCCTGTATCAAGGGGATGAATTTAGCATTCGTTCGAGCTATCACCAGCTGGCCGACCGAGCGATTCACCCGCACCACTATCTGCTGTTCAGCGAGCGACAGTACGACCAGCGCGACAAAATCAACAGCGCGCGGCTATCGATGTTTGAGTGGATTCCGCACCGCTTCGATGAGCACAGCGTCGTCGATTGGACGCCGCTGTGGTCGCTGACCGAGCAGCGTGTGAAATACCTGCCGACCGCCTGTTGTTACTATTCCTATCCTCAACAGGCCGAGCGCGCGTTTGCCCTCGCCGATTCGAACGGGTGCGCCTCTGGCAACACGCTGGAAGAAGCGATTTTGCACGGATTCTTCGAGCTTGTCGAACGCGATGCGGTCGCGATCTGGTGGTACAACCGCCTGCGCCGCGAACAGGTGGACCTGAACAGTTTCGGACACCCTTACATCGCACAGTTGCGGGACGCCTATCGAAGCCACTATCAACGCGAGTTTTGGGTGCTCAATCTGACGCACGATCTGCAGATTCCGACCTTTGCCGCGATCAGCCGTCAATTGGGCCGTCCCGCGGAGCATCTGATCTTGGGATTCGGGGCGCATTTTGACCCTGAGATCGCATTGTTGCGCGCGCTCACCGAGATGAATCAATCCCTCCCCCTGTTACGTCAAGGCATCTCCGCCAATGTCCATCGACAGATCGCCAATTGGTGGCGCACCGCTTCCTTGGAAAATCAGCCCTATCTGGCACCCGATGCGACGCGTCCTGCCGTACGCGCTTCCGACTTCCGCAACGTTTGGCAGGATGATCTGCTCGACGATCTGCGACTCGCCCAACAGATCGTCGAGCAAAAAGGGATGGAGATGCTGGTGCTCGATCAGACGCGGCCCGATGTTGGCCTGCCCGTCGCCAAGGTGATCGTACCCGGCCTGCGACACTTTTGGACGCGATTCGCTCCAGGTCGTCTCTACGATCTACCCGCTCAGCAGAATTGGTTGGCACAGCCGCATGCGGAAACGGAGCTCAATCCGATTCCGATGTTTTTGTAAAAAGAGGGGGAGGATCTGATGTCAGCAACCCTTTTGACCGGCTTTCGTCCAGATGTGGCCGTGCGCGAACAGCCGGATGGCACGCTGTCGATCTCGCTGTCCAGCCAGACCGTGCTGATTCGATCTGTACCGAACGGACTTGCTCGCGCCATTCGATGCTTGGCCACCACAGGAGCGAGCCAAGCTGACTTAGAGAAACTCGTGTTGGCGCATGATGGCATCGCGGGCATGTCGCTCTGGTATTATTGGCATCGGCAGTTTCTTCAGCTCAATTTCATCTGCTATCCGCTGGAGGTCGATCGTGTGCGCATTGCGACCGTTCTGTCCACCACACCCGAATTGCTGACCGCTTTCCCCGCCATCCGGCCCACCGACGCTTGTCAACTTTCCCGCTTCGCGAGCCTGCGCCTCGACCCGGAGCTTAGTTGCCTGCGCCTCGAGACGCCGCTGTCCCCTTTCGCTCTCCTCCTGCACGACCCGAGCGCTGTGACGCTGATCGGTGCCCTGTCCACCTCCAAAACGGTTGAAGAGCTCGCAGCCGTTCTGCCTGAGCACAGGGCGGTCATCGAACCGTTGCTCGCTCGTCTTTTGTTCGCGCGCCTCGCAGTCACCATAGACGAAACGGGCGCAACAGCTGAGACCAGCCATCCGACACTGCCGTACTGGGAATTTCATGATCTGCTTTTTCATAGTCAAAGCCGGATCGGCAGGTCTTCAGGCGCATTTGGTGGCACCTATCGCTTTGGCAAACACGATCCTCCCGCTCCGGTCGTCAAACCGAACATGTCGGAAGAAATCTATCCGCTGTACCGCCCTGATCTTTCGCAATTAATCGAGCAGGATGCCTCGTTCAGCGCCGTATTAAGCGCCCGTCGTTCGAAGCGCGCCTTCGATGACGAGCATCCGCTCACTGGCCAACAGGTGGGGGAATTCCTGTATCGGGTGGCACGGATTCAAGAGCTCTTGCCCGCTTCGCCAAGCCATCGCGAACTGGAACTGAGCAAGCGTCCTTATCCGGCGGGAGGTGCGCTGTACGAACTCGACATCTACGTGGCGATCCTGCACAGTTTCGATCTGCCGCCTGGCTTGTACCAATACAATCCGTTACAACACGAGCTGTGCAAGCTGTTCGAATCGACTGCTGAGTTGCAGAGCATGGTGCACACCTGCCGCCGCGCAGCTCTGCCCGATCAAGAAGCACCCGGTCAAACGCAAGCGCTGCTATTGATCACCTCCCGATTCCCTCGGCTGAGTTGGAAGTATGAGTCGATCGCCTATGCGACCACGCTCAAAAACACGGGCGCCTTGTATCAGACGATGTATCTGGCCGCCGCAGCGATGGGGCTGGCCGGAACTGCGGTCGGCAGCGGGGATGCCGATCTGTTCGCCCGCCTGAGCGGAATCGACTATTATGAAGAAACGCTCGTCGGTGAATTTCTCCTCGGCACAGCAAAAGCCACACCCTGAGCGCAGGGTGTGGCTTTTACTATGGAATAGGGACCACAAGGCGCAGCTTACAGCCTTCCCCGGGTGCAGAACTGACCAGTTGTTTGCCCCCCACTTCTTCGATCCGTTCGCGCATCGTCGTCAATCCAAATCCGAAAACAGAATCTTGGAAGCCGATTCCGTTATCGCGCAGTTCGAAGTGGATCGTGCCGTGCTCCTGATACAGACGGAACTGAAACTTGGTGCTCTTGCCGTGCCGCACACCGTTGGTCAGCCCCTCCTGCAAGGCGTGGTACAGCGTCTTCCGCAATTTTGCATCCAGATTCGGCATCGGGTCGATCTGATATTCGATCTCCAAACCGATCTGTGTTTGCGCATCGAGCAGCAATTTTTCGAGCGCTTGCCCGACCTCCATCTGCGAAATGTTATCTTTTAGCATCCGAACGGAGATCCGCACTTCGTGCAGACCGTTGCGAAGATTATCCTGGATCGCGTCCATGATTGGCAGCGCTTTGGTCAGATCTTTGGCTGCCAGCCGCTTGCAAGACTCCATCTGCACCACGGAGGTGGTGAGCGTGTGGCCGATCACATCATGCAATTCGTGGGCGATGCGCGTTCGCTCCTCTAGCACCGCAACGTCAGACCATGCCCGCGCCGTCTCTGCGATCGATCGCTCCAGCTGTCGTTTCGATTCTTCGAGGTCGGCCGTGCGACTGCGCACCTTTTCCTCCAAGTTAGCGTACAGGTTGGCATTCTCGATCGAGATCGCCAACTGCGTGCTGAGCAACTGCAACAGCTCGACGCGCTCGTCGGTAAACGCATGCGTGGTCAAATTGTTTTCGAGATAGAGCAGTCCGACCTGCTTGGCCTGATGTCTGACCGGCAGGCACAAGAGCGATTTGACCTGACGAGTTTGCAACGAGAGATCATTTCGAAACAGCCCTTCCTGACAAGCATCATGCAACACCACGCTTTCACCCGTTCGCGTCACATAATGCACCACCGCCTGACTCACTTCCACCTCGGTATCGTGCGGGACAAATCGCCCATGCTGTTCGAAGAGCATCGTCCCCACTTGTGCCCCCGCATTTTCCAGCAGGATCTGCATCATCTTTTCGATCAGCTTCGGCAGCACGATCTCACCTGTGATCGCTTGGGCCGACTTGATCACGGCGAGGTAATCCAAATTGTGCTCCCGTTGGACCGCCGACAGCTCCTCCCCAAAGAGATGCGGGTAGCGCGCTTTCATTTGCATGGCCTTGCTCTTCGCGCCCCATTTCAAAAAGGCATGGTAGGCGGCGCGCAAATAGGAATGGGCAATCTGCGTTTTGCCGATGTGCAGATAGAAGTTGGCCGCACACTCATGCGCAATCCCCTCGTCATTCCAGAACTGTTGCTCCAAAGCGCGGGAAACGGCCTGATCGTACAAATCCATCGCCCGTTGGCTGTGCCCCTTCAGGCGCGCGACTTCTGCGGCCAACAGAATCGATTTGTGCCGATAGTTCTCCGGACAGCGCTGTGCGGCGCGGTGAAGCAGTTTTTGCAAGCGACCGATCTTTTTCCACGCTTTCGTCTGCTCCTGCTCCTCCAACTGATCGAAATGCTGAGTAAGCGTCAGCGCATACAAATAAAAGAAATTGACCTCGACAAAATGCCCGCGCGGAAACATCTTCTCCCGCTCCATCTCTTCGGCAAGCAGCAACGCCTGTCCATACTCCCCCGCCAAAAACAACAACAGCAACTTGCTGTACAAGTAGTTGAGCGGTTGCATCTGATTGGGTTGGCGACCTTCCAGCACCGTTTGGCGATATTTGGCCTCATCAAAATCTGGGTGGGACAGCTCGAACGGGCCTGCCCCCTGTCCGATCAGATTGCGGACGGCACCCATGAGAATCTGCGACGCTTGCAACAACCATTCGTTGTTGCTGATGCGCACGGCAGGCAGTCCCTTTTGCAATTCGGCCTGCACCTCATCCAACGGGATGCCGCTGGCGATCATCCCATGCACCTTCATGACCAGAGAGTTGGCAAAGATTCGCAGGTCCCCTGTCTCCTGCGCCCGTTGCAAGACGGTCGCAAACGATCGGTTGACATCGCGCATCGGTGCGACAAATGGCATGATGTTGGTCGTATAGCTAAACAAGCCCTGACAGCTGACCCCGCCTTGCCGTCTCCAATAGGCCACTTCTGTCTCCACACCCAACTGCCCATAGGCCGCGCTCAGTTCAAAGTTACCGCGTTGTGCGACCAGATTCCCGTACATGATATAGGCGGTGCAGGTCGGTGCCGCCGGCCCATGCGCCAAGGAGAGTTCTAGGATCTTCAAAATCAGCCGGATCATCACTTTTTCATCGACCACCAGCATCACCACTGCCATCGCCCACAAAATTTCCATCTGCGCGATCACCTTGGCATCGCTGGCGAACGGCAAAGCGGTCACGTTCTGAATGCGCTTTTTGGTCAGGCGGCTTCTGATCCTCACATAGGCGGCCGTCCGCGAGGCCACGTCCGATTGCAACGGACGCTTCATGCCAAATTGTCGCAACGCCTCCATCCCCAGTTCGAACGACTTCTGGGCGCGATTCTCTCTGGAGACGGTCAAAATCCGAAATTTATAGATCGGCAGTTTCTCCACATCCGTTTTCGCATGCTGTAGCAGCAGAGCAAAATAACGATCCGCCTCTGCAACCTGTCCACCAAAGGACACCAGTTCGAAACGCTCTCGATACAGCTCAAACGTCAAGGCGTGCTGATCCTGCCAACAGTTTTCCGTCAGCAGCGCGATCCCATTTTCACAAAAACGCAAGGCTTGTTCATAATCGAGCGCTGCCTTAGCACGTTTGGCAACCGCCAGATTGAGTTGTGCCACATATTCGCGCTCCGCTTGAGTTTCCAGTCGGTCCAACGCGCGATTAAAATGATTCACCTGTTCATACTGCAAGTCTGCAGAAAGGTCTGCGTCTGAACCGGTTTGCAACTGTCTGGCGAGCAGTAGGTGAATGCGCTTTTTTTCATCCTCCGCCACCGACGCATAGGCGGCCTGTTGGATGCGGTCATGCGCAAATTGCAATTGGTTTTGCCACTCGATCTGCTCATCCGCTTCTGGCAAGCGATACAGCCACTGACTGCTTGTGCCTTTCGCATAGAGCAGACGCTCTTCGATCAACAAGAGCAGATCGCGGGCGATCGCAGAGAGCTCGGTTGTCAACACATGCTGCAAGGTCTCCAGTGAAAACGTCATCCCGATACAGGCGGCCGCTCCTAACAGGTGGCGCGCGCGCTCCGGCAATTCCCTGATCGTGCTCAGAATGTATTCAACTTGGCTTTCGTTCACCGCTAAGGCGTTGATGGTGTCCATGTCCCATCGCCACTCTCCGGTCTGCACCTCTAAACTGAGCAATCCTTTTGCGGGCAACGCTTGCACAAACTGTTTGACCACAAACGGGCTGCCTCCCGTTTTCTCCGTCACCGATTGGGCCAACTGAGCGACGCTTTCACCCGAACTGCGCAGCGTGTCCTGTAACAGCTTTTGCACATCGAACACCGTAAGCGGACGCACGTGCATTTCGATCAAGGTAGCTTGTCCAGTCTGCAATTTGGCGATGCGCTCTAACAACGGGATGTCGGCGCCCTCCTGCTCGACCCGATAACTGCCGATCACCAGCAGATGCGGAATCTTGCGCTCCGTCAACAACACTGCGATCAGATGAGCAGAGGCCGGGTCGGCCCATTGCAGATCGTCGAGAAAGAGCAGGACGGGATGTTGAGCGGTCGGCAGAATGCTGAGCACTTGAAGAATGGCCAGCAGAAAGCGGTTGTTCGTTTCCTGGGCCGGCAATATCGGAACGGGCGGCTGTGATCCGACGATCAATTTTAACGCAGGAAGCGCCTCCACCAGCACGCCGCTCAGTTGACCCAACGCGCGCAAGATCTCCTCTTTCCACCAAGCAATGCTCACTTCGCCTTCTGCCAAAATGCGCATCACCCATTGCTTGAGCGCTTGCAACACACCTTCATAAGGCGCATGTCTGATGTTTTGTTCAAATTTTCCTTCGAGAAAGCAAACCGGCTCCTCTGAGACACGATGGTTTAACTCGCGCACCAGTGTAGATTTGCCAATTCCAGCCGGGCCGACGAGCAACACCCCTTCACTGCCTCCGCGCCGCGTGCGTTCGAACGCCGCTTGCAGTGTCTCCATCTCCCGCTCCCGACCGTACACCAGATTGGAGAGATGAAAATGCTCAGAACGGTCTTCCTCGCCGAGGATGAGGTCCTCGATCCGCCCGTGTTCACGCCATTGATCTTTGCAACGCGTCAAATCATGCAACAGACCAAAAGCGCTCTGATAGCGCTCCTCTGCGTCTTTTGCCAAACATTTCAGCACCAGATCACCAAGGATCGTCGGCACTTGCGGATTGAGCAGAGCTGGCGATACCGCCTCCTGCGTAAAATGCTGATAGATCAATTTGACAGCGTTTTGTTCTTCAAAAGGCAGTCGTCCGGTCAGCATCTCATAGAAGATGACGCCCGCCGAGTACAGGTCGGAACGATGATCTGCCATTCGGTTCATGCGCCCGGTCTGCTCCGGTGAACTGTAGGCGCTGTATGATTCGAAAACCTGCTCGTCCGACCGTTCGTCGGGGAGCCAAGCCGCACTGGAAAAATTGGTGATTTTCACAACAGGTTCGACCGATCGCACCAACAGGTTCTCGGGGCGCAGATCGCGATGGATGATGTTTTTGCGATGCAGTTGCAAAATCGCTTCTGCCAAAGCGATAGCCAGATCGAAAAAGCGTGACAGGTGCAAGCGCTCCATGTCCAACACCTGTCTCAGCATCTCACCGCCGCCATCTTCCAGCAGGAGCAACCACGTGTGCCGATAACGCTCCAGTCCGATCGGAGCGACCACGCCTAGCGAAGCGGCCCGTTTCGCCATCTCATACTCATATTTGAGCTTTAATACATCTTGCGGAGTCGGATATTCCATCTGCAACGTCTTGATCAGCACCCGCTTCCCTGTCCTGGCGCAACTTGCCCGATAGAGCACGGTCTGCTGTTCTTGGTGCAACAATTCGAACGCCTCATATTCAGAGTCTGCTGGAAACTGCATACTGCACACCTCCGTCCGTTCCGTCATGTCTAGTCATATATTGCGATCAAAAGTCATATATGACTAAAATTAAAAACCCATGACTGAAATCTATCGTAATTCAAAGATATGATATGCTCAAGAACTGCTTGATCTAGATGTTAGGGTCTTCACTCGTTTGTTAATCGCTATCCACAAGTGGTTTAACATCGAATCCCCTCACCTGTCAAGGCCTACGATTCGGTCGCACAGCAAGAAGCGTCTGCGCTGAGAACTTCCTTCGTGCTGCCGATCGACGTGCTGAGACAGCTCTCTTGCCCGGTGTTGGGCAACGCTATCGTGTCCTATTAGACGCTGCTACCCAACTCGCCTTGCAGTACGAAGTGACGAGCGCACTCTTGGGATCGACTGTTCCCTGTTGCGAACAGCCCCCTCACTTGCCAAGAGCCACTTCGCCTGCGTACTGCTCCCCGATGCGCGGTGCTCGGCTGTTTCAGCCACAGCGTCTGGGCCGCCCCCACGTTTGCCCAGCTGATGGCAGAGTTCGACGCACCCTGCTCGTCGGTGGGCCCGCAAGCCCCTACATGGACGGCAGGCAGTTCGAAACAGATTCCTTACCGAAGTCAGATGACGTTCGATTCCAGCAGTCCCCAATCGTAAACGTGAAATAGATTGGCATCAAAAACAGAACATGAGCTTGCAGACATCATCGCAAGCCACAAGCAAGTCTGCTCGACCACGACAGCTACTCGCCAACTGTATGGGAGGCACGCGCAGACTCAACGAATGTTACGACCCGATCGTCCTTCACACGCCCGATCGTTTTCAACTAGAAGAAGAGGAAGTGACGTTATCCCATGCAGAATCCGTTTGAAAATCCGCCGCGCACAACCCGCCAACTGCCGTTTACCGGCATCGAGTTTGGAGGCGTGCGCGAAGCTCCCCCGATCGCTCAGTTGCGCGGCGAGCTGAATCAGCATTTATTTGCCTTGACTGCAGACCTGCCTGAGCCGCTATGCGCCGAAGCGCATCAGGTCCTGCGCGGATACTCAGGCGGGGATGGCGATTTCTACCGCCTTTTTTACACCCCGATCTGGTCTTTTCTGCACTGGGTACCGGAAGCGAGCGGCCAAGCGGCCGATGCAATACTGCTGCAGGAAGCTCAGAAAGCACATGCGATGTCCCTGTTTCTCTATCTCTGGGACGACCACCTGTCCGATCATCTGCTGCCTGTCGATCTGCTTCGGCTGCAAGTTCGCACGCTGGCCTGGCAGAGCTTTGCATCGCGAAGCCGCTCGCTGTGCAAACGCATCGGGACCAACCCGAGCTTGCCCGATTGGCATGCCAACTCTTATCTCGCCTCTCTCCATCGACCGCGACACGTATTGAATCTGGAGGACTACTGCCAACAGTTTCAACAACAGGTATCGATTTGGACAGTGGTTCCCTATCTGTTGGGCAGCGTCGTAGGAGGTGACGAGTCGGCGTCTGCCCTCGCCCGCCTGATCATGAATTTCGCGGTGGCTTGGCGATTGCTCGACGATGTGCAGGACATTGAACACGATCTGCTGCGCGGGACAGAGTCGGCCGTCTGGATCGAATTGGACCCAAGCGGCAAAGAACTGTGGGCTGCCTGCCACTCCCAGCCGCAATCTGCAGAAGCGTGGGCCGAGCTGGTGCAACACATTCAAGGCTCGGGCTGCTTGCAACGACTGTTACATCTGATCGACTGCAACTTGCAGACCGCATCGGCAACGGCCGCCGCCCAAGGCTGGTTTGGCATCGTGCAAGAACTTGAGCAGTGCAGACAAGGGATTGGCATCCGTCCCAAGCGTTAAAATTTTGACACGCGAAGTGAACCTGTTCCGATCACCGCAAGTCGGGCTCGCTCTTTGCTGGGAACGATCTCAGCGGTTGACTGCTGTCCGGCTGGCATCAAGCAGTTGCCGAAATCGAACACTTCTCGCGAACCAATTCTCGAGATTGCGCGAGATATGCGATACATTTATTACCTGCAAGACATGCAGTACATCCATTACAGGCAGTAGATGCAAATCTTAAAATAGATCCCTTTCATGCGATACACCTTTTATACGTGATGCATCCGTTACACCGTTACACGCCATCGTCATACGAAAAAAGGGAGGCCCTCCGCGGGTCTCCCTTGCTTGTTCTGTCCGTCTCGTCAATGTAAAAAAGCTGAACCTCCGACCGAATCTGTGCGTGCCTGAGCACAAATGGATGTCCGACCCGCTCTCGTCACAACGAGAACATGTGACAGAAATCGGTGAACATCGCCCGCAGCAATTTGTTCGACTCGAGGAGCTTGCCACCCTTAAATGGAATCAGCGTCACATGCTCCTCTGAGCGCTCTTTCATCGCCGCTTCTACATCATCGACATGTTGTGCCGTGATGATAAAACGTTTGGAGCGCAAATAGGTGGCAAATCCGATCACCGGATAACGATCGGCCGCCTCATATAATATCAGAAAACGTTCTTTCGGGTCTTTCGGGAACGACTTCTCCAACACATGAAGCACTCGCTCGATGCCGATCATAAACCCGGTCGCAGGCATCGCCCGCCCAAATCTGCCGACCAGTTCATCATAGCGTCCGCCCGAGCAGATCGGGAGGTCAACATTAGGACCGTATCCTTCAAAAATCGCACCCGTGTAATAGGGCCGCGACAACAGCAGACTCAAATCGATCTGCGCGTGCTCCGCCGCGTTGTACAGGACGAGGATCTCCCAGATCGTGCGCAGATTGTCGAGCGCCGCCAAAGCCTGCGCAGACGAGGTGATCGCAGCCGCATCCGCCAAGATGGCGATCCCACCACGCAGGTGTGGCACTTTTAGCAAGCTGCCCCGCGACGCTTCCGATTCCACCTGCTCCTGGACCAACTGCTCATAGCGCACATACTCTTTGGCTACCAACGCGTCTGACAACTGCCCACGCAGGTTGTCGTCACCGACATGCTCAGCTAACAACGCCTGCACGAATTGTACCTGTCCGATCTCAAGTCGGAAGCCTTTCACCCCGGCCGCTTGCAGCGCACTCGCCGCCAATGCGATCAAGCCCGCATCCGCATCGGGGGAACCATCCCCCATCAGTTCCACTCCGGCCTGCGTAAATTCGGCATCGCGCCCCGCTTCCGGATGCTGTTGCCGGAAGATGCTCGCATTGTAGGACAGACGAATCGGCAGCGGTTTCTCTTTCATTAAGGAAGAGACCACCCGCGCGATCGGCGCCGTCATGTCGGGGCGTAAGGCGACAGTGCGTCCCGAGCGATCTACCGATTTGAACAGGCTGTCTTCCTCATCGCGAAACGCACCGTTTAAAAACGTATCTGCATATTCAAATGTCGGAGTGACGATCTCCTCATAGCCCCAACGCTGAAACACTCCAGCGATCTTTTTTTCTACCTCTCGTTTTCGTGCTGCCAGCGGAGGCAACACATCGCGCACACCGCGCGGTTTCTCCAATCTTATTGGTTGATCCACTTTCTGCACACCCTCTTTACTTTAGTATACTAATGTACTAAAGATGCGTTACGGCTATCCTAACATGGCATCCAACATCTGTCAACGCAAGACCCGCCATGTTGTTAACACGCCGGCCAGCATCACATTGACCACGACGAGCACATGCACCCACAGCGGCATCGTCTCCCACATTTTCAAATCCCACAACACGACAAACGCGGTCAAAACATAAAAAGGCTTCAGCAATCACACACCCCCATTTTACTTATCATCCCCCAAAAACCGACCTAAAAAAAAGCATTAAGAATTAACAAAAAGTGCTGGTAATTCTGAATTTATCGAGTTAATATACTTGTATCCGTAAATACAACCAATAGGGAGGCGCAAGCAATGTCCACGACTTCAGAAACCACGAAAAAGAAGTTATCCGAACGTGAACGTCAGATGCAACAAACCGTACTGAAACGCTTTCGTTCCAAAGTTAGCCCGTCTCTAGCGCAACTGGTCAAGAAATCTGACGCAGTCGCTAAACAGTTCCTCCCAAGCCCGTATGAAGCCCTTGATTTTGGGACTGAAGCACCGTTTGAAGAAGGCAAAAACAACCACGGCATTTACGGTCTCGAACGTATTTATGAAGACCGCGCCGTCCTGACTCCTTATTTTGAATGTTCCGCATACTGTCGCTACTGCTTCAAAAAGACCCGTACTCTGGGTGGCGAAGCAAAGCGCATGACCGATGAAAACATCGATGCGGCCATCCGCTATATCGGCAGCGACTCGCGGATCAAAACGGTGTTGATCACCGGCGGTGACCCGTTTATCGACGCTGAATTGCTCGAGCAGGTACTGGTGAAAGTTGCAGAAATCCCGCACGTGCGCAACATTCGCGTCGGTACTCGCAACATCTTGTTCCAACCGGAAAAGATCACCGATGAACTGGCGGAGATGGTCAGTCGCTTCAACCATATCGATTATGAAAACCCGAAAAATTCGCGTAACATCTCGGTCGGTCTGTCGATCAACCATCCGGATGAACTGACCCCCGAAGTGGTGCGTGCCGCACAGCGCTTTATCCAGCGCGGGATCACCATTCGCGGTCAGACCGTTTTAATGAAAGGCATCAACGATGACGCCAAGACGATCCACGAATTGATCTCGCTGTTCCTGGCCGTGGGTATCGTGCCGTACTACCTGTTCCACTGCATGCCGGTCATCGGTGCGAAGCACTTCCGCACCTCGGTGCAAAAAGGCATCGACATTTTGAAAGCACTGTCGCCGTTCTCCGGCTCGACCGCCCCGCACTATGTCTATGTTACCCAAATTGGCAAACACCGCGTCGGTCCGGGCCACCAGCTCGACTACGTAGAAATTGACGGCCTCAAATACATCAAAGCGACCACTCCGTACAAAGCTGCCGACTTCCTCGAGTTCTCCGACAACACCAAGCTACCACCGTTGCATGAGATCGACGAAAATGGCTACGTAGTGTCCTACTATTTGGACGGAGATGACGACGAACTGGAGGTACTGTAACGATGACGCAGCAAAAATCGTTCGTTTTTATTGATAATATGTACCCGCTCATCATGGCACGCCGTGCTGTCACCGCAAGAGAGCGTGGGTATCGCTCCGTGTTGATTTCCCTGACCCTCTCCGAGATGGAACTGAACGCGATCAAGGATTTCGAGACCAAACACAACATGCTGATCTTTGATGAGGTGATCTCGACCGATGCGTTTGACCTCGACACGTTGCGTAACCTGCTGGCCGGTTTTGAAAACGAGTATCCGATCGCTGCCTTCATGAGCAACATCGGCATGTTCCACCAAGGCACGCTGGTCGGCTCCAATGTTGCCATCCTCGCCGAAGAGCGCGGCTTGCCATCGCTAAGCTCCGATGCGGTTTTCCGTTGCAACAACAAGTATCTCATGCGTGACGCGCTTCGCCACGCAGGCGTACCGACCGTTGATTTTGGACTTGCTACCGACGAAGTAACGGCTGTTGAACATGCGAACCGTATCGGCTATCCGATCATTTTGAAGCCGCTGAATGGCGCAGCTTCGCACATGATCGTCAAGTGCTCCAACGAGGAAGAAGTGATCAGCAAATTTAAGGATGCGATGGTTCGACTCCCCGCTTCCACCAACCTTGCCGCATATGAATCGGCACACAGCTATCCGAACAAAGCGGGCGAACTGGTGCACTTCGATCCGTTGCGCACGATGCTGATCGAAAAGTATATCGACGGTCGTGAAGCGAGCGTGGAATTGCTGATCACCGAAGATCAGGTCATTCCTTTGCTCGTGCATGACAAAGTGACGCTGACCGAGCAAGAGCGCTGCTTCTACGAGCACTTGCTCGTCGTGCCGCCGCAGCGCTTTACGGAACGTGAGTCCCAAGAGATGAAAGACTACGCCGTGGCGGTCGCCAAAGCGGTCGGTCTCAAAAACACTTTCTCCCACGTAGAACTGCGCTATGACAATCATGGCACCGGCCCGCAGCTTTTGGAGATCAACCCGCGTATCGGCGGCATGTGGGTGCATGAAAGCATCCGCTCGATGGTTGGCATCGATTGGCAAGCCACCTTGGTCAGCCTGTGCGAAGGTACCTTTACCCCAGAGTCGCACTACGAATCGAGCGAAGAGATTCACGCCATGTTCTGCATCTATCCTCCCCACTCCGGGCTCTTGGAAAATGTCGAGGGCATGGATCAACTGCAAGAACTGCCGGGGATGCTTTTTGCTAGGCAATCGGTTCCCAACGGCTCGGTCATCTATGGAGATGATGAAGAATGCTTTGCCGTGATATGCTTCCTGAAGGCGGAGTCGTATGAGAAAGTGTATGAAGTGTACGACCAAGCGTTGGAGCTCGTCACCTTTACGGTCAACCCGAATATCACATCGAGGGAAGAAGTGACAAAAGCATGACGAATGCTGTCCCAGCGCCGGACAACAAAAAATCGTTCCGGCACTTGTACCAATTGACAGCAGGTAAGACGATTTCCGACATCGGTAACAATTTTGACATGGTTGCGCTGAACATGTTCGTTTACCTGCTGACCGACAGCGCGCTCTATATGGGGCTGTTCATGTCAATCCGTCTGATCGGTGCTTTTGTGGCTGGATTCTATGCAGGTATTCTCGCTGACCGGATGAACCGCAAGCATCTGATGATCATTTCCGATATCGGACGTTCACTCGCCCTCGTCCTGATCGTACTCACACCGAGCGATTACCAGTTTTACATGCTCTTGCCTGTCACCTTCGTAATGGGATGCCTGTCCACGCTGTTTGGTGTATCGTTACAGTCGAGCATCCCATCGATCGTCGGCAAGGAGAATATCATCAAGGCCAATGCGGTCTTGACCGCTTGGGGCTCGGTCGCGATGGTGATCGGTCTGTTCGGAGCTGGGATCTTGCTTGGCAAAGTCTCCTATGAGACGGTGTTTATCATCGATGCCTGCACCTACCTGCTGTCAGCGCTCAACCTGCTGTCACTACCACTGCGCACCAGCGAAGAGCGCTTAGCCGGCGCCCCGAAAGAGAACATGTCGTTCTTCAGCGAATTCAAGCTGATCTACGTCTACCTGCGCACCGTTCCGATCCTGCTGTCCTTGATGGCGATCCGCCTGATCGACACGTTCGGCTCGGCGGCGCACAATGTCGGGATGCCGGTCTTCTCAGCCCAGCTCAATCCTGCGCAGCCCTCCTTTTATATGGGGATCATCTGGGGTGTCTGGGGCATTGGCAACTTGATCGGCTCGCGAATCATGGCGAAGAAGTTTACGGGAGATGATACCTCGCTCAATGAGCGGGCCTTTGGGATAGCAACGTTCTTCATGTCGTTCTTCTTCATCCTGCTCTTCTTCGAGAGTCCCATCTACCTGATTCTGCTCTTTGCCGCCTTAGCGGGCATTGCGGACGGTGTGTCGATGATCGTCTACAACACCCGCCTCCAGCAAACGCCCGATGAGAAACGCGGCCGGATGTTTGGCGTCTCGTCCACCTTGCAGACGGTCGGCTTTGCGATCGGCATGGTGATCTGCTCACCTCTGTTCGATCTGTTCAAGCCTGTCGTCGTGGTCGGCGTCCTGCACGGTCTGCCGATGATCATGGCGCTGCTGTTCACCTTGTACTACTTTGGAAAATGGAAACCGAACCGAACCAGAAAAAGAGAAAACAGCCACGATGTCGCATAGACATCGTGGCCGTTTCTTCGTTAGGAACACGAAAACGCCGCTTTACTGTTTCCTCTTCTGTCGATTCTGCGAAGCAGGCCCCCCGGCCGAACAGCAGAGCGTCTTCTGTCCGTATTTTTCTACGCGCTTGTCATTTATCCTGCTTACACTTAGTAAAATTGTCCTATGAATTCAATAAAGTTACAGAAGCATAAAAATTAGTTGCAGTGCATTTTATGACAAAGTATTATAAAATATATCAAGTTAAATCATGAAAAAGTATACAGACATAAAAACTGCATGGACAGGAGGTCTTGATCGCATGAGCCGACCACAAGCTGTCGTATTTATTGATAACGTCTTAGTGCTTTTGTTGGCCCGACGCGCTTCTTACGCCCAGGATTTAGGCTATCGTACCTATCTGATCGCCCCACCTATGCTCGAGGCACACACGGAAGCGATGGCGCAATACGAGCAAACCGAACGGGACGGTAGACCTACCTACGATCAGATCTTTCCAACGGAGCATTTTGACATCGACACCTTGCGCACTCTGCTCGCAGAAATTGAACAAGAGGCGGACATCAAAGGACTGGTCGTCGGCAACGGGCCTTTTTGCAAAGATGGCTTGGTCGGTGCCCATGTCGCCACTCTGGCCGAAGAGCGCGGGTTGCCATCGCAAAACGCGGAGGCGCTCTATCTGTGTGGCAACAAATACCTGATGCGCGACAGTTTCCGCGCGGACGGGCTGAACACGATCGACTTCGGCTTGGCAGTCGATGAAGCGTCACTGCTCACACATGCTTCGCGGATCGGCTATCCCGTGCTGATGAAGCCGATCAACGGCGTCGCCTCACATCTGATTCTGAAAAGCAATAATGAAGCGGAACTGCTCGGCAACTTCCGCCTCGCGATGGAGAAGCTGCCAGGATCAGCTTTTCAAGATTTTTACCAAGGCGTACACGCCTTTCCCAACCGACAGGGCGAACTGATGCATTTCGACCCGATGCGCTGCATGTTGCTCGAACAGTACATTCCGGGCCGCGAAGTGTCGATCGAGATGCTGATCACCGAAGACCGCTGCATCCCTCTCCTGGTGCATGACAAGGTGGACATCTCCGAAGACGCGCGCTGTGTCTACGAAAATCTGGCCATCGTGCCGCCGGTGCGGTTCACACAAGAAGAATGCAACGCTCTGGAAGCTTGTGCTGTGCAGGCCGTCCAAGCGGTCGGATTGAAAAACACCGTCGCCCACGTCGAACTGCGCTACGGAGAAAACGGGCTCGGCCCGCAGGTGTTGGAAATCAACCCGCGCATGGGCGGTGCTTACATCATGGAAAGTCTAAAAACGATGGTTGGAGTCGATCACAATACGACCCATGTCGAACTGATGACCGGCACCTTTCAACCGAAAGCAACGTATGACGTTCTGCCAGAGTTGCACGCCATGATGGTGCTGTACGCCCCACACGGAGGTCTTTTTCAAGCGATAGATGGTATCGAAGAATGTCAAGCCTTGCCCAGCGTCCTGAAGACGATGCAACCCTTTCCTGTCGGCCACATCATCCACGGGGATGACGAAGAAGTCAGCCTCTTGCTCATCTGGATGAAGGGCGACTCAGCTCAGCAGATTGCAGAGACCGGACAAAAGATCCGCGAGATCGTCACCTTCAAGATCGACCCGAGCGATCAAGCAAATCAGCCTGTCACGTAAATCAAATCCTATACGTATTGGAGGTCTTACCGTTATGAACCGACCGCAAGCAATTGTCTTTATCGATCATGCGCAGGCCGTGCTCTTGACCCTTCGCGCCGCCTATGCCCAAGATCAGGGCTATCGAACCTTCCTCATCGCTCCGCCCTTCGAGCCCGGCCCACTCTCTGCCATGCAAAACTATGAACGGGACAAGCGCGACGGGAAACCGATCTATGAACGCATGTATATGACCGAAGATTTTGACATGGATACGCTGCGCTCCTACATCGCCGAAATCGAGCAAGAGGCTGACATCGCAGCGTTTATTACCGGCAATGGCCCGTTCTGCAAAGACGGTTTGGTCGGCGCCCATGCCGCGATCTTGGCCGAAGAGCGCGGCCTGCCATCCCAAGGCAGCGACGCGCTCTACCTCGCCAACAACAAATACTTGATGCGCGACGCCTTCCGCGCAGGCGGACTGAATACGATCGACTACGGACTCGCCGTCGATGAAGAGTCGGCCATCGCCGAGGCCGCACGCATCGGCTATCCGGTGCTGATGAAACCGATCAACGGAATCGCCTCACACTTGATCATGAAGTGTAAAAACGAAGACGAACTGCGCACCCACTTCCGCCATGCGATGGAAAAACTGCCCGGTTCGACCTTCCAATCCTTCTACGAAGGTGCACACTCCTATCCGACCAAGGATGGCGTGCTGATCCACTTTGACCCGATGCGCTCCCTGCTGCTTGAACAGTACATCCCAGGCCGTGAAGTGTCGGTAGAAGTGCTGATCACCGAGGACCGCTACGTTCCGCTGATCATGCAGGACAAAGCGATCGTCACCGAAGAGGAACGCTGTGTCTATGAGGACATCATGATCACACCACCGATGCGCTTTACCGAAGAGGAGTGCCGCGAACTGGAAGCCTATGCAGTTCAGGCAGCGAAAACGATCGGTTTGAAGAACTCGATCGCCCACATCGAACTTCGCTACGGAGAAAACGGCCTCGGCCCGCAGGTGTTAGAAATCAACCCGCGTTTAGGCGGCGGCTACACACACGAAGTCCTGCGCACGATGGTCGGCCTTGATTATGTATCGGCCTATATCGAACTGATGACCGGAACCTTGCAAGCAAAGGAATCGTATGAACGCAAAACAGAGCCCCACGGGTTCTTCACCCTGTTCGCACCACACGCGGGCTTTTTCGAATCGGTCGAAGGTCTCGAAGAATTGAAAGCTATGCCGGGTATCTTGAACACGATGCATCCGTTCGCTGTCGGAACCGTCATTCCCGGCGATGAAGAAGAGGCCATGCTGTTGTTGGTTTGGATGAAAGCTGAAACCTCCGAAGAACTCCTCGCCACCTACAAGCGGGCCAAGGAGATCATCAAATTTAACATCGATCCGACCAAAACTTCCGTACCGCTCACGTAGCTCGATCCGAAACATGAAAAACCCTCTCCACCGTGGAGAGGGTTTTTCTTATTGCGACACTTAGTGCAAGATCGTGGTGCTGTCCTCGTCGTGCTCCTGCACAGTCTCTTCCGCCTCGCTCACCCGTTCTGGTGGCAGGGGTGCCTCATCTGCGGCACGAATCACACGAATCGGGTTGCCGCCGACAAACGAGCCCGGTGCCACGTCACGATTGACTAGCGACCCAGCTGCCACGACCGCGCCGTCCCCGATCGTGATGCCGGGAAGCAGCGTTGAATTGGCGCCGATCATGACGTTGTCCCCGATGATCACGCGGCCGAGACGATATTCGTCGATCAGATACTCATGGGCGAGAATCGTCGTGTTGTAACCGATGATCGTGTTGCGCCCCACCGAGATCAACTCCGGATACATCACGTCCACCATCACCATCAAGGCCAGCGCCGTCTGATCTCCAACCTTCATGCCCAAAAACGTGCTGTAGAGCCAATTTTTCAACTTGAGAAAAGGTGTGTAGCGGGCGAGCTGAATCACCACGAAATTCTTCATCACCTTCCAGAAGCTGACCGTTTGATAGATCTGCCACAGGGCGTTCGTCCCTTCGACAGGATAGCGTACCGTCTTGCGCATAGGTCACCTCGTTTCGAGCAATATCTTTTGCAGTTCCTGCATGTCATGAATCATGTAATCCGGCTTGTGTTCGCGCAATCCGGCCTCCCCGCGCAGACTCCACGCCACGGCGGCGGTCTTCACACCGGCCGCCTGACCGCCGAGGATGTCATACGGCGAATCCCCGACCATCAACGTCTGCTCCGGATCGGCCCCTAACAGCCGCATCGCCATCAAAAGCGGGTCGGGATGAGGCTTATGCTTCTCTGTATCATCTGCGGTCACAAAGGCGTCAAAGTATCGACCGATCCCGACCAATTCCCAGCCCATCTGCGCGGTCAAGCGCATTTTGGACGTGACGATCGCCATTTTGATTCCCGCCTGATGCAATTTTTCCAACACCTCATTCACCTGCGGAAATTCGGTGACCAGCGCATCATGGTGCTCAATGTTGAACTTCCGGTATGTCGCGACCAGTTCCTGCGAGCGTCCCGGCACGAATCGTTCCATCTGATCGATCAGCGCCTCGCCCATATGCGGCAGCACGTGCTCGCGGGTGTATTGGCCTGGCACGTGCGTTTCCAACGCGTGTTCAAACGAGCGCAAGATCAGTTCATTCGTATCGAGCAGCGTTCCGTCTAAATCAAAGAGTACATAGCGGTATTTCATCTGTCTTTCCCTCCTGGTGCACTTGTACAGCTACATTTCAATTTGGCCTTTGGACACCGTCTGCCGTCCTGCTTGCCTGCGCCAAAGACGAGCCAGCAGGAAGGTCAGCACCAATGCGGAGACCAAGCGGATCGCGAGCAGGTACCAGCCGTTAACTCCCAGCGGCAGGAAGATCAACGTATCTTCGACCACAGCGTGACAGAGCACGAGAAATACCATCAGCAGGTAGAGCTCGCGTTTTTCCATCGGCTTTTCCCGCGTCGCTTCCAGAATCACGCCCGCGCCGTAAGCGAGCCCAAACCAGATGCCTGCCAGCATCGGAATCGCCGCATGTTCTGACAAACCGAGCATCCGCATCAGCGGCGTCATCTTCACCGCAAGCTTGTCGAGCACCTTGCGCTCTTTCAATACCTGAATCAACATCATCAGCGGAATGACGATCAAGGCCAACTGCCAGACCGCTTTGAAAATCGTCCCCCCAACTTCGCCAAGCACGGACAACAGCGGCATCTCCCAGAGATAGGCGAGATGCGTGTACGTGCCTGCTACGGCGCCGACCTGATTGCCGAGCGCCAGATGGAGCGTCACACCGCCGATAAACGCCATGCCAAACCGCACGAGGACCACGATGGCGCTGTTCAACCCCAAGCGCTTCGCAACCGCCGTTTCCACGAACAGGTTGTGGCAAAATGACAACATCACACAAAGGATTAAAATCTCCGGCGAGTTCAGCGCCAAGGAAAACATGGCACCGATCGCCGCGTATAAGTTCAATGTAAATCCTAATGCCAGCACGATGGCAGCTTCACCTGGCAGGCCGAAGAGCCCCATCAGCGGCGCAAACAGATGAACGACCCACTCGATGACGGGCGTGTGCTTGAGCAGCGAGACGAGCAACGTGATCGGCACAATCACTTTTCCCAGAATCCACGTCGTTCGGAGTCCCGTCAGCCAGCCGCGGTAGATAACGCCTTGCAACACCCTCACCCCACTGTACGTATAGCCTCAAGTAAACTTATGGCTCAATTATAACATAAAGAGACCCGCAACTTGCACGGGCCTCTTCACGAAGACTGCTTGTTTCTTACATATACGGGCTCGGGTTGATCTGCGCGCCATTGATGCGCACCTCATAATGCAAATGAGCGCCTGTTGACCAACCGGTGGAACCGACGCCGCCGATGTACTGGCCTTTGCCAACCGATTGGCCAGGTGACACAGCCATCGAACTCAAATGACCATACAGCGTCACAATCCCGTTGCCATGCGAAATTCGTATGCAGTTGCCATAACCGTCGCCTGCATCGCCCACATAGCTCACCGTTCCTGAGTTGGATGCATAGACGGCCGTTCCGGTCGATGCCGCGATGTCGATCGCCAAGTGCGGGCGACCGCCGCGGTTCTCGCCATAGTACGACGAGACGTACCCGCCGCCGACCGGATAGGCCCAACTGCCACCACCGATCGCTGTCACAGGACCGTTGTAGAAGCCGTAGGTCGGCTTCTTCTTCGTGCCCTTGGCGATGATCTCTTTGACCGGAGCGGCAAGTTCCTCTTCCTTCAGGATGTCCTCTTTGAGGACGATGCCATTTTTCTTGGTGATTTTCACAACCTGCTTGATCTTGCCTGTCTCGCCTTCCTGCACGACTTCCTCTTGACCTTCAAAGATCGAGCTATCATCGCGATACTCAACCTCATAGTTCTTGGTGATCTCGCGCGTCACTTCACTGATCGTCTGCACGCTGATCAGCGGTTCTTTGGCCACAAGATTGATCTCCTGACCTTCACCGATCGCGTCGATGTTTGCGATGTTCGGATTGGCATCATGCAATTGCTCGACCGACATCATGTTCTTAAGCGCAATGTCCCACAGCGAATCACCGCGCGACACTACGTATGTTTTCTGCTCGATGACACCTTGTGCGATCAATTGGAAGGCAGCTTCAAAAGAAGTGACCTTCTGCACTTCGTCCTGCACCTTAATAAAGTCTACCGTTTCCGCAAGGGAGACTTGCTCCTGCTCATTCGGATTGACGTATTGATCCTTCAATCTCGCGATCAGCTTTTCAGCCGTCTCTTGGTCTTGAACCGTCACCACATCACGACCATCGACGCGAACAACGACAACTTCCGCATACTCCTTGGTCGATTCGATGATCGCGTTGGCGACGTGAATCTCATTGGTCACACTCACATGCTGATGAACTGGCTGGAAGATCACTTCCGCCTTCATTTCCGTGCCGAGCGATTGAATTGTCGATTCGATCGACGCTTTATCCTCGATCACTCCGTAATACTGGCCATCTATGTACACACGATAAACATGCTCTGTAGCGGCAACTTTTTCCGAGAATGTATATACACCGACCGAAGTCAGCAACAAGACTGCTAAAGCGGCCATCGAGTTGCGAAGATGGAACGTGCCTTTTACCTCCGCGACACAATTTGCCTTTACCTGTTTCCAATTGATATTTTTGATGTAATTTCTGACTCCTGTAACGCTGCCAGCTACGATTTGACGACCGCGGTCGTTGAGTACTTCTGTCAGCTTACCCATGATATCCCTCCCCAGGAACGAACAACCGCCTAAAAATACGAACTTTAGTTCGCATTTACCCATTGCTTTAGACGGACATTAAAGATTATAAAACCCGATAGTCTGTATTCGACAATATCCTACACGTTCCTTCCGTACTTTTTGTAAAAAATATAATTTGTTACCTACTCATAAGAACCAGAAAACTCCCTCAATCGAGGAAGCTTTCTGAGTTCATCGTCTTCATCATCTTGTCTGACAAGTCTCGCGCCGCATTGTAACCCATCAGTTTCAAGCGCTGATTCATCGCGGCAACTTCCAAAATTACCGCTAAATTACGACCAGGTCTTACAGGCAATGTGAGCAACGGGATGTCGATATCGAGGATGTTGATCGTCTCTTCATCCAATCCCAAGCGGTCATAAGCGACATTGTCTTCCCACATCGTCAGTTTGATCACCAGTTCCAAATCTTTGTGCGTGCGAATCGCGCCTGCCCCGAACAGCGTCATCACGTTCAGCACGCCTAAGCCGCGAATCTCGATCAGATGGCGGAGCATTTCCGGAGACGTACCTTCCAACTGGGTATCGGCGATGTTGCGGATTTCCACCGCATCATCGGCGACGAGGCGATGACCACGCTTGACCAGTTCGAGCGCCGTCTCACTTTTTCCAATGCCGCTGGAACCGGTGATCAGGATGCCGATGCCGTACACATCGACGAGCACACCGTGCAACAGCGTCTCCTTGGCCAGCTTGCGGTCGAAATAGGACTGCAAGCGTCCGGTCAGCTTGGTCGTGGACAGCGCCGTGCGCAAGATCGGCAAGCGATTTTCCCGCGCAGCGTTCATCAGCGCTGCAGGAACTTCCATCGCCCGGGCCAAAATCAGGCATGGCGTCTGTTCATACGAGCAGAGCAGATCGGCACGCTCCTTTTGCTGGAGCGCGCTCATCCCTTCAAAAAAAGTGACCTCGGTGCGCCCCATCACCTGCACGCGCTCCGCCGGGTGATAGGTAAAAAATCCGGCCAGAGCAAGCCCTGGACGGTTGATATCTGAAACGGAGATCAGGCGGCTCATGTCCGCCCCTTCATTGATCAATTCCAACTCAAAGTCGCTGCGCAACTCTTCGATGGAGATCGTCTTTGGCATCATGCTTGCTCACCGTACGCGTTGCGGCCCCACTCGATCGTCTTCGCCAAGCCCTCGCGCAGCGAAGTCTTCGGTTGCCAACCCAGTTCGGTGACCGCCATCCGATTGCTCATCGTGCTGTGATAGATGTCACCGATGCGGGCCGGGCCGTGTACAGCTTCCAAAGGATAGTCGGTCAGGTCTTTCATCGTGCTGTACAGTTCGTTGACCGACACCTGAGTCGCGGTCGAGATGTTGACAGTTAGGTTTTTGTCGGAAGTCAGCGCGATCAGGTTGGCTTCGGCCACATCGCCGATATAGATGTAGTCGCGAGTCGCCCCGCCATCCCCTTCGATGTTGACCTGTTGGCCCTTGATCATCTGTTCCAAGAAGATTGACACAACGCCGCCTTCACCAAATCGCCCTTGGCGCGGGCCGTAGATGTTGGCATAGCGAAGGATCGTATAGTTGACGCCGTACAGCTCACCGTACATGCGAATGTAGTCTTCGTTCACCTTTTTGCTCAAGCCGTAAAACGAAAGCGGGTTGAGCGGATGTTGCTCATCGATCGGCAAGTATTCTGGCGTCCCGTACATCGCAGCAGACGCTGCGAAGATAAATTTCAGCCCAAACTTACGGGCCGCTTCGAGAACTTGAATCGTACCCATGATGTTGATCTGAGCATCGAGCCCGGGGTCCTTGATCGAAAGCGGCACTTTGATCTGAGCCGCTTGGTGCGAGATCGCTTCGATGCCTTCCGCTTCGATCATGCTGTGCAGAGCGGGGTCGTTGATATCCATCTCGTAAAATTTGGCTTTGGGGTGGAGATTGTCCCTTGACCCGGTGGAAAGGTCGTCCACAACTACGACATCATGTCCAGCCGCAATGAATGTGTCAACGATGTGCGATCCGGCAAATCCGGCACCGCCCGTCACAAGAATCTTCATCGTAAGTAATCCCTCCATCGTCCGATTAGATTTCCTTTTACAGGTATCATATCTTGTTTTGCCCAAAAACAAAAGGAGCGGGATTCCCGCTCCTTTTTCTCACAGACTAGCATAATGGTGCCGGAAGAGACGTAGATATAGCAACAAGCAACTAGTGTTCTGTTCCTTTGGAACCGCCCATCGTGCTCTCCACCGAGTGGGTGATTAGCTTTTGCGTGCGTTCTACAAATTCCTGAACCGTCTCTTCAGCTATGGACGAGTGATCGCCGACTTGCTCCAACGCGCCGAGCATCAAGTTGATCAAGCGGACCATCGATTCGGTATCATCTTCAAGGACGAGCGAAGTATCGTCATTGCGCATCACTTTCATATTGAGATAAGGGCCGCCGAACTCTGGCTTGGTGACGGCAAAGCTACACTTGTGCCAGCCGAGCGGATAGTGCACGCGACGGCGGTACGCTTTAAACACAGGGCCGTAGCGAGCGACCAAGTAGCGTAGAAACTGGACGGTCTGCTCGTCATATCCTGCATCGCGCAACTCTTCGATCTCCTCGTGTGTATCGAGCAGACGAAGCGAGGCCACGACAGCCTGAGCGATGTCCGGTCCGGTCAAAATCGACAGACCTTGTTCGATGTCGTGCGCTTCCATCTGGGAGCGGGACAGCTGTTCATGAATCACCGATTCCATCTGCGAACGAAGCTGGGGCTCTTCCTTGAGTCGTTTGGAAAGCTCAACCACGCCTTGATCAATATAGCGCACAAACTCTTGCGATAAACGCTCATGCTTCCAGGTTCCCATCTACAAACTCCTTATCTTCCGATCGTTTCTTCACAACATGCTACTAAAGTGGCGCGCAAAACGCAAGTGCCTCTACTTTTTACATTATTAATACTACTTTCCGAATAATGAGGTGTCAACGGAACATGATAGAGAAACTTTTCATTTTAATCGTTCTGCTCGGCAGTTCCCTACTGACCGCAGCGGTGCTGTATGGGCTAGCCAAACGAGGCCGCAACTTGAGCCGCTTCCGGGAGCGGCAGCAATTTTACAGCGACCTGCACCGCTTCAGCGTCACGATCGTCACCACTTTCGCTCTCTACCTGCTCTACACCCGCGTCCCACTCTGGGCGATCCTGCCCCTGCCTGACGCCATCCCGCTGTTTGCGACCACCGTCTTCCCGATGCTTGCGCTCTGCCTGCTCGCAGGCCGTTGGTACGTCGGCTGCACAGCGGCCCTCCTCCTGCAATGGTTCGTGCTCGCCGTGAACGACCAGGCCCATTTTTTCCTGCAAAATGCGGTGCTGTCCTTGATCGGGCTCGGCCTGTATCTGCTCCATCACCTCAGCAGTCGCTCTGCAAAAAAACGTCAGCATGAATTCTTACGTTTAATCCGCGCGTTGAGACTCAAAAAGCAGGCTTCCTAAAGAGCCTGCTTTTTGACTGACGCCTACGACTGCACCGCGATCTTGGCCTGCTCCTTGGCGCGCGCTTTGTCACGCACCAGAATCGGTCCGAGGAATTTCCCGGTCCACGATTCTTCGATCTTCGCGATCTGTTCCGGCGTTCCAGAGCCGACGATGGTACCGCCCTTGTCGCCGCCTTCAGGACCGAGATCGACCAGATAGTCGGCCGTCTTGATCACATCGAGATTATGCTCGATGACGACAACAGATTCGCCTGAATCCACCAATCGTTGCAACACGTTGAGCAAACGGTCAATATCGGCCGTGTGCAGACCGGTGGTCGGTTCATCTAAAATGTACATGGTGCGCCCTGTGCTGCGGCGATGTAGTTCGGAGGCCAGTTTGACCCGCTGCGCTTCGCCGCCGGACAGCGTGGTTGCAGGCTGTCCCAAACGGACATATCCCAGACCCACATCGAGCAGCGTCTGCATCTTGCGCGCGATCTTTGGCACGTTTTTGAAAAACTCGACGGCATCCTCCACCGTCATGTTCAACACGTCGGCAATGCTCTTGCCTTTATATTTTACCTCTAACGTTTCACGATTGTATCGCTTGCCTTTGCAGATCTCACACGGCACATAGACGTCGGGCAAGAAGTGCATCTCGATCTTGATGATCCCATCGCCTTTGCACGCTTCACAGCGTCCGCCTTTGACGTTAAACGAGAAGCGCCCTTTTTTGTACCCGCGCATCTTCGCTTCGTTCGTCGCCGCAAACACATCGCGCACATCATCGAAAACGCCCGTATAGGTGGCCGGATTGGAGCGCGGGGTCCGCCCGATCGGAGATTGGTCGATGTCGATGATCTTGTCGAGCAGCTCCAACCCTTCGATCGACTTGTGCGCGCCAGGTTTCGTCTTGGCCCCGTTCAGATGCATCGCCAACGATTTTTTCAAAATCTCGTTGACCAGCGTCGATTTGCCCGAGCCTGACACGCCCGTTACACACGTGAACAACCCGATCGGAAACTTGACGGAGATGTTTTTCAAATTGTTCTCTTTGGCCCCGTTCACCTTGACCCACTTGTCGCCAGGCTTGCGGCGCTCCTCCGGCACCGGAATGAACTTCCGCCCGCTCAGGTAAGCTCCGGTCATCGAATTCTCATCGGCCATGACCTGCTCTGGCGTCCCTTGCGACACGATCTGCCCGCCGTGCACGCCTGCCCCAGGCCCGATGTCGATGATATAGTCGCACGCGAGCATCGTGTCTTCATCATGCTCGACGACGATCAGCGTGTTGCCCAGATTGCGCATGTGCACCAGCGTGTTGATCAAACGCTCGTTGTCGCGCTGGTGCAGCCCGATCGACGGCTCATCCAAGATGTACAGCACGCCCATCAGCGACGACCCGATCTGCGTCGCCAAGCGAATCCGCTGTGCCTCGCCTCCGGACAGCGTGCCTGCCGAACGCGACAAGTTGAGATAATCGAGCCCCACATCGCGCAGGAAGCCGAGCCGCGCTTCAATCTCTTTCAAGATCAGCTTGGCGATCGTCAGCTCCTTTTCAGATAGGGAAAGACCGCCAAAATAGCCAAGCGCATCGATGACCGACAACCCGGTCACATACGAGATGCTCTCCCCGCCGATCGTCACCGCCAAGCTCTCCGGGCGCAAACGCTTGCCTTTGCAGGCCGGACACGGCTTGGCGCTCATGTACTCTTCGATAAACTCACGCACATAGTCGGACGTCGTCTCCCGATAGCGGCGCTCCAAGTTGGTGATGACCCCTTCGAATTCCATCTCCGCTATCTTCGACTGACCAAAATCATTTTCATACTTGAACTTGATCTTATCACCTTGACTGCCGTAGAGAATCTTTTTCAGCTTCTCTTCCGGCACGTCGCGAAACGGCAGTTTCGTATCGACCTCGAAATATTTGGCCGCCGCTTCGAGCAGCTGCGGGTAATAGTTGGAAGTCCGCCCTTGCCACGGTTCGATCGCATCTTCTGCCAGCGACTTCGACCAGTCAGGAATCACCAAATCCGGGTCGATTTCCATGTTCGTGCCAAGACCAGCGCACGTTTCACAGGCCCCAAAGGGCGAGTTGAACGAAAACATGCGCGGGGCCAGTTCGGGCACGGAGAACCCGCACTCCGGGCAAGACAAGCTGGAGGAGAACAGCATCTCTTCTCCGTCCACGATGCCCACGATCACCGTGCCTTCTGCCAGCTTCAGCGCCGTCTCCAGCGAATCGGCGAGGCGGGTCTGCACTTCGTCTTTGACCACGATGCGGTCAACGACCACTTCGATCGTGTGCTTTTTGTTTTTCTCCAGTTTGATCTCGTCGCTTAACTCCCGCAACTGACCATCGACGCGGACGCGGACGAATCCCTGCTTAGAAATGTCTTCGAACACTTTCGTATGCTCGCCTTTGCGGCCTTTGACGAGCGGGGCGTAGATTTGAATCCGCGTGCGCTCTGGGAGTTCCATGATTCGATCGACCATCTGCTCCACCGTCTGGGACGTGATCTCGATGTTCGGGTGGTTCGGACAATGCGGCCGCCCGACGCGGGCAAACAGCAAGCGCAGATAGTCATAGATCTCGGTGACCGTTCCGACCGTCGAGCGCGGGTTGCGCGAGGTGGTCTTCTGGTCGATGGAGATCGCCGGAGACAGCCCGTCGATCGAGTCCACATCCGGCTTGTCCATCTGTCCCAAGAACTGTCGTGCATAGGCAGAAAGCGATTCCACATAGCGGCGCTGGCCCTCTGCATAGATCGTATCGAACGCCAAAGACGATTTGCCCGAACCGGACAGTCCGGTCAAGACGACAAACTTGTCGCGCGGGATCGTCACATCAACATTTTTCAAATTGTGTGCGCGCGCACCTTTGACAACAATGTTCTCTTGTGCCATTTCCTTCCTCTTTTCCACGATGTATACGAACAAACATTCTCTAACTCCTATATTGACCCATTTTCTTCAAAAAAGCAACGGACGATAAGAAAAATCAAAAAAACCCCAACCTATAAATTAGGCTGGGGTCCTTATTGAATGATTATTTGGTCTGACCTAACTACAGATGTTGCCGCCACGGATGATCACATTTTTCATAAAATGCCACCTCGGTTAGCAAGTTTCGAATTGGTATCTTAATTATAGCTTACATCTCGATTCTTGACTAGCAGTATTTTTAACTTCAGGGAAAACCAATAAATAACACGGTATTAATATATCTCTTAACATTCGATGTCACCCTTCATTTAACCGATCGTTTCACCAGCTGGGGTCCCACTTTGTTATGCCTGCTTACCTGCTACCTCGATGCAAGCACTTGCCCTCTGCAACTGCGCTCCCCATTTCGGCAAAAAGAAAAACGCCGCAGGATTCCCTACGACGCTTTCAATTCCAAAATGATATCGCGCAACTCGGCCGCACGCTCAAACTGCAATGCTTTGGCCGCATCTTTCATCTCTTGCTCCAGACGAGCGATCAGTTGCTCTTTGTCCTTTTTCGACATCTTCTCTACATTCTGCTCCACCTTGAGTTGCTCTTTTGCATCGGTGGTTTTCACAGCTTCGATGACATCGCGGACTTTCTTGTTGATCGTTGTCGGAACGATTCCGTGGGCCGTGTTATATTCGATCTGGATGCCGCGGCGACGTTCGGTCTCTTTGATCGCAATGTCCATCGACTTGGTGATTTTGTCCGCATACATCACCACTTCCCCGCCTGAATTGCGCGCCGCTCGGCCGATCGTCTGAATCAACGAGCGCTCGGCGCGGAGGAAGCCCTCTTTGTCCGCATCGAGAATCGCCACCAGCGACACTTCCGGCAAGTCCAGCCCCTCCCGCAACAGGTTGATGCCGATCAGCACGTCAAACGCACCGACGCGCAGGTCGCGCAGAATCACCATCCGCTCCAACGCTTTGATATCAGAATGCAGGTAGCGCACTTTGATCCCCAAGTCTTTGAAATAGTCGGTGAGGTCCTCCGCCATCTTCTTGGTCAGCGTGGTCACCAACACACGCTCATCACGGGCGATGCGCTTGTTGATCTCTCCGACCAAATCGTCGATCTGCCCTTTGATCGGTCGAACGTGGATCATCGGGTCGAGCAAGCCGGTCGGACGGATGATCTGCTCGACGACAAGCGTGCTGTGCTCCTGCTCGTACACGCCAGGGGTCGCCGTGACGTACACGGCCTGCTGGAAGCTTTGTTCAAACTCGTCAAATTTCATCGGGCGGTTGTCCTTCGCAGACGGCAAGCGGAAGCCGTGATCGACGAGCACATTTTTCCGCGCTTGGTCGCCGTTATACATCCCGTTGATCTGCGGAATCGTCACGTGCGCCTCATCGATGATCAGCAAAAAGTCGTCCGGGAAGTAGTCGAACAGCGTGCTCGGCTTGCTGCCCGGCGGACGCCCTTCCATATGCATCGAGTAGTTTTCAATCCCGGAGCAAAAGCCGATCTCCGCCATCATCTCCAAGTCATAGTTGGTGCGCTGCTCCAAGCGCTGCGCTTCGAGCAACTTGCCGTTGTCGCGCAGCTCGGTGAGCCGCACTTCCAACTCGGCACGAATGCTCTCCATCGCATCTTTCAACTTGTCACCCGAAGTCACAAAGTGCGATGCCGGATAGATCGCCACATGAGCGCGCGTCCCGACGATCTCACCTGTCACCACGTCCACCTCGGTGATTCGATCGATCTCATCCCCGAAAAATTCGACCCGCACCGCCTGCTCGGAGCGTTGCACCGGGAAGATTTCCACCACGTCGCCTCGCACGCGAAACGTCCCGCGAGTGAAGTTGATGTCGTTGCGCTCGTACTGCATGTCGATCAAGCGCCGCAACACATCGTCGCGACCTTTTTCCATGCCGACGCGCAGGGACAGCACGAACTTGCTGTACTCGGTTGGCGAACCCAAGCCGTAGATCGAGGAAACGGAGGCCACCACCACCACATCGCTGCGTTCAATCAAAGAAGAGGTCGCGGAGTGGCGCAGTTTTTCGATCTCGTCATTGATCTTAGCGTCCTTTTCAATAAACGTGTCAGAAGAGGGTATGTACGCTTCCGGCTGATAGTAATCGTAGTAGGAGACAAAATATTCGACGGCGTTGTTAGGAAAAAACTCCTTAAACTCTGCCGCAAGCTGTGCGGCCAGCGTCTTGTTGTGTGCGATGATCAACGTCGGCCTGTTCACGTTAGCGATCACGTTCGCCATCGTAAAGGTCTTCCCCGACCCGGTCACCCCGAGCAACGTCTGATGACGGTTGCCTTGATGCAATCCATCGACCAACTTCTCGATCGCCTTCGGTTGATCGCCTTGCGGTTTATATTCAGAAACCAGTTCAAAGTTGCGCTGTTCACGAATCACTTCCATGTTCGACACTCCTTCCGAATTCCATTATACAATATCCCGCAAACAAAAAAGGCAAGATCTGGTGATCTTGCCTTTCCGCTTGCTCAGTTGTTATTGAATCACATTGTTCTTATCAAACGGAGAGATCGATGCTGCTTTGTGTTGGCGCAGAACGATCAGGTTGACACGGCGGTTCGAGGCGCGATTGGCCACGGTGTCATTGGGGCTGAGCGGCTTGGTGTCCGCATAGCCGACCGCGTGCAACCGTTTGTCCGGAACGCCTTTCCCTTCGAGGTCGTGCAGTACGTTGATCGCCCGCGCTGCGGACAGTTCCCAGTTCGACGGGAAGCGGGAATTGTTGATCGGCACGTCGTCGGTGTGACCCTCCACGGCGATCTCATTGGGCACCACTTGTAAGAACGGAGCCATCCCGCCCAAGATGCGTTGGGCCTCCGCTTTCAAGTTCGCGCTGCCCGATTCAAACAGTGCGGCATCGTTCAAGGTGATCTGCACCCCGCGCGCGGTGTCGATCACGTTGATCTGACCTGCGAGGTTATTGTCATGGATGAACTTCTCCACCTTTTTCTTCAAATCTTCCAAACGCTGTTGTTCCTGCTCCTGGGCTCGCTGTTCGGCAGTCGCCCCTTGCGCTTTTTCCTTGGAATCCTGTTCGCCGTCCTTCGTCGTTTTCGAAATGATCCCCGTGTTCCCCATCGAGTCGATCTGCACCTGATTGCTCGGATGGAGTGCCTTGTTCAAAGACACCGACAAAGAGTCAAATTTCGCTTGGTCGATCGAAGACATCGCGTACATGACGACAAAGAAAATCATCAGCACAGTGATCAAATCCGCATAGGTGATCAGCCACCGCTCGTGGTTCTCATGGCCCCCGCTATGTTTTTTACGTCGTCTCGACATTGGCTTCCCCTGCCTCCGCTTTCGGTGCACGCAAGTTCGGCGCCAGGAACGCCTTCAGCTTCTGACCGAGAATGTTCGGGTTTTCACCCGCTTGGATCGACAAGATCCCTTCGATCATCAATTCGCGGATCAACACTTCCTGTTTGGTCCGACTTTTCAGTTTGGTCGCCAACGGGAGATAGATGACGTTGGCAGATGACACGCCGTACAAGGTAGCGATAAATGCGGTTGCAATCTGCGGCCCGAGGTTCTCAACGTCAGACAAGTTCCCAAGAACGTGTACCAATCCCATTACCGTACCGATAATCCCCATCGTCGGAGCGAAACCACCCGCTTGATCAAACGGCAGTACCGCTTTTTCATGACGGGATTCGATAAATGAAAGCTCCGTTTCCAAAATGCTGCGTACCAGCTCCGGGTCAACGCCGTCCACCACGAGGCGGACACCGTTTTTGAAAAATTCATCGTCGTACGTCTCGATCTTTTCTTCCAGCGCCAAGATCCCTTCCCGTCGGGCCGTCGTCGCCAGAGCGACCAGTTCCTCAATCGTCTCCATCGGGTCACGCGGCTTGTAGGTGAAGGCGATCTTCAGTAATTTCGGGATCTTCTTCAATTCTTCGAACGGAGTTGCCAGCGTCACCGCGCCGAACGTACCGCCAAATACGATGATAGCTGCAGTTGGCGAGAGCAGTGCTGATAAGTGACCGCCTTCGAGGAGGAACCCGCCTCCGAGCGCCACCAAGCCCAGCAGTAAGCCAACGATCGTTGTGATATCCATGTTACGTATCCTCCCAGATCTGTTCTACAGTTTAGTGGTATGAAGATGGTGCTTGCTTTCCGCCCCCAACCAGGCGCCCCCACAACCATCGCCACGGAGAGATCGAACCCAACCGCACATACTGGCGGGCTTGATCGTCCGGCACGAGGATAATGCCTAGTTGATGATGATCCCCCATATAGATCGGCGTTGCGGCAAACCTCGGCTCACCTTCAGGAGTGAGCAGTTCCAGTTTGGCATACGCCGGATTCTGATTAATTGCAAAATGCAGCTCATACGGCGAGCTGACTTTCATGCCGTTGACTTTGACGATCGTCTCCCCGGACATCAATCCAATCTCTTCGGCTGGTGATTTCGGCAACACGGAGAGAATTTTCAACCCTTGCAGCGGACGTACATACAGCGGTTGCCCACTCTGCTCCTCACGCACTTCCCAGAGGATTAACAGTTCGTGAGCGATCGTGCAGAACAAAGCGGTCAGCCAAAGCAGCGGTGTAAAATAGGAACCGCCGATCGACAGCCCGAGCAAGATCACACTGTAACCGAGCAGATAGTTGGACGTCCGCCGCGCTGTCTTTTGCGGCGTTTTGGTCAGCGCAGCCCCAGAGAAACCAAGGATCGCAGGCACGGGCACAACCATCAGCCCAGCTCCGAGCGCACCAAGCGACATCAGCGGCCACCAGTCAGGTACCGCGACACCGGTCCCTGTTCCTGTCACCACAAATGCGCCCATCGGAATGACCCAAAACTTTTGCAGGATAAATCCGCCGATCAACCGCCCCCGCTTGCCTTCGACAAATACTGGAAGCGGCGCCTGCGCGCCATGAAAGCGAACAAGCAACGCCTCGACGAGGTGCAATACGGCAACCAGCGCCATCAGTGCAGGAATCTGTAGGCCCAGCAGATCCTGATAGATGTTGTAAAGCCACGCAGGACCGCCAGAAAACACAGGCAAAGCCTGCAAGATCAGGCTGACCACCGAAAGGAGCCCCCCGGCATAGGCAAAACAGACATAACGCACATTGAGAAGCGCCAACACAAGTGCGACCACCCAGACGTAGATCAGATCGACCGGAGACAGCACCACGCCGACCACGCTGAGCAACAGCGTTGCCAACACACCGCCGCCAATGCCAAACAGCAGCGAGCGCAGAAACTGGTCGGTGACCGAGGTGCAGCGCACGCCGAACATCCGGCGCTCCATACCGTTTTGACGCACATACTGCATCAAGACGAGCAGTAGTGCTACATAAAAAAGAGGATGTGCCACGACTTTGGCCAGGCCTGAGAAAACGGTGATGAAAATGGATAGCTCAGTCATACTCACACGCGCTCCTTTTCACGTAAAGAAAAACAATAATATACATTTAAAAAATACCCGAAGAGCCTTATGCTCCTCGGGTACAATACTTCGACATCATTCGCCTGCACTCCTGCTGTTTTTGCTTATGGAATCAATTTACGAAGCACACGTTGCGCCATCTCCAACTGCGTATCGTTTTTCTTCAATTTTTCGTGCAGAAGTTCCATCATTTTGGTCGTTGTCTTTCCTTGGATCGTCCCTGTCGCTTCGATGTTGTTCGCCTTTTGGAACGCGGTGACCGCTTCGGTCGTCTTGTTGTCGAAGAAACCGTCCACGCGGCCTGGGTGGAAGCCGAGTGCATCGAGCATCGTCTGCGCCGCTTTGACCTCATTGGAAAACTGCTCTTGCTTCAGCTCTTTTTCCGGGTCGATCGCAGGCAGACTGGCGTATGCTGGCAATTCTACCTTGTAGTCCGGCTCGATGCCGTTTTTATGAATCCAGTTTCCATCCGGAGTCAGCCACTTGGCGATCGTGTACTTGATGTCTGAGCCGTCCTCAAACTGCTTGGTCGTCTGCACGGTGCCTTTGCCAAACGATTTCGTGCCAACCAGCGGCACACCGCCCGATTCTTTCAAGGCGCTGGCCAAAATTTCGGCTGCCGAGGCGGTGCCTTCGTCGATCAGCACGACGATCGGCAGGTCGAAGGACTTCGCATTCGACTTGTAGGTATCTCGCTCCCCGTTGCGATACTCAACTTGCAGGATCATCTTCCCTTCCGGAAGCAGTTCATCCACCATTTTTACCGTCATGTTGAGCAGTCCGCCCGGATTTTGGCGCACGTCGATGATCAGACCTTTCATGCCTTGCGCTTTCAGATCTTCCAGCGCTTTGGAAAATTCGGTATAGGTCGTCTCAGACACCTTGGTGATCTGAATTTTGCCCATTTGCTCTGGCAACATCTCCGAGTAGACCGTCTCCAGCGGAATCGTGTCGCGGATGAGCGAGATGTTGATTTCCCCCTGTACGCCAGGGCGTTCGATGATCAGTTCGGCCTTGGAACCTTTTTTCCCGCGGATGTGCACGACCGCTTCCGATGCGGTCATGCCATCCAGCACTTTGCCGTCTACCGAGCGGATGCGGTCGTTCGGCTTGACACCCGCTTTTTCGGCCGGGGAGCCTTTGATCGGCGAGACGACAACAATTTTGCCTTCTTCTGCGCGAATCTCCGCGCCGATGCCCTCGAAGGAGGACTCGATGTTTTCATGAAATTGGGCCGCTTCTGTCGGCGCCATATAGGTGGAATACGGGTCGTCGAGCGACTTGATCATCCCTTCGATCGCCCCGTTCAGCAGTTGATCGCTTTTCGCTTCTTGGTAGAACGATTTTTGGAGCGTGCTGTACGTCTCCATCAGTTTTTGAAATTCGGGCGTCGCGGTCGTGCTCTCGGGAAGAGCGCTTGTCCCGTCGCCACTCGTCAAGAGTGCGGTCACTCCGCTGCTGATCACGATCGCTGCGATCAGCGCCAGAATTAAATAGCGGCCTCGTATGTACATCGTCTTCTGCACCACCTTGTCTCTGTTGTCTGCCAACAAATATTCATTTTATTATACTCCATCCGTTAGATGATAGTACAACACCCTTCCTGGGCAGGAAGGGTGTTTGCAAAATCGTAAAATTTTAGAGATACGTATACGGATCGATATCCTTACCGTTTTGATAGACACCAAAATGCAAATGCGGTCCGGTCGAGCGTCCCGTGGAGCCCATCTTGCCGATAATCTGACCTTGTCCGACCTGTTGACCGACCGAGACCAGCACGCCGCCGTTCATCAAGTGTCCGTACAACGTCCAAAGATCACCGCCGTGGTCGATGATGATGCAGTTGCCAAAGCCAGTTACCCAACCGGCCGTGATCACGATACCACCTTGTGCAGCCGAAATATCGGTGCCCGTGTTGGCCGCGATGTCCATGCCGTTATGACCAGCGCGCTGCCCGGTGAACGGGTCGATTCGATTGCCCCAGTTGGAGGTGATCACACCGCCGCTTGGCACAGGCCAGGAGAACGGACCGCTGAGCGCAGGTCCGTTGCCGCCTGTGTTCGGATTTTGCGGGTTCTGAGTGCTTTGCTTGCGACGTTCTTCGCTGATCTGCTGTTGGATACTATAGATCGCATTGATCGACGCTTCCTGAATGTTACGCTGTTCCGATTCGATTCGCTCCTGCTCTTCTTTGTTCGCTTCGAGCTGTTTGGCGATCTCCTCTTTTTTCGATTTCAGGCTATCGAGCTGCGTTTTTTGCTCAAGTTGGGTGGCTTGCATGTTGACGAGCGTGTTTTTCTCATCTTCCAATTTCTTTTTCATTTCTGCGATCAGATCGCGGTCCTCTTTGTTCTTGCGCAGGATGACCGTGTCTTGTGCAAAGATCATCTGCAATGCATTAAATCGCTCCAGGAAGTCGGAGAAGGAAGTGGCACCAAGCAGCACCTCAAGGTATTGCACTTCCCCTTTTTCATACATCAGCCGCAAGCGCTCTTTGAGCAACTTATCCCGCTCAGCTACGCGCTTTTCGGCCTCTTCAAGCTCGCCTTGCGTGCGCTCGATCTGCTGACCTTTTTTGTAGAGCTCGGTCTGCAGACGAGCGATCTCGCCTTCTTTTTCATTGATTTGTGAGGAGAGCTTTTCAATCTCCGAGGCGTTGACATTGATCTGCTTTTGAAACTGGTCTTTCTTCTCTTTTGCCGCCTTCTCTTTCGCACGGGCGTCGTCGAGTCTGTTCTGCTCATTTTGTTGCTGTTCTTGCAGATCATTGAGGTCGGCCACTGCGACTTGCGGCACGATCAGGGCAAGCGCAAGCGCAGAGGTGATCCCCCACGTAAGGCGTTTGTGAGACTTGAATTGCATGTTCATGGTCTCCCTTCCCAAAGCGACAAATGTTTAGCCCGCATCGGCTGCGGACAAACTGAAATCATCAAGTAAAAAGAGCATATGCTCGTGTACTTATGATTTTTCTATAGTTAGATGCGCAGGAAACGACTGATCGACATCACCGAGCCGATCATCCCGATCAGGGCCCCGATCGCAAGCAGAATGCCAGCGACGGTGAACATGAGCGGATCAAAATCGGCAAAACGAAAGAGCATGATACCCGGCACGCTTTTCGTCAGATAGTCATAGCCGATACCCAGCGCCAGAATTGGCAGAATTGACCCGAACACACCGATCAACAGACCTTCGATCAAAAAGGGCCAGCGGATGAACCAGTTGGTCGCCCCGCAGAGCTTCATGATCTCGATCTCTTTGCGGCGAGCGAAGATCGTCACCTTGATCGTGTTGTTGATCAAAAACAAAGCGGTGAAACACAGACCGATCACAAAAACGGCTCCGGCGTTGCGCACCAGCTCGGTCACATTGAACAGTTGATCGACCGTCTCATTGCCGTAATCGACCTTTTCGACATGATTCAACGTGCGGACTTTCGTGGCGAGACTGGCCGTTTGCTGCGGGTCCGACGCTTTTACCCAAAAGACGTCGGGCAACGGGTTGTCCTGTTCGAGTCCATCGAGCAGTTGACCGTTGTCAGCAAGCTTATTTTTTAAGGAGGCTAAACCCTCCTCTTTGGGAACAAATTTTATTGACGCCACACCGGGCAGATTTTTCAGTTGGCGCTCCAACTCGACCACTTGCGCCCGGTCCGTATTTTCCACAACCGAAACGCTCATCTCGACTTGGTTTTCCAACTGATACGAAAACTGTTGCACGTTGTAAGCGAGCAAGAGGAACACGCCGAGCAACAGCAGAGTAACAGTGACAGCAGACAGGGATGCGAACGTCATCCACGCATTGCGGGTCAAGTTCTTCAACCCTTCACGGCAATGACGGCCAAACGTGCTAATTTTCATAGCCGTAGACCCCCCGTTTCTCGTCACGGACGATCTGACCTTCTTCGATGGCGATGACTCGTCGTTTCATGGTGTTGACAATCTCTTTGTTGTGGGTCGCCATCACGATCGTCGTGCCGCGTCGGTTGATCTCTTCAAACAGGTCCATGATCTCCCAAGACGTTTCCGGGTCGAGGTTCCCCGTCGGCTCGTCCGCGATGATGACAGCCGGGGAATTGATCAGCGCGCGCGCAATCGATACGCGCTGCTGCTGACCGCCTGACAACTGGCTCGGGAGTGCATCCGCTTTATCGCTGAGCCCGACCAGTTCCAGCACTTCGGGCACGCGAGTTTTAATCTTGCGCTTCGGCGCTTCGATCACCTCTAGCGCGAACGCTACATTTTCGAAAATGGTCAGATTGGGCAAGAGTTTGAAATCCTGAAAGACGACGCCGATCTGACGGCGCATCAAAGGAATCTTGCGCTCTTTGAGCCGCTCGATGTTGAAGCCGTTGACGTAGATCGAACCGTTGGTCGGACGTTCTTCGCGATACATCAATTTAATAAACGTGGATTTACCGGCGCCGCTAGGGCCGACCACGTAGACAAACTCACCCTTATCAATCCGAACGCTTACACCTTGCAAAGCAACAGATCCGTTCGGGTATTGCTTCCAAACGTCGTGCATCTCGATCATCGTTTCACACCACTTTCTAGTCTGAGATTGTCGGCACGTGCCGCTTTGACGATGTCGAAAAAAGAGACAGTTGGTCATACACCACTCCCTCCTATTCGACGCGACCGTGTCAGTTCCTGTAATAAAATGCTGGAAACATAAGAAAAACACCCGAGGAGGGTGTTTTTTCTTAATAGGTTCATTCCGTTCCTAGCGCTCTTCGACCGTTTTACCCGCGATCACACCTGCATCTTCTTTTGAGCCCAGGCGCGTTTGGATAAACAGCACGACCCGCTTGATCCCAAGCACGGAGATGAGGATGCCGATCAGGACGAGGACGATCGTGCCGCCTGGCGGGATGTCTTGATAAAACGACAGCGTGAGCCCTGACAGGACGCCGAAGAGCCCGATCACGACGGCGAGCACGACGGCCAGCGTAAACCCTTTGCTGAGCCGAAGCGCGATCGCCGCCGGAAGCACCATCAGCGACGAGACGAGCAAGACGCCGACGATCGGCATCGAGACGGCGACGACCAGACCTGTCAACAGTGAAAAGGCGAGTGACAGCCAGCGCGTCGGGATTCCGCTGACCTCGGCCGTTTCTTCATCGAAGGTCAGCACGTACATCGGGCGCCACAGGAAAAAGAAAAAGAGCGCGCACAAGAGCAGCACGCCTGCCATCACCAGCAGGTCGGTCGAGTTGACCGCGATGATCGACCCGAACAGATAGGAGGTGAAGCTGCGGCTCACCCCTTGGTTCATGCTCATCAAAACGAGTGCGGTCGCGAGGCCCCCCGACATCAAGATCGCGATCGACAGCTCGCTGTAAGATCGAAATGAGCGACGCAACGTATCGACCAAAATGGCACCAAACAGCGCCGCAGCCATTCCGGTCAGCATCGGATAATAGCCGAGCAACACACCGAGCGCGACCCCGGCCAGCGAGACGTGAGACAGCGTTTCGGCCACCAACGATTGGCGGCGCAACACGATGTACACACCGATCACCGGAGCGATCAGTGCGATCATGCCACCGGCCAGGAAGGCATTTTTTAAAAAGCCGTATTGCAGCATTTCAAGCACTTATCTCACTCCTTCCGCTTGCTCTTGGCGCAGGATCGGCTGCTGATCATCATAACAGCAATATAAAGGAAGCGACTGCGGACGACCGCTCAGGTCCATGCGCTCACGGAACTGTTCCGGCGTGCCGTCGAAGCGAATCCATTTGTCGAGGACGAGCAGACGCGACAGACGCGGCAAGGTCTCTTCCAAGTCATGCGTGACCATCAGGACGGTGCGGCCATGCGCCTTGACCTGATGGTGAAGCAGGTCGTAAAACATCGTGCGGGCGGTGACGTCCATCCCGGTCGTCGGCTCATCGAGCACGAGCAGATCGGGCTCCAGCACCAGCGTGCGGGCAAGACAGACGCGCTGCTTTTGCCCGCCGGACAGCTCGCCGATCTTGCGCTTGCGGTGTTCCCACATCCCGACTTGGCGCAACACCTGCTCGACGCGGGCGACCTCCTCCTTGGGCAGAAAGCCAAACCAGCGTTTGCGGGTGAACAGACCTGAGCGCACCAGTTCATAGACGGTGCTGGGGAACCCTACATTAAAGGAAGCGATTTCCTGCGGGACGTAGCCGATGACGACCGGTTTGCCACTTCCGCTTTGTTTGTCGATCACAATCGAGCCGCGCTGAGGTTGCAAAAGCCCGAGCAAAAGTTTTAACGTTGTGGTTTTTGCGGAGCCGTTTGGCCCGGTCAGCCCGATAAATTCTGACTGACGAATCGTCAAGTTCAACCCTTCCAACACCGGCGTGGGCCCATACCCAAAGACTACCTCGCGCATTGCTGCCAGTTCCATCTGCAATCCTCCTCTCCTCTATCGAATCTAGTTTCGGTGTCAGCATGCGCACCCGAATCGCTTGCTCCGCACGTCTTCGCTGTACCACTGTTCTATGTGTACGCGGCGGAGCAAGCGAACAATTGCGCCTGCTGCTATTATTTGGTCAGCGCTTTTGTCAACGCCTCAAGATTCTGTTTCATCACGCCAATGTAATCAAGTCCGCTTTTCTTCTCCTCTTCGGTCAGACCTTCTAACGGATTGAGCACCGCCGTGACCGCTCCGACCTCTTTGGCGACCGCTTCGGCCACTTTTGGCGAGACGAGCGTTTCAAAGAAGATCGTATTCACGTTGTGCGATTTGGCGAAGGCGACAATGTCTTTCATCTCCGACGCGGACGGCTCCTGTTCCGGTGAGATGCCTGCGATCGGCACCTGTTTCAATCCATAGCGGTGTGCGAGATAGGCAAATGCGGTGTGCGACGTGACAAACTCTTTCGATTTCACCTGTTTCAAGCCATCTTGGAACGACTGATCGAGCGCTTTCAATTCCTTGAGATAGGCTTCCGTGTTCTTTTGGTATTCCGCTTGATGTGCGGGGTCAGCCTTTTGCAGCATCGCGGAGATTTCCTGCACTTCATGCTGAGCTAGTACCGGGTCGAGCCAGATGTGCGGATCGAAATTGCCATGATCGTGATCATGCGCATGATCGCCATCCTTGTGCCCTTCGTGTCCTTCTTCTTCGACGCCTTCCATCAGATCGGCGCCGTGCGAAGCTTCGACCACTTTCAGATTCTTGTTGCCTACCGTTCCCAGCACACTATCGACCCAAGATTCAAACCCTGCACCATTATATACGAAAATGTCCGCTTCGGAAATGCGCGCCACATCTTTTGCAGTCGGTTCCCAGTCGTGCGGCTCCGTACCGGCCGGAACGAGCACAGTGACGTCCGCAAGGTCGCCTGCTACTTTTTTGGTAAACTCGTACATTGGGTAAAAGCTGGTGACGACCTTTATTTTATCGGAAGTGGACGAGTTTCCAGGGCCGGAATTCGGCTTTTCAGCACATCCTGTCAGGATCAGTGAAGCGGCGACAAGACTGCTTGCCGTTAGTTTCCACCATTTGTTCATTTTGCAAACTCCCCCTAAAACGTAATCATTACGAATTCGATGTTTCCACTATACTCCTTTCGTATCCGTTTGTAAAACGTAATTCTTACGATTCTTGCCACAAAAAAGAACACTCAATCACTGTCACGCAGATTGAGTGCCTTTTTTTGCTGGATTTTGCGATTGCTTACTGATTGAGCGCTTCCTTGAGTACGGCGAGATTTTCCTCCATCACCTGCAGATATCCTTTCAGCTTATCCGGCTCCATTTTGCCCTCGTACGTGTTTAGTGTCTTCGCTTGGTAGCCCATCTGGCCGAGGAACTCCTGCACGCGCGGTGCGGCTTCCCCTTCAAAGAAGATGTTCGCAGCGTCATGTTTTGCAAAATCGACTTTGACCGCATCCATTTCATCAAATTTGTCCTGCGGGAATTCGTTGATGGCAATCGACGTCGGAACGTAGTAGTTCAGACCATAGCGTTTGGTGAGATATTGAAACGCCGGGTAGGGCGAGACGATTTCCTTGCGCTTCACTTTGGAGAGCGTGTCCGCATATTCTTGATCGAGTTGATCGAGTTTGTGTTTGAACTCCTCGGCGTTTTTCTGAAATTCCTCAGCATAAGCGGGTGCTTTTTTCGAAAGGGCCGTGGCGATCGTATCGACCTCGACTTTGGCATTTTGCGGGTCGAGGTAGTGCCACGGGTCAAAACGTTTCTTCACTTTGTCATCTTCGCTGGCGTCCGGGTTGTAGTAACGCAGCAAGTTGAGCTTGTCCAGACCTTGCGACGCGTCGATGACGAGCAGATCATCATTTTTGATCTTCACGGTCGCATACATTTGATCCCACCAGCGATCTTCCACACCGTTGCCGTTCAAGATCATGACATGCGCTTGCTCCAAGTCGCGCATCTCCTTCAGCGTCGGGGCCCATTGCCAGAAGTTCTGTCCGGGCGGCATGTACGTTTGCACGTCCACCTTGTCGCCGCCGATCTCCTTGGCAAAACTCGCTTGGGCTTGGAGTGTCGAGTACACGACCACCTTCTCGCCTTCTTTGACCGTTTTGCCGACTTTCGGACCGTCCGACTCCGAGCAGCCCACCGCCAACACAAGGCTTAGCCCAAGTCCGATCGCCATCATTTTCTGCACCATTCGTTTCATCGAAGTGACCCCCTGCATCTCTCTAAACTCTATTATTTATTCGAAAATTCGATCTCTTATAGGCATTGTATTATAAAAAACGACTGGAAGTCTATAAGGGTATTTTACAACAGTCTGAACGAATTGTGACTAACTACATTTCGCGGTACGATGAAGCTATGAAAAACAAGATGATTTGGACAAATGTGATCTGGGCAGTTGTATTGCTTGTGGTGTTGGGGTTTGAAGCGGGAAGTTGGCTGAAGCAATGGAACGCGAAGCACATCTTGGATGACCCGCTGTTGCAGCAGCAACTGGGTGGCGTGCAAATCGAGCAGGTGGAAAACGTCGAATATCTTGGCAAAGGAGGCTATCGGTTGCAGGCCGGAGCAAAGGAAATGATCGCCGTGCAGACCTATACATCGGTGATGAATTATCGGTGGGATGTGTACGAGTAGGAGGTGGGTGATTGGCGGTGGAGTGGGGGTTGTAGGAGGGAGTATGGAGTGAGGACCTTGGGCAGTCGCGTGGTGACTGGAATGTGAATGTGCCGATCTGGAAGTGTGGAAAAAGACCTTCGCCTGGGACTGTACCTTGGCGAAGGTCTTTTGATTTGATATGTGCTTTTAGTTTTCGATTGAGTGGGTTTGCCGTGGTTACAAGCGAAGAAAGTCATGAAGTATCGTAAAGTTCATTCCTTGTAGTCTCCTGTGTGACGGGTCTGTCATTGTTACAATCTGACCAAGACCGTAACGTTGCCAATCGTTTCCTTCTTTCAGTCCCCTAACTAACAGGTCTGCCATTGTTACATTTAGATTGGTCTTATTGCAGACAAAAGAGTCCGTGACCTTGCAGTCCCCTATATAACGGGTCTGCCATTGTTACCGACCGAATCAGGCACAAAAAACAAGGCGTAGCTAGGATTCAAGCACTCTTTGAATCGGACGGCGTTCTGCCTTTTTTCGAGGATCGGCTTTTTGCTTCAAAACAGGGGGGGATCCTCGAAACTGTGGTTTTCTTGAAGTTATTATTTCCCTCCTCAGTATATCGTATTCCTTCCTTGGACAGAATAACTAAGTTATCGTGTCACAGCAACGCGAGACATTCGGACGGCCTTCGAAACCGATCAAGAAGGCGATATTTTTTATGAGAACACTGCAACTCTCGAAAAATTTTTTCTGATCGCACGCTGGGTATGTTCTCAACAAAAAGACGACCAACAAAGGTCGCCGTAGATGATTCCCAACCGTCCAAGCCTTCCAGATGCACCTTCGCATCCGTTTCTGTACCAGTTTCGAACTCGTATCCACACCAGTAGTCTATTAGCTCTTCTCTCTCATTTAGTATTTGATGAGTATAACGATCTTCTAACCAAAGAGACTATCACTCTTGATGCCCTTTCAAACGCTGCTACAGTAGCAGTCGCGGTAAAGCACCAAGGAGTAAACCAGATTTCCTTTGGCACCAAAAAACCAATTCCAGACACAACCAACAAAAGTAGTGCCCATCGTATTACAGATGCAAGATACTTTAAGATCATTTGGTCTGTTTGATCGATTGCCAAAATGTAACCCACAACTTCATGAGACGAGATAACAACCATAATTGAAAGAACACTTGCAAGAAAACCGATTGCTATTGCTGAGAATGTTACCCCTGCTGACATCAGATTTGTGTAGGCGGTGTCAGCGACCTTACCATTTGTAACCATGTAGTAGGCGATTAAACCAGATACAACACCAACGATCCAGGCCTCTAACTTCTCTAAGAGACTGAGGCTCATTTTGTCAGTACCTCCTCATCATCTGATCAAAAAGAGAGCATTAATTTCCTCCTCCCGTTCGCCCCACACTTTGATTAGCTCTCTTGACATGCGATCGTGGGTAAGCGGTTCTTTTCGGCTAACATCTAATTCTACATTTTCATGGATACGATCTTCAAGAAGATCGATCCACTCAAGTCGTCCTTTGTAGTCATCCTCTTTTGCCCTTACCTTAAATTTTCCAATGTAATCCTGTTCCTTGACAGCAATGCGCGCTGCTTCCTTAATCGCGTTAACGATCATACTCGCATTTCTTTTCCTTCCCATTGACAATGTAAGGGACATTGTCTCTGATCCCGTGTCTTCAAGGTTATCAATCCACTTGTTCAGCACTTGATTTTTCCTTAATTTCGATGCGATCTCCGGATTGTCAGGTAAAGCCAACCTAACATCTACTTTTCGTATGATCTGTTGACGTTCCAATTTTTCAAAAGCATCTTCCCCAACGATTGCTAAGAACTCTAACAGGATCTCCTTAGTCAAACCTTTGCTGTCCTTATATAGCTTTCGCATGTATTGATTGAATCCTTCAATGCGAACGCCATAGTAATTCCGTTGGTATAAAATAACATTTGTGTTTTCGTTGTACATAAAACTTGTTTCCTCACCAATTCCTTGGTCAGGATTCAATCCGAGATCTTCGAGCCCAGCTTGACCTTTTGTTGCTTTTTTCGGAAGGAAATCCATTCGGATCTTTACAAGGTGTCCAAGCCAATTTCCATCGGTCAAGCGTTCTATTTTTTCAAGTCGGATCGGGTAGTCCTTCACATTAAACTCACGATCCTCCAGATTTGCGGCTTTGGCTACCTCCAGCATTTTCTTAAACTTTACCCCAGAAGGCAATGAAACTCTGTAAAAGTCAATCAGAATCGATCTGTTTGCCATATTCGAGTTAACACCTCTTGTACAATGATTTTCTATAATAATACAAGTTAGTTAACCACGAAGCAATGATCATTTTTGTTTATGAATTTTATTCTGACAAGAACTGCATACTCATACTAAATTGCTCAGTGTCAGCCCCAGTTCCCATACATCCTATTTATTCGGGTCAAGTCACCTCCTTTCAAATTCACAGTGATTGGGAATATAGAGATAGGCTCTATTCAGTCAAAAAAAGAGCTCCCTTGATGGAGTGCCCATTTTTTCCTCAATCTAATTCACTTAGAATAGTTTCGTACTCAATTTTTTTCTCGCTATTGTCCTCAAAAAACTTAGTTACCTTATCTACAAATTTTGACCCCGTTATTTGTAGGATATCTCGCAATTCCTCAACTACATATTTGTCAAATTCCATTTCGCTTAGAGCTGAAAGAATCATTTCAGAATTACGGTCAGCGTACATTTTATTGTTTTTGTTCTTTTTTGAAAGTCGCTTCTTCATAAACACGTACTCCCGGTAGTGTTCCAGGAAGTTTATTTGTTTTAAAACAAGATACTGTATATCTGTTGGTGGAGTTTTCGGTAGATTCTTCATTAGTTTGACGATAAATTCTGAATAATTAAGTTCATCTAGCAGTTGCTTTCCGATAATGCTACACACTACTCCCCAAGTATTTGGTCCTCGATGTCTTTTCTCGAACATATAACTTACCCAGAATTCTCTTAACCGCTGTGAAGAATTAGCAACTGCATTAATCTTGTCCGGGTGAGAATGAATAAACATCACCATATCAACCTCGTCCAACCAAAGCACATTAGACAAAGCATCAGACAATTCACAATCCCGTAAGTCAAAAATATCGTTAATAAACGAATGGAATCTATCATCAAGATAATAATCTTCATCTAACTCGGCAATAACTTTCACCATATCTTTAAAAAAATCTTCAAATTGGTGTTTTTGAACACTCGATCGAATTTGACTCACAAGATGACTGTGACCTTTAAGTCTAGATGTTTTCGTGAAGTCGAAATGATCCTTAATTTCCTGAAGTAGCACCTCTTTACTTCCAGGAAACACAAATTTCGGAAGATTCGATATTAAAAACAACCAGAAAGATTCAACGTATGCATAATCAATCGAGTTAGATTTTGCATGTGCAGAATCATTTCTTCTAGCTCGCCAGAAACTAACCTGATCTCTCACATCGCTAGGTATATCAAACATTGGTTTTTTTTTATTTTCGATATAACCCTTAAGATGAGTATCCCAAATATCATCGTTAACCAGTTTTCGCCTTACATCTTCCCATTCTTGTTCGGCATAACCATTTGGTGGTACTTTTGTCCCTAAAATCCTGTATCTTAAAACGGAAGAAAAGAACAGAAATGAATAAAGTAACGCAGCTCTGTAAGCCCCTGCTTTATAACAAAGGATCGACTCCCCCATTAATAGTTTCGACTCGGTGTCGAAACTATGTTCAGTTACCCATTCCTCAATGCGCATTGGTCTCAAAACACTATCCCCTTTCATATAAATTATACAATAACATATTATTAACATCAACTGATTATCACTTATTATTTAGACCACTTGCTTTGCTCTGCTGATCAATCTGCAAGTGGTCTTTCCATCGTTTACTCCCTCTGGCGACAGTTTACCCTTTCTGCTTAAACTGGAACAGAAGCATACCAAACTCCAAAAGTTGATCAAAGCCATGGCGTGGTTTTGAAAACAACGACTTCATCTTTTGTCATGAAGACGGAAGATTCTTTGATCCAGACAAAATCAGCAACTGGTTTAAGAAGATCATGGAGTAGCTAGGTTGGAGGTATCGGCTTCACGATATCCGTCACCCACACGCTTGCTAGTTGATCATGGACAACGTGCACAGCCACCGGATGGGTCACTCTTCCACATCGTTCACAATGGACGTATACGGACACCTCATCTCTGGACATGCAAGAGGCGGCTGCAAAAACTCTGTACAAAAGCACAAAAAACAGGTCGATTAGCGCATTTCGTTAGCAACAAACCAAAAAACCACCAAGAAAGCCTTGTAACATCAAGGTTTTCTTGGTGGTTTTCGAACGTTCTAGCGTGACTTTCAGTCCCCTATCTAACGGGTCTGCCATTGTTACTGACGATTGAAAGGATGTGAGAACGTGGGAACAATTCCTTTCAGTCCCCTACATAACGGGTCTGCCATTGTTACGAACGATAACCAGTCAATTCTAAAGTCTAGCAGCTCATCTTTCAGTCCCCTACATAACGGGTCTGCCATTGTTACCGACCGAATCGAGCACAGAAAAAACGAGGCGTAGCAAGGCTTCACGCGCCCTTTGATTCGGACTGCATCTTGCATTTTTTCGAGGATCGACTTTTTGCTTCAAAACAGGGGGGGATCCTCGAAACAGGTGTTTTCCTGAATTTATTGTTTCCCTCCTCAGTATACCGTATTCCTCCAATGGATAGAATATTTAAGTTTACCTTGCACATCCACTCGATAAATCCCCAACCCTTCCTCGCGGTGCGCTTGTGTCTGGCGAGGAATACCTACTACTTCACGCAGAGCATTTAGAGCGTACTTGAAACACTTGAGCAGGCCGTCGATATTCGCACCACGCCAAAAAACTCCTCATAAGTTCGAGGACAAGCTGTGCGACTGCCAGTGTCAACTTACCCTAGCATCATACGGACTTTGGAAAATGGTCAAGAACTTCGATACCGTCTTCGATCAAATAAGCATTTAATTTTGTTGAACGCTCGCTCCCCTTCTTCAAATACATGTTTCTCTGTTTATCGCATAATGAAATTGCAGAATGTCGCGGCGTAAAAGTGCAGACTTTGCCCGCGACATTTTGGCATAAAAAAAGCACTTGCCAACATCGATCTACTAACTTACCCTACGGTTTGCGACGACCAAGGGGGATCGAGAGGATGTTGAAAGTGCCTGAACAACAGTATATCAAATTTTTGCGCGAACACGAAGGGTGTTCGATAACCGAAATTGCAGAACGAATGAACTTGAATTGGCGAACTGCCAAAAAATATGCGGACAAAGACGATTGGAACGAGACGGTGGGAAAACGATTCGGTCGTTACCCAGTTCTCGGTCCGTTTCTCGAAATCATAGATACGTGGCTATTGGAGGACGAGGCTCTTCCCCGCAAACAGCGCCACACCGCTCGGCGGATCTTTAACCGTCTCAAAGCGGAGTATGAATTTACTGGTGGCGAACGAACGGTACAGGAGTACGTGGCTAAATGGCGGGCGGCTTACGCCCATGACCGAGCGAAGAGCTACGAACGGCTGGAGCATCCAGGTGGCGAAGCCCAGGTAGACTTTGGAACCGTACAGGTTGCGCAGAACGGGAGGCTCGTGGAACGTAAGATTCTTACCGCGTCCTTCCCATTTAGCAATGCGGCCTTCGCTTTCCCCGTTCCATCTGAGAATGGCGAGTGCTTTCTCGAAGCCTTGAAGCGGCTGTTCGGACAAATGGGCGGAGTACCGCGACGCATCTGGTTCGATAACCTCGCGGCTGCGGTTGCATCTATCGAGAAAAACGGAGAACGAAAGCAAACTGATGCGTTCACAAGGTTCTGTGCTCATTACCGCTTCGAGCCTGTCTTTTGTAATGTGGCGAGAGGCAACGAGAAAGGCAATGTAGAGAACAAGGTTGGTTACGGAAGGCGGAACTGGTGTGTCCCGATCCCAGTCATTCAATCGCTCGATGAACTCGCAGTACATCTTGAAATGGAGGCACTGGAGGATCGTCAGCGCATTCACTATTCGAAGAAGGAGAAAGTGGACGATCTATGGCGACAGGAGCAGAAAATGCTCTATTCCCTGCCGCTTGAACCGCTAGAGGTATTTCGTTTGGATACAGGTCGATTGAACAAATTTCGTGAACTGTCGTTCGAGAACATCAAGTACCCACTCCCGCAATGCAAGGCAGAGCAGCGCGTGTTGCTCAAGATTAAGTGGGATCTGATCGAGGTATTGGACGAGTCGTACAGCAAAATCTTCGAGTTCCCTCGGCCTTATACGGACAAGACGATGGAGATCGAGTGGAGAGCTGTGTTAGATGGACTCAAGCGACGCCCTCGCTCCGTCAGATATTCGACTTTTGTGTCGATGATGCCAGAAACACTGAAACACTTCCTGAGGGAAGTTGAGTCGGAGACGTGCAAGGCACGCCTGTCCCTTGTGAGGCGTTTGTTGGAGAACTACACGATGGGGGAGATCGCTAAAGGCCTGCACGAACTCATGCCTTGGGATTCTCGCGTCGAAACAGCGTTGGAGCACGCTTTGTACAAACAACGATATCCCGAGTTTCATCCTGAACCGTTCCAAGAGGTACACACCCCATCGAAGATTCAAGGCTATCATCCAGGTGACTTGGCCAATTACAACGATCTGTTGGGGGTGACATTATGAATCGAAAAATGTTGGCGCAGGCGTGCAAAACGCTCCATCTGGCACATGTAATGAACCACTACGAATCGGTTCCGTTCGAGAGTCGTACTGACTTCTTGCTGGCAATCCTGCAGTCAGAGATCCAAGGACGTGAGTCCAGTAAAATGAAGAGATTGATGAAGCGCGCCGGATTCCCTCAATTGAAAACGTTCGAAGGATACAACTTTGAGGAGATCACGTTTCCGAATCATTGCACGGAGCAGTCTCTACGTGAGCTTAACTTCCTGAAACATAAAGAGAACATCTTGATGTTGGGAAAGGTGGGAACTGGGAAAACCCATCTGGCAATTGCGTTAGGGGTGGAAGCCTGTCGGCAGGGGCTTGATGTGAGGTTTTATCGCGTCTCGGAGCTTGTCGCCAAATTGCAGGAAAGACATGCGAGCGGGACGCTGACGAGATTTCAAAAAGAACTGATGAAGTGCGATCTGTTGATTTTGGATGAGGTGGGCTTCGTGCCGTTTCACCAAACGGGTGCTGAACTTCTGTTTCACGTTATCTCGGAATGCTACGAGCAGCGAAGTCTCATAGTGACCTCCAATCTGGAGTTTGGGCAATGGAACAGCGTGTTTGGTGATACTAGATTAACGAAAGCGCTGGTGGATCGTTTAGTTCACCACGCGCACATCCTGAGTTTTACGGGCGAGAGTTATCGCTTGCGTCATGCTCTGTCGAGCATAAATTCATGAATTTCGATGTTGGCGGTGCTATGCACAAAATGGCCGCGATACTCTGCACTTTTCAGTTGCGAAACACAGTTTCTCCTTGTATGTATGAGCCGAGGGGATTCAAAGCTCCCCACGACCCCACTTCAAAAGCACGGTTGCATTTTCACACATTTATTACTGGCGCAACGAGTGCTACATGCCGATAAACGTATTTTTGCTAAAAGGACCCCAATTTGCGTCATCAAAACCTCTCCGTCCCTCTTCATTCACAAAACAAGGGAGTACGTGATGCATAAGACCCGTTATGGCATTCAATCGAAAGGTCATGACGAATCTCATTTTCGAATCATCGACAGGTCGAATGATTGCGGAATCCGGACGTACCGAGTTGGAATCGGTCAGCTCATAGTCCATCCCCTCTGTTGAGATCCCTGTGGGAATGGGGTACTCGATGTTACTTCGTATCTAATAGTTGGATACATTTGTTGCAGAGGCCAAATCGGTCCGCCGATCATAGTGAAGGAATAGTTGATTGGGAGCAATTTGTCTTGCCTCCAGCAAGAGGGGATGAGGAACCTTTTGTCTGTTGATGTGAAAAAAGAACATTTGATTTATGGATTCGATTTGCCGTTGCTGATCGGCTATCATCTGTCGGTCGTACTCTTTGCACCAATCTTCCTCAAGGCAGGCGGCATCTCGATTCCATTCATCATGCAGATCAAAACGGCGGCTCATGCGATTGCCTCCTTCGTTCGAACTCGACAATCTTATCGTATTTTCAAGGAATGTCCAAAGTGCTTGAATTTCATAAACAAAAAGAACAGGCCGAACCGCCCTACGCTGATTCATTCCAAAAGAGCTGAAGATTCGTATAAACACACTGGATACACGAACGCAGACGAGATCAAGGTGGCACCTGCATTAGTTCAAAAATTGGTCAACGCAGATGAAGTCATATGAAAGTTTGATAAGTCATCCATGACCTCCACTGAATAAACAGTTACTGAAATTTTAACCCATTGCGATTTATAATTACCTCAAGAGCTGCTACAGATCATAGCGATCAACACTTGCTCCCTCGTTTTGGAGGCTTCACAAGAAGATCGCATGTATGAGTCTACACGATGCGTCCATCGGGATAGACAAGTATTGCGGAACATCTGCTCAGTTTTCATGACAAGCAGACAAACGCAGAAGATTTGAAAATGAGCAAGTAGCTCCTTGTAGTAGCATTCGCGGCTGATCTACGCCAGAAAAAAGGTCAGCGCCATCGATCCAGCGCGAATTCAGCTACTAGACTGTCCTGGTTGGCACAACTGATTTCACTTTGCATCCATTCAGTATGAAGTTTCATTTGTTCAACGAATACTCCGACATGTGATGCAACCAAAACATTTATCTATTTTAGGAGGTTTCAATCATTATGGTACAAGTAGCAAACTATCAAGCGGCAAAAGATATCCAACAAGGGCAACTCGTCGGCAAAGTCACAACCGACACCACATGGGACAACGCAGCAAGCACCACCTGTAACACTTGGGTGAACCCGACGGAGGGCGGCTGCTTCATCTGGTCCAAAGACCATCCGGCAAGCATGCACTGTGCGACTTACAAGACGTTCAACATCAACACCACAAAACCGTTGATCTCTGCTACATTGTTCCTTGCCGTTGACAACTACGGCTCCGTCTTCATCAACGGCAAGACGGTGACAGTTGACGATCCAACTCCGGAACCTTCCAATTATAAACAAGGCCGCTACTTCATCTTCTCGAAAGAAGATTGCGAACAATACTTTGTGGCTGGTCAGAACATCATCACCATCCTCGCGTACAACTACGCTCCGACTGGCGATACGACAGACAACCCGGCTGGCGTATATACGTCTCTGGAAGTCTTCGCTTAATCCGCGTATTCTGATCAGGCATCGATTCAACTCCAAGCTGACTTGCACGAAGCAAACACTTGCGTACAATCTGCCAAGTTAGTGCATGAACAGCGCGAAACAATAGAGCATTTGTCGGCTCGTGATTGACAAAAAGTAGACCTCCCTGGTTGCTAAATCTGGGAGGTCTACTTTTTTATAACGGTAAGGTTCGATGTGCAAGTGCGATCTTCGCTATCTGTTGGGTCTCAGAAAACGATGGCGTTTTAACGTGCCTACCATCGTTACCTCATGTGCAATTATCTCATACAAGTTAATCATTTCGAACTTCCAGTCCCCTTCATAACGGGTCTGCCATTGTTACCGTTCATCGAAGCGTTCTACTCGTTCAAATGGAGTGACGACTTTCAGTCCCCTTCATAACGGGTCTGCCATTGTTACCGACCGAATCAGCCATCGAAAAACCGAGGCGCAGCAAGGCTTCACGCACTCTCAGATTCGGACTACATCCTGCTTTATTTTCGAGGATCGACTTTTTGCTTCAAAACAGGGGTAATCCTCGACAACCTATCTTCTCCAACTTATGACGATGAACTGGAGGTTCCATAGGCGAGACCAATATAAGCGCTCAATAGTTGATCGATCGTAGTAAAGACGATGTCTCCTTGAAAGAACGGGTCACTCGGTTGATTCCCCATCTGAAGAGTCACTTTCAACCCAAACTTTTTTTCAACCAGTTCTTTCGTCGATCTATGCAAAGAAGAAGCCAGCGCTCGTACCGGAAGAGCGTAGATCACACGGTCTGCGATCGGTTTTCCGATCTGTTTCGAATAGAGGAACGGAGCGAGGGCCGCCCACGTCTTGCCCGCACCAGTAGGAGCAACCAGCACCACATTTTTATCTTGCAGTACCTCGGTTGCCACCAGCTCCTGATACGGATACGGCTGATTCCCAAACGTTTGGTAGAAAAAATCGTGAAATGTTCCTCCTTCCATCCTCATCACCCGATTCGAATTCGTCCTAGGTCAAACGCCGTGTTTTTGCCTAGATGGATGATCTCGGCCACTTTCAACCACGGCAAAAACGCTTCCCATTCCCCTTCATACTGCGCCCATCCCATCATACCGCCGAGCTTCATCTTAGAATCTTGCCGTGCGGAAAAGCGGTCATAATCAACCCATCTCGTCTCCTGCCGAACCAACTGGATCTGTTCAGCTTTTTCTATTAGACCGCGGTAATTCACGGTGCTCGTGTCGATTCCATGATGATATTGAAGGAGTCCTGTCACACGGCGCAATATATTCCGAAAAATCACGTGAAATTGCGGGTCGCTCGTGTAGCGACCTTGCCATTTCATCCGCAAAGGCGTTTCAAAGAACAACGTGAGCCGCGAATGGCTAGATTGCGGTTGAATCTTTGCGATTATGTCAGCACCAGTTGCAAGGATCGGATCGTGAAGTTGGTGTTCTCCATCCATGTATAGCGTTCTGGCAGCAGCGCCACCCACATCTTCCGTTGCGACATGGATCAGTCGATATGGTTTGCGCCCTTTTCCGATGCCCTCAATCCCCAGTTCGCGAAAGGTCGAGATGAACAACGGGGCGTAATCGATTCCTCGCCCGAACAAACGCAGGCGAAGAGAAAGCAGTTCCCCCGGCTCATAGAACGTCTGGCGATCGGATGGAACTTCCAGCAAGTATGGCCTTGGGATCTGATCATAACGCCCCATAAATCCACCCGTCTCCCCATCAGGCGAGGTTTCAAAGATATAACCATAGGCACAGGTGGAGCTCGCTTCACAGCGGTCACAAATAGATTCGGCTCGCATGCATGCTCGCTTTTTGAAAATATGGCCAAAACCGCCACGGAAAGTGGAAGCCTTCCACGCTGGCAGTTCCAGTCCTTGTTTCCCAACTTGCAAGGTGAAACGATAGGTTGTAAACGTCAAGTTTTCTAGCATTTAAAATCCTCCGTCCCCTATAGCGGGTCAAATTTTGCTTGCTACCAATATCATTCCAGTTCCTATTTTCGGGTCATAGCGGATTACTATCCATTATGACCGCGATTTCAGAAAATATGATCGACTCCACATATTTGGACGACTAATCGACATTCCGGCCCGCCAGAAACGCTCTAATAAAGAGGCAAATGACTGGGTATAAGGGAGCAATAACTTCGACATGCCTCATGTCGGTGATACAGAACAAAAGACGCTCACCATAAGTAAGCGTCTAACTCTACCAGTCACTCAACGATCCACGAGTCATCACTGCCATTTCCATCCTGCACCTCAGGCAGCGCAATTTTCACTAAATATTCAACGAGGTTATGTCCCTGCATAACTCCTTTTGACTATCTCCGTTAAAGACTTAACCCCGATCAATAAGCCGGGGATTTTGGAGTATTACCACCAGAAAACATATCCATTTCCACTGGTCTTAATAGACGAACGGTTATAAATTCTAAGTTTGTACGTTCCTGCAGGAACATCCAAAAAACTAAACGATGTTGCAGTATCCGTGTAGGTACCATTGATACGAATTTCTGATGTAGTTGTTCCGCAACACAAAACAGATACTAATTTATAGCCCATTGAAACAGAACCACTGTAATGGGAATACTGTACGAGTTTGACGGGGACATCTTGCTTGCCACTAAGTTTGTACGATTCCCAAGTGTCAATCTACGTTGCGGAGTCCAATCCAACCTAATTCTAATTCATAGACGTGTAAAAATCAGGGGCGACGATTGAATCCGTTAGGGTTTCGCTGCTTTTTGAACCTGCTGAAGGAAAGGTCTCCTCACTGATCGGTCTAGGCGCCGTAAAATGCTCAGAGTAAAAACCACCCTTAGCTTGTGCTTCTAACTTTTTATCTCTTTCACGGTCTACTTTGGGCTCTGGCAATTTGGTAAGATCCATCTTCAATAATTCTGCTCTCTCATTCTCCGGGATCGGCATTGGATCGGTAACGCCGTAGCTTTTTTCCTGAGTTGCAGTCGGAGTTGCTCCCGCAGTAATTGGGATCGATGTCAGGACGCAAATTGCAAGTACACTATAGTAGTTTTTTTGATCATACTTGTTCACCCCTCCATTGCATTCACAGCGTTCACATCTAAGTTTTCCCATATATCATTACTACACACACAATTTATTTCCTCTATCATTCTTTATTAAGTAAATATTTTGTCAATAAGATAAATCAAATCGTCTGACCGAAGGACTCCACATTACCCTTCCTAACAGGTCCCCTATTGTTACTACATTCGACTGTGCAGCACTCACTCAATTCCGACAACATCATTGCCCACCGCGCATCATTGCCCATTGTGCAACGATGTGTTAATGTAAATTCTAGTCGATCTATTCGTATCCAAACAAGAGAGGTAGATGCGCTGTACGATGAACAAAAACAGCTTGCGTTTTATCAAAAAGGAGGCGACCGCACAAGCATTGGCGAACGCGGCGTTCGAGCTTGCACTTGAACGGGGGTTGGACGGCTTTGTCGTTGAAGATGTGGTGCAACGCGCCGGTTACTCCAGAAGAACGTTTGCGAACCACTATTCTTGTAAGGAAGAAGCTGTGGTGATGGCGGTTGAGCCTATGAATGACATCAACGAATTTGAGAACTTGCTCGATGAACTGCACGAAAACACGTCCCCGGTTGACGCCCTTTACCACTTTATGAAGATGCAGCTTACAGCAGAGCTGCTATGGAAAATGCGCCATCTCTCGTCGCTCTCCAAACGGTATCCGACGCTCGAGCCCTATAGACTCAGCGTTCTCCACCAAATGCAAGCGTCGGCTCAGAATTTATTAAGCCAGTTATTTCACGGGCGTTACCCCGAGGGGTACGCGCATCTGCTTACTGGAGCAGTTGTAGGGGCATCGTTGCCTATCATTGATGGAAGCTTCAACGTGTTGCTACCGGATCAATCGACGTCCGATAACCCTGAGGCAATGACATTCGATCAATATTGGGACACGATGTTCAGTTACTTGCGAAACGGTTTTAAGTTTTGACCCCTCACGATTTCTAGCAAAAGGAGACTATCACTTTCATGTCTACATTCTTGTACAGATTAGGGAAGAAAGCATACGACAAACCCTGGTACTTTATCGTCGGTTGGACCTTGATCCTCGGGGTTATCATCGCCGCACTCAGCGTGAATGGCATACACGTAAGTTCTGATATGAAAATTGAGGGCACCAAGTCCCAAAAGGTGCTGGACATGTTGGCGGAAGAACTTCCGGAAGCTTCTGGCGGACAAGCAAGTGTTGTGTTCACAGTGCCCGAGGGTGAACGTCTGGATTCACCAGAACATTTGACCTCGATCAGCAAAGCCGTTAACGAAGTCTACAACATGGACTATGTGATTAATCCCGCCGAAATGGCCGCCAAAGCGGGCGCATCGCTTGCTGGATCTCCTCAGAGCGCTGGAACCGATCAGGCTACCGCGACTGAACGACCTCCGTACGGCCCCTTGATGGCCAATGGCGTTCCGGTTCCTGGTGTGATCATTTCCTCCGATGGCAACATCGCCATGTTCCAATTCCAGTTCACCGTACCGCAGATGTCAGTGCCCAAGACCGTCATCGATTCCGTTATCGAGGCCCTTACTGCCGTTGAGGATGGCACCGACATTACAGCGTTACCCAGCGACTCGATCAAGGGCAAACCCGCAGTGTTCAGCTCAGCTGAGATTATCGGATTGGTAGTTGCCGCTGTTGTTCTCTTTATGACGCTTGGCTCAGTTGTTACTGCTGGCCTCCCGCTCCTCACCGGAATCTTGGGTGTTGGCGTTGGCGTTGGCGGAGCTTTTGCGATTTCCAAGTTCATCAATATTGTTGACATCACTCCTGCCTTGGCCCTCATGGTCGGTCTGGCAGTCGGAATCGACTATGCACTATTCATCGTGAACCGTCAGCGCCGCCTGATTCTCGAACAGGGGCTGAGCGCACGCGAGGCGGCGAGCAGAGCGATCGGCACTTCTGGCAGCGCAGTATTTTTCGCTGGCTTGACAGTCATCATCGCCTTGTGTGGCATGCTCGTGATCGGGATTGAATTCTTATCCACGATGGCGTTAGTCGCTGCAGCGACCGTCCTCATCAACGTGTTCATTGCTCTGAGCCTGCTACCTGCACTGCTCGGTTTGGTCGGTGAGCGGATCTGCTCGCAAAAAGCGCGCGAGAACAGTCGCGTCCATGCGACCAAAGTTCGGCGCGGGGTCGCAACGAGCTGGATCAAGGGGATCGTGAAGTATCGTTGGCCCTTAATTGTCGGTGTCATCGCGATTCTCGGTGTGGCGACGATTCCGGTAGCCAATATGGAACTGGGCATTCCGTCTGGTGCCACAGCGAACTTTGATACGACAGTAAGACAGAGTTACGACGCGATTTCAGATGCTTTCGGGGAGGGATTTAACGGTCCGCTTCTCTTAGTTGCCGAGCCCAAGGGTTCCGACAAAGTGACAATGGAAATGCTCTACTCTCTGCTTCAAGATCTCCAACAGCAAACTAACGTTGCGCTGGTGACACCGTTGGGCGTCAAGGAGACTGGGGACATGGCCATTCTAAGCCTCATTCCGAAAACGGGACCTACCGACGCAGAGACCAAAAACTTGGTGCAAGACTTGCGTGATCCCGATTCGAGTATCGCTCAGAAATATGGCCTCACGCTTGGGGTTACAGGGTTCACCGCGATCAACATCGATATGTCGTCCAAGCTAGCGGAGGTCTTCCCGCTCTATATCGGGGTTATCGTCATCCTCTCGCTCATCATTCTTCTGTTGGTATTCCGATCCATCATCATCCCGATTAAAGCCACGCTCGGCTTCCTGCTTAGTGTGCTTGCCACGTTCGGGATCACAACAGCTGTGTTCCAGTGGGGATGGCTCCACTCTCTATTCGGCTTTGACACGGGCGGTCCGCTGTTGAGCTTTATGCCGATCATGGTCACCGGTATACTGTACGGGCTGGCGATGGACTATCAGGTCTTCTTGGTCAGTTCGATGCGCGAGTCGTATGTTCATGGGCATCGGGGCGTTGCGAGTGTCGTTCACGGATATGAGCAGGCCAGCCGCGTCGTTGTGGCTGCAGCTGTAATCATGGTCGCCGTTTTCGCCGGGTTCTCCTTTGCCGAAGATGTGATGATCAAACAGATCGGTTTTGCGTTGGCGGTAGGCATACTGCTCGATGCCTTCATCGTCCGGATCATGTTGGTCCCGGCTGTCATGGCGATCTTTGGCGACAAAGCGTGGTGGCTACCGCAATGGCTGAACCGTCTGCTACCAAACCTAGACGTCGAGGGTGACAAACTAATCGCCGCTCTTAACGAAAAAGAAGGCACTGACGATACGTTGAAACCATTGAAGACCCACTGATGAAGCTCGCAGTTGAGATTCACACAGCGATACGACTTGATTTTTCGTGATGCTGGGGCTGGAATTGGAAGGTAGGACAGGTTACACATCTCCTTCGCCCTACTTTTTGTCCGCTCAAATCAGGAGCGTTGAGAGAAAACAAAAATAGCACTGGCATTGGTCTTACCCCTGTCACGTAGTCTGTGCGTAAAAAACCTATGATTTTACGCGGCGATCGCTTTAAGGTACTCTACCGAAGAGCGGTCGCCGAACTTTTTCTGTAAGCGTCTGTTGTTATCGAACATCTAGAATTTTCAATAAATTACGAAGCTACTTTCGATACCCGAAAATGCAAAGTGTACTTTGGAAGGAGTGAGGCTGTACATGGAATGCTTGGGATGTCGAATCGCTAACGGTGTGGAACCCGATTTGAACATCGTTTATGAAAATGAGCTAATTACCTGCGTGCTTGATATCGCTCCGTTTAATGAAGGACATATCCTAATTCTTCCGAAAAAACATTACTGGGATGTCGAAGAAATGGATTCAGAGACAGCGTATGCTGTCATGGATGCTGCGAAAAAAATATCCATCGTCTTAAAGACCCTGTTTAAACCTGACGGAATAAGCACATGTCAAAACGGTGGAAAATTTAACGACCTTACCCATTACCACATGCATCTTATTCCAAGGTACGAAGGTGACGGATTTTCTTGGAGTGAACCATTGCACCCGCATGGTGCCGAAAAAAGATTACGCCAAACCAAAGAAAAAATTCTCGTAGCACTAAATATTGAATGAAGGAGTCTCTAGAGGCTCCTTTTTTATTTTGTGGTGAATCAGTTTTAATTCAACGTGTTTTTTAGAAAAACGACTTTTCAGAAGACGAATTAGCCACGCATGGTCGAGAAACTATACCACGCCACTGATTGCCTTTTACTTATTTTGGACCATCTAAAGCAGAGGGTCTGTTCCAGAAAATTTGGATGATCGCCCCTTGAGGACAACATTGAAGGAAGTCCATACTGGCAATACCACTTTTGGAATCGATGATACTCTAAGTCCCCTTTAGTACGGATCTTCCATTGTTACTGAGACGGGTTGCAAGATCCACTACATGGAGGCAATGGTCTGACCGCAAAATTTTATGCATGAAGGGAACATGAAGAAAATTCTATGAAGTCTTATCAGTCATAGGTATCCTAGCAGTACACAGAAACCATGTAACAAAATGAAAGTTCAGACGGTGAGATTTTGTATTTCACACGAAATTATGGATTTATTATAACAGTCATTGAAAAATGTGATATATATAGGAAAATAATATCAAAGATGTCGTAAACACCAAAAATCCAATTAGCTTCTTCTTGGTAAACAACTTTTCTTGCTCGAAGATACTTTTAAGAATCATAAAACCTACACCTGCAATAATTGCTTGGAATATGCCGTTAGACATTCTGTTCCCTTCTTTCTATTTTTAAGGACTTGAAAACGTCTCCAAGGACAAGATTCCTTTGACCGCCCTATGCCGAAGCATGTTCAGACTGCATGGTAATCTCGTTTCTAGTAACACTTAATGTGATATGACCGCGCGAGGATCAGGTGATCATCGTGCTATATTACAACTTCCGAATGGGGGAAACTCTGTGCTGCGCAAGGTGAACTTTATTTTATCACTCCTAACATCCGGTCTACTTTTTCTATTTTTTATGCAAGTGGACAATACCCATTGGTTGTGGACCAGTAGTGATGGACAGACAGTAAGTATGCAACTTTCCTTTTTTTCCTGTACCTTATCTTCTGACCTACAATCAAAAACTCTTTATAATTTCGGAGCATACTCCTTACTCTTGTTGGTAGCGACCACCTTGCTCTCAGTAGTCAAAAAGAAATAGGGCTCTGGTGCAAACCCTGCATGCTTGCGTTTGCGGACATTAAGCGACAGGGGAAAGATGGTCATAAAGAGCTAATCAGCCCCGTAATAGTGAGCATTCACCTCAGAACTTTAAAAGCCCCCAACGGAATGTTGGGGGCAGCGACTGTCCCAGACTTATCAAAACGGTCACAGAACGAGGGTTCTGGCTACTTCTTTACAAAAATGGCTTCTCCCAAAACAACAGCTTTTGTTGAGGAATCAATTTCATTTTTACTAGTAGCGATCTCTGATACTTTGTAAGGCAGTTCCGTGCTTTCATTTACCCTAAAAGTGCTCACCACAATATGCCCCACTCCCCACAAACTCGTCGGCAAAAAATAAGGTACCGCTTCCCAAAACGAAAGCGGTACCTTTTCTACTAGCTTCCTTACCTGTTCTTACTTCTTGTCATTATCGTCAAAAAGGTCGCCGCACTCGGGGCAGAACTTCGGCGGTTGTGCGGGATTTTCGGGTAACCAGCCGCATTTATCGCATTGATAGCTCAGTTCCCCGGCAGGCTTCTGACTGCCGCACTCGGCGCAGAACTTGCCTTTGTTCACCGTTCCACAAGAGCAGCTCCAGCCGTCTGCTTCCGGTTTCGTCTTGCCGCATTCGGCACAGAATTTGCCTGTGTTGACCGCACCGCAGGAACAGTTCCAGCCGTCGGCGACAGGTTTGGTTTTTCCGCATTCTGCACAGAATTTACCTGTGTTCAATGCACCGCACGTACAGGTCCAGGAGGCTGCCGAAGATCCCGCCTGCTGAACAGGTTGTGATGCTTGTTGCTGCTGCGCTTGTTGTTGCGCCTGTCCCATCGCGAACAGGCTCTGTGCGTTCATGCCACCTGCCTGCTGAGCCATACCGAAGCCCATAAAGCCTGCCATCGCACCGCCCTCGTTGGAAGCGGCCGCTTTCATCGCATCGGCTTGCGCGCCGACCAGAGTTGCCGCCGCCATGTTCGGATCACGCATAATCGCACTCTTTTGGAGTTGCTTAATCATGTCTTCGTCTTCTTTGGAAGCGGTGACCGAGTTTACGCCAAACGATGCGATCGCCAGACCTCTCGTTTCCGCCCATTTCTTGGACAGCACTTCGTTCAGTGCATCGGCCAGTGCCAAGGTATGTCCGGGCAAAGAGCTGTAACGGATGCCCATATCGGAAATCTTGGCAAAGGCCGGCTGCAAGGCGGTCAGCAATTCGCTCTTGAGCATGCTGTCAATATTGGCACGGTTGTACACATCATCGACGTTGCCACTCACATTGGTGTAGAACAGCATCGGATCGACGATCTTGTACGAGTATTCGCCGTTGCAACGGATGGAAATGTCGATATCAAGACCGATGTTTCGGTCTACTACGCGGAACGGAACAGGGTTGGCCGTGCCGTATTTGTTGCCTACGATCTCCTTGGTGTTGAAGAAATAAATTCGTTGGTCTTTGCCAGTATCGCCACCGAAGGTGAAACGCTTGCCGATCGTTTGAAAGGTCTGTCTGATGCTCTCTTTAAGATTACCGGAAAAGATGCTCGGTTCGGTGGATGCGTCCCAAGTGAATTCACCCGGTTCTGCGCAAAACTCAACGACCTTGCCCTGCTCAACGATGATCATGCACTGGCCATCATTTACGGCGATAACAGAGCCGTTGGTGATGATGTTATCTTCGCCTTTGGTGTTAGAAGAACGCTTGGAAGTGCGCTTTTGCCCTTTGGCGACAAGGATGTCAGCATCAAGCGAATCACAGTAGAAAAACTCTTTCCATTGATCGGCAAGTACCCCGCCTACAGCTCCCAATCCTGCTTTAATCAGTCCCATTCGAACCACTCCTCAACGTAAGTTTCTTTTTTCTATTGTGTCCTCTTGCTTAAAACTTCCCACCGCCACCGCCGTGTGAATTGCCGCTGCTACTGCTATGCGTACTGCTTCCTCCACTGTTTGACGAGGACTCTACTTTTTGTTTGGTCGTTGTCGTATACAAGAACAAATCTTTGTCACTCGTCACTTTAAAACTGCCGTCTTTTACATAGTTCAGCGCATAACGCTGTTTGTTTGCCGTTTTCATCTTGGACTTCATGATCCCTACGACAATAAATGCGATGGCGGCTGAAATCGCAACGGTGAGCAAGGAGAGGAACAAATAATCGCCTGAAGTTATGACCTCGTGATCGGTGTCAAAAGGCGTTCCAGTCGCCGCTTCTGCTAAGAACATGTCAACATAGTCGAGGTACTTGTCGAATGCCTTGTAATACTCGCCTTCGCTCAACAAGCCCACCACATTGTCGCTGATGTATCGAATTCCGTAGTCGGTGAACGCCTTGATGCCGTAACCAGATGTGGAGGTCCAATAGTCTCGGCTGTCCATCGCGAGCAGGAACAGCAGTCCGTCATGGTCGGGGCCAAAGCCAAAACCGTTTTCATCATAGTAATCGTCAGCATACTCCATCGCGCTCTTTCCGTTGAGCGAATCGACGGTCACGATCGCCACATCGAAGTTATAGGTTTCAGCAATGTCTTGAAGTCTCTTTTCCAGCAATTGCTTCTCGCTAGCGCTCAGCAGATTCTCATTGTCATATACATTGGCCGCAAGGGCCGGGAACGTATAGAAAGAGAGCAGAAGCACGAAGAGAAAGAGTGAAGTAAACAGTTTTTTCATGGTTCAACCCTCCTTATAAGAACACGGTCAGCAAGCCAACGGTACTGAGCACAGCGGTAATGCCGGCAACATAGCCCCAATACTTGCCTTTGGAGATGGGAAGTTCACCGATAAATTTCCCGGTCTGACCGTTCATGGCGAAGGTATAGGTTTTGCCCCCGAATTTGGTGTTCAGCATCCATACGGGCAGCAGTGCGTAACGAATTTTGCCGTCAGTCAGATCGATCGCCGTACTGCGGGGCGTGACGACAGCATAGCCCGAAACGGTTTCTGCAAACTTTTTCTCGGTGCTGTCCTTGATGCGCTGATTGGCACGCGGTTTGCTGCTTTCTGCGTCCACATCATATTTGTCCGCCAGATAACCGGAGAGGTACGCGGTTGCAAAATCAACAGCTTCCTCATAATTGTACGGTTCCAACGCTTCCATATAAGCATCATCCATTTTTTCCGAGCCGTCCACCGGAATCCGTTCGAATCCGATCTTGCCTGCTCGGTGAATCAGGAAGTGGCTGGTCTCTGTATAGCGGTAGTTCCCTTGCTTCCAAGTTCTCACTTTCTTGGCATCATAGGTGATGTTCGCCTCCGCTTCGCAGTCGAACAGCCAGAACGGAACATAGACGCCTGTGATTTTCTCGATCCTGTTGTTCGCGAGGAAAAGGCTTGGCAACAAGCGTTTGCCTGAGCAGAATTTTTTCAATTCCGCTTTGGCCTGTTCTTTCTCGATCTTGAACGGAATCACCAGATCGGGCTTCAACGCACCGGACAGTCTGCCGGAAAGAATGGTTGCGCTATCACAATATGGGCAAAACGTAGCGGCGGTCGTTTCCTCTGCCACGATTTCAGCCCCGCAGGAATTGCAAAGATGAACGCCCAGGTTCGGATCTTGCCACTCGTCGCTTTCATAAGTGTCCCAATCCGGATCTTTCGAAGCTTCCTCCTGCAAGACCTCGTCGTACTTTTTGAGCACTTCGGGATCAAACGTACTGTCGCAGTATTCACAAAGCATTTGACCAATTTGGCTGTCAAATTTCAATGTGCCTGAGCAGTTGGGACATTTGTAACTCAAAATATCCATCTTCTTTTGTCCTCCCTCTCCTTCTTACTCAACATACTCTTACGTAAATACCGTGTGAAAGGATTCACCTATTACTAAATTGTATGTTTTGTATTTCCGAAACCATCAATTCGGCGTGTGCGGATTGGGCTACTTGTACCCGCTCCACAAGTTGCTGATCAATGGTTTCCCGTTAAGACGAACCAACAGTCGGGATTTTTTTGAAACAATCATCCGATTAGGGGTATCTGATTCCGGCGCCTTTTTAATATATTTAAAATTGACAATTTTTTCATGGTACAAAAGACCTAATTCATACATCAAACGTGATGAAAACAAGGCGTTATGATGTCTTTATTTTTTTATCAACACACTTGATGATCTTGCTGTAAAAAGTGTGTATGCGAACCTGTGTTGCGACGCGCACTTAGAGCAAGTGTGGGAGAGCCAATTCGTGTTCTGAGAGTCAGTGCACACCGAATCGGTCCGAAGTGTTCGAAGCCAATTTTGACCCCACGTTTCCACGACTGTTCCTCCTCGCTTCTTGTAAAACAGGAAAGGCAACCCCAACGGGTCGCCTTCGAAATTATCCGCTTTTTCCAGTTCGGCTACTGTTCATGCTTACCGTGAGTACCGAACTTCATGACCGCGATTCATATAGAAAAAAGGAATGGCCAACTGCCTCTCCCACCTGTGTTCCGTTTGTTGACGTCTGTAGTAACAACATAAGAGACAAGCTCCCCGACTCACGGGCCTGCCTTTGTTACATCATGATACAGACGCGAAAGTTCTGCAAGGTATTGCTTTTCAGTCCCCTGTAGAACGGGTCTGGCTTTGTTACCAAACATCCGAGACTATAACGTTGCTGCATCCGTCGCCTTTCAGTCCCCTATCTAACGGGTCTGTCATTGTTACGTGGCGGTTCGGCAAAACACAGAACTTCCACCTGCTCTTTCAGTCCCCTATATAACGGGTCTGCCTTTGTTACGGAGGTTTGAACTCGCCAAAGGACAGTGGGTCGGTTCTTTCAGTCCCCTAAATAACGGGTCTGCCATTGTTACCGACCGAATCGGGCATCGAAAAAGTGAGGCGTAGCAAGGGTTCACGCGCTCTTTGATTCGGGCTGGATCTTGCTTTTTTTCGAGGATCGACTTTTTGCTTCAAAACAGGGGGGGATCCTCGAAACTGTGGTTTTCTTGAATTTATTATTTCCCACCTCAGTATACCGTATTCCTTCTTTGGATAGAATAGCTAAGTTATCTTATCGAAGCAACGCGAGACATTCCTGCGGCCTTCGAAACCGATAAAAAAGGCGTGATTATCACAGAAGACACGGCAATTATCGAAAAACCATTTCAGGTCACAGGATCGGTATGTTCTCAACAAAAAGACGGCCACCAAAGGTCGCCGTATATGATTCCTAATCTTCCAGATGCAACTTCGCATATGTATCCGTCTCAGCCTCGTACCCGCACCACATCCAAATTCCTTGCCGCGTCTTGCTCTTTTAATAGCAGTATCGCTGTTTCAAGTTCGCTTGATCGTACCATTCTTATTGCCATCCTGAATTTACTTGCGTTTTCTAGTTCGAAATTCACCTCTTATAAGAGATATTCAAATGGAACATCAAGTCGAAATGCCAAGTCATCTTCTTCGATAAATATTTTGTTGTCGGCCCCTCACCGTTACAAAACAGCTAGCTCAGCCTATTTCAATGTGTTAAGAGAACGGGACTGGTAATTTTCAACACTAAGGCGCTAACGCTGATTCGATCCCGTATGATTTAAGATCATCTCCACTGAGTTTGTAATATCTGTTTTCGTAAAATAAATACGTGGCCTGCCCTTTGGGATAAACAAGAAGTTCGGCAGAAGTTTGTTTTTTGTTGTATTCCATTCCTTCTCGGGACGTTGAAAGGACAATTTTGTAAGGGTACGTATTTATGCCCTTCACTTCACTTGTCTCTGATGCCTTAGCTAGGGTTAGTACGATACCTCGGATAATGTCTCCTTTCAATTCCACGAGTGACTCCTTGTAAGTACCATCCTCACCAAGTTTGTACACTTGGACATGATCGAGATAGTCAAATTGCATATCATAGGTTTTGTTGATAGCCACCTCCAAATCTGATTTTAGAGGTGATGAGTCGCTGCATCCAAGAACGAAAATTGCGGTGAAAAGCAGTAAAACCGTCTGGAAGCTAATTCGCATTTTACTCCCCTCCTTCGAGATAAAAATGAAAGAGAGTGGAAGCCCGCTCTCTTTCAACTTTAACTTAGCAAGAGTAATCGTGCCACCACTTCACATACAATCCCCAAGATCCCGTTGGCCAAATGTATGAAAGAATCTCTGGATTTGGCTCGGGAACTTGAACAATAGCATGATACTTATTCGCGGTGTTAGTGTCAGCAAATACCGCCTGATAACGGAATGCACAGGATCCGCAATTATAGGCACTCACACATTTGGTATAATCACGTGCAGGATTCCAATCCGCAGAACCACCAGCATAATGAGCTGTTGCATGATAACCTTGATTTAGGAAAATCGTCTGAAGTTCAGGTAGAGAGTAGAACCAATATAACGTTTGGCGCGGTGGGCACGGATGTGGATTGTCAGTATCCCCTCCACAACCACCATTTGCATCTGGTTGTATCACACCAAAGTTCGTGTTTTGTACTACCGGCGGTGCGTTCTTCCCCTCAGCAAGATAGTAGAAGTAATCATTAAAGCTTCCTTCGAAATCATCTGAAAACTCCACTTCCGCCATGGTCTTACCAGAAGCAATTTCCGTGATCATGCGATTTTGTTCCTGAAAGTATTTTTCAGCAGTTTGAATCGAACTTTTCGGGACTTTAGCTGCTTTTGCTGCAACAATGTCTACGGTAACAATATTATCTTCATTCAATGATACATAAGGCATGACACTGCTTAATTGTTCATCAATCTGTTTTCCTTTTTCTCTCTGCTCACTTGTTTGTTTCTTCTTTAGTTTTGACTGTTCTGTAACAAATTGGGATTTCGAAAAATTATCGTTTGAGGCTAGGGTGAGTTGACTTTGACTGCTGAAACTTATCATTCCTGACAGCAAAATCGCCAAAGTAATACTAGAGATTATTTTTTTCATGATAAACCCTCCTTCCAACATATAGTAACTCATAATTTCCATATTGCAAATATAATATATTATTTTCATTATTATTTTACCGAAATGCAAAAGCCGTAATGGGTTATATCACCTCATGGTAGACAAGAGAAAAAGGACATCGATAAGTTGGATCTATCCTTGTTGAACCGAGGGGATTTCATGTAAAAAATTGGAACAAAGAATAATCGTTACAGTATCGAGATCAAGCAAGTTGGAGGCTGCCCAACTTGTGTTGGAAGAGGGGATGAGTTACCGTGCAGTTGCGCGAACGTCTTCGACCTCCTGCGCGGCCAGATCACTTTAACTCCATTGAAGAAGAACTTGAGTACTACAAAATGGAGAATGCCTAATTAAAAAACGGAATCCAAATCTACATAGGGAAGGAAGTTGGGAAAATCGGGGCGGTTTAAGTGTTCCGTGAGTTGAACTAACAATTTACGACCGATGCTCCGAATCAGGTCTGGATGGCTGACATCACCTACGTCCCGACCAACGAAGGTTGGCTGTATGTGGCCAGCATCATGTGACTTGTGCACGCGAAAAATCGTGGGGTTCTAGGCTGATGAACGTATGACAAAAGGCCTTGTCCTACGAACGTTAGACCAAGCCTACAAACGTGAGAAGCCGACGACACCCGTCCTTCACCATTCAGTCCCCTATCCATCGGGTCTGCCATTGTTACCTCTTTGTCGGAGCGGACTTCGGGCTGTTCGTGCTCGGCTTTCAGTCCCCTATATAACGGGTCTGCCATTGGTACAACCTTAGCGATCTGAGCATCCATGGAGTCCACAATGTACTTTCAGTCCCCTATCCATCGGGTTTGTCATTGTTACGACCAGCAATTATTAATACTGCGGTACATTTTCATGATTTCAGTCCCCTATCCATCGGGTCTGCCATTGTTACTACGTGAAACAAATATGGACGCTGTGTTAATCGAGATCTTTCAATCCCCTAACTTACGGGTCTGTCATTGGTACCGACCGAATCGGCCATCGAAAAGCCGAGGCGTGGCAAGCCTTCCCGCCATTTCTGATACCGACTGGCTTCGGCTTTTTTTCGAGGATCGACTTTTTGCACGAAAACAGGGGGGAATCCTCGAAAAGGTCACTTCTTGATGCTATGATTCCCACTCACAGTATACCGCATTCGATCCTTGGGAAGAATATCTAAGTTTTTCTCTCCATCATCCCACGGCACGGCTGGCAGAAGTCGAAAATAGCGTATAACGATCTACCTCTACCTGCGCTGGTCCTTTTTTCTTTTGCCAGTTGACAGGATCATCCTGACGATGATCCAGGTTATGGTAGCCCCGATGCCGGAGTACGTAAGCTCACCGGTAAACCAGTAATGCGATACCGTCCAAGCTACGCCAAATGCGAGCCCGCCAGCAAGCGCGATGTAAAATTCCTTCCAATTCATCTCCTCACCTCATCTTATGGATACCATCAACTTACAAAAGTTGCAAGCAATACCTTTCGCCCGCTCATCCAAAACAAATCTGTCGCACGCCCTTCCCGTGCGATCATTGATACCCCACACTGCTTAACTGACCGATCTTCTTCCGAGCAGAAAAGGGCAACCCAATGGATTGCCCGACGATGATACTTCAATAGATCTATTCTCTCTCCATTGCTTCTGCACCCTCTTATTTAGAAAGAACAGACCCACTCTGCATTCCGAATTCCCCAGTTCTGCCATCGGGCCACAATCAACTGCTCACGCGCCCCGCTACTCTTCCTACAAACTACTCTTCCTACAAACTACTCTTCCTACAAACTACTCTTCCTACAAACTACTCTTCCTACAAACTACTCTTCCTACAAACTACTCTTCCTACAAACTACTCTTCCTACAAACTACTCTTCCTACAAACTACTCTTCCTGTACAGACCTCAGCGCGTCATCGAAAAATTGGGCGCCTTTGCCGATCCATGCACAGATGTTGCTGCGATTGCGAATGGTATGACCTTCTCCTGCTAAGACATACAGTTCATGCCCATGACCACCAAGTTTTTCAAACTGAACGTTCACATCTGCAAGCGGTAACTGCAAGTCGTGTTCACCGTGCACTTGCAGGATCGGAAAGTCAGGTGTCCATAACTCACCTTCAACTGACGGTTCCAACTCTTCACTTGTAAAGGCGTACTCGGCAAAGCGGCGGACGACAGGATCGCGGCTGTTCTTGAGCACCGTGACATTCAAATACGAACTCATGATCAACAGCGCCCCGACCTCATCTCCGAGTGCTTGCGCGGTACGAGTCGCGAGATACCCACCGTAGCTCTCCCCGTACAGCCCGATCTGTACAGGGCTGGCCCATGAACGGTTGATCGCCTCACGAATGCAATCGATCACATCCAGTACATCCAACTTCCCAAATTCACCCGGTTTTAGCGGCGGCAACGGCCAATTGCGCACCGTGCTTCCGCGCGGATTGACGAGGATGACTCGCATCCCCAGACTCTGCAACAGTTGAATCCACGGCGACCAAGAGATGTCCCATGCTCCTGAAGGCCCGCCGTGCAACAAGAAGACGGCCCGCTTCTGCTCTTTTGCTGGCGGATAGACCAGACAGGGCACCGCATATCCCCGCTCCGTTTCGATGCCGATCACTTCTGGGGGAGCCGTTTGCGAAAAGTCCTGTTGACGCGTCAGGCACTGGAGTTCATTTTGCTCCGGTTGCCAGCGATACAGGGCAGGCGGCTGTTGACTGCTTGCTACTTTAAAATATAGTGCACCTTCTCGCCAGCGCGGGATCGAATGTGCAACTCCCGGCAACAGGTCGAACGGAACGACTTCTTTGCTTTCCAGATGATAGGTGGCAAATCGCGTCCCCGGCCATTCATCCAGTGTCAGCAAAAGCGACCGTCCATCCGGATTCCAGATCGGTGCTTCTGCGAGCAGCGGCAAATTCAATCGAACGTGCTCCCCGCTCTCCACCTCGATCTGCACGGCATCTAAGCGCCTGCCCACACGCACCAAACAGATCAAGGCGGATTCTTCCAGATTCCATTGGGCGGAGACCGGCGTCATGTTGCCTTCCCCGCTCAACAAAACGCGCGAGCTTTTTGTCTCCGGGTCGCAAAGCACCAACTCGGTATATGGACCTGTCGTTTTTCGCGTCACGATGATGGCGCGGCGGCGTGGTGCGACCGCCACATAGAGTTGGTCCGCTTTTTGTTCGTTCGGCAAATCGAGCAGCTCAATCGGCTCCTCGTCGTTGCGATGATGGACCAGCACCAACTTTTGCTGTCCGTCCGCGTTGACCCGCAGGCCAACGATATGCTCTTCGCCGTAGACGCTCGGTTGGATCGGATAGGTCAGCGGGGCCAGCGCTGGCAAATGTTCGGTCTGGGTGTTCAAATCATGACAGACCACTTGGTAGCCATTTTCCGTATGTTCGAGGAAACCGACAAACTGAGACGTCCCAAATGGGTACATCTGATGTGTGGAGCGCTCGACCATTGGCGTATCGGTCGCATGTATATAGACGCGGCTCCCGTGCTGCGTATTGCACCCGAGCAACAGGGTCCCGTCCGTCGTAAAAGAAAAATGCTGGAGCCAAACTGCCTTTTCCAGCTTCTCTAAGTAGTTAGGGATCATGGTTCTCACCTCTTTGTGATTTATACAAAAAGGAAAGGATGAGATCGGAATTCCGACCCCATCCTTTCCCCCAGTTCTTAGAGGTACTCAACCGGTTTCAGCACGTCAAATTCTTCCATGAGCTCTTCCATTTGCTCTGCAGTCAGTTGTTCTTTGTTCATCATTATCACCTCCTTTCAATGGGATGGAAGGTTACTTAGTCGCACAATTGATACAGGATGGATGTTTGGTCAGCGGTTCTACGCGAAACTCCATGTTCGTATCGAATTTCCAACAAGCGTTCACCGTGACTGGTTTCTCATAACCGCTCAGAAAGCGCATCACTTCAAATCCCGCCACACCACTGACGATCGCAGGGAAACTTACGACACTGCCCACCGTGCGTTCAAAGAGGAAGTCGCCTTGATTGAGGATCGTGTCCATAAGGTTCGGGTACTTGTCCGTGCGGAAGGTGAACTCGCAGAGTGGACAAGCCTGATCCGAATCTGGCACCGCAAGCGGTCCGACTTGACCCCCGATCGTAAACAGGTATGGCACTTTGGCTTGCGTACATGCTTCGGAGATCCATTTTGTGATCAGAAAGACCGGTTTATCGGCGCATCCGAGCACAAGGTCCACGCCGTCCAAATGTGGCAGGAGATCCTCCGGCCCCGTCACGAATTGGGGAATGGCTTCCACTTTCGTGTGCGGCGAGAATTCTTTGGCATACGCAACCGCGCAATCGACCTTCAATTTCCCCGCATCTGCTGGCTTGTACATCGCCGTGCGGTTCAGGTTGGAAACTTCCACATGGTCCCCGTCGAGCAGTACGATGTGCCCGATGCCCAGACCCAACAATTGTGTGGTCATCCAACTACCCATGCCGCCGACCCCGACCACCAACACTTTCGAGTGACGAATCCGTCGCATATATTCGTAGCGGTTGGTCTCCTCCGTCTCGTAGCGGGAGAGATAATCCATCATCCGCGTCCAACGCCCAACTTCTTCCGCGGTCAGCTCATGCTCCACATCCATGTCCTCAAAGAATCCCAGTTCCAGGAGTCGATCAAAATGGGGCTTGAACGTGTCCCAACTCGTCGGGTGCTGTTCTTCTGTCACCTGCCGAAAATGGTCTTCCGAACCGCCAGCGATCCAGTGCTTCACACAATGATGAAGAGCATCGTTGTTTGGTGTGATCACGACCATTTCATCGTTCAAGCGAAGGACGAAATGTTGTCCTTTCGAGAGAACATTGACTTGTTCCCGTAGTCGTACCCTTTTCACATCGCTACCCCTTCCCATGTAATGTGACTGCAATTAGCGCGCTTCGCGCACCGCTTTTTGAGAGGTGATGAAAACGCCCGCTGCGACCAGCACGAAGGCCGCCACAATCAACACTTTGCCCACGCCGTAGCTGGCAGCCAGCCCCCCCATGACCAAGATACAGAAGGGGATCAGTGCCGATGCTACCGATTGGATCGCCGAGAAAACGCGACCTCTAAACTGCGGATCGATGCATTGCTGCACATACGTATTGACGCTGATCGCCGCAGCACCGGAAGGAATGCCCATCAAGAAGAAGGCGATGACCATGATCCAAGTCGATGTCGTCATCCCGATGATGATCAACATCGCACCTTGCAGGAACAGGTTGAGGCAGAAGACCAAGCCTCTTCTGTTGTTCAGACCAAACCGTCGGACGATCGTAATTCCGATGACGCTGCCGAGTGAGAAAAACCCGATTAAGATCGCAAAGAGCTTCGCATTTTGCCCGTTCGCGGCGAGCAAGATCGGCAACAGATAGTACATCGACAGCATGACGCCTTCCAAGATCGGCAACACGAGAAACTGTGGGCCCAGCACAGGTTCACGCAGCAGAAAGCGAAGTCCTGCCCACGCATCTTTCCAGATGCTGCTGCGTTCAGCCCGCTCCTTGGGGGCGATATTCTTCACGCTCTTCAGTTGCTTGATCATCTTTTGCACCATGACGGCCGAGAAAAGGAACGTCACCGCATCGATGGATAAGATCCATTCAATACTGATAAAGGGAAGCAACATTCCGGCTAATGCAGGACCGATGACACGGACGACAGTAGCGCTTGACATGTACCAAGCATTCATCCGCATCAATTGTTCCTTGTCATCTCCGGCAATCTCTGGCATCAGGGTCTGTACGGACGGGTTGAACATCAACCCGGCCAGCCCGATCAGCGCGGTGACCGCATAGATCACCCACAGATTTGGCTCCATAAACAGGAGCATCAGTACGAGCGCGCCCGAGATGGCAGCTCGTGACAGATCGGTGATCAACAGCAGTTTCGAGCGATCGAAGCGATCGACGATAGCCCCTGCGAACAAAGCCGCAAGCGCCATCGGCAATGCCATTGCGATACCCAAACCTGCTTGACTATAAGCACTGCCAAACGCCTCGTGGACGAACCAGATCATCCCGACCTGATGCAAGTCATCTCCCAGCCAGGAGACGATCTGCCCGATCAATAAGAACTGGAACACCGTCGAGAGGGCAAGCATTTTATTAAGAGTTGATACTCGATTAACCTTAATGGCAGTATCACCTCCGGGAATTACAGGTTAATATATTGTATTTTCTGACTTAATTATAGCACTGTCGTTTTGTTTTTGTATAGATTAATCAACAAAATTACAAAAATATTTTTTGATTATTTGGGTTTTGTTGTTCTAATATATTGATCCTTCCAATTAGGAAATATATAAATGCTCATTTGTTCTCTTGTTTTCTCTGTTTTTCTCATTTTTCTAGCTCCACCCAAAAAGCTCCTGACGATTTCGCTCGAGTTTCGTTTGGAAGACGTTACTGTTTTGTCCAGAGTTTAACTGGGGTATATTTCCAATACGATGTCTGCTCGATTTTTCTCATCCATGATTTTTACTTTATCAAATAAAAAACCCTTGAGCTTTATAAAAAGCTCAAGGGTTGGTGTTGTCGTCGATCACTCATACCGCAACGATTCAATCGGTTGCATCCGTGCTGCTTTATTTGCTGGGTACAGACCAAAGAAGATTCCGACTGCGGCGGAGAATGCAAACGCCAGCAAAATCGTCCCCCACGAGACGAGGAACGGCCATCCGGTCGCGAGGGAGAAGATCCCTGCTGCGAACAGGCCGAGCAAGGTGCCGATCAGTCCGCCGAAGAAGCAGAGGATCACCGCTTCCACCAAAAACTGGCGCATGATCATCCCTGGCGTGGCACCGATCGCTTTGCGAATACCGATCTCACGGGTGCGCTCAGTCACGGAGACGAGCATGATGTTCATCACACCGATCCCGCCGACCAGAAGCGAGATGCCCGCAATCGATCCGATGATCGTCTGCATGACATTAAAAGCTGACTTGACCGCCTCTTGCGTCTCTTCACCCGTTTGCGCGATGTAGTTGGCAACCGCTGTGTTGTGACGCTTGGCGAGCAGTTTTTTCACCGCTTTGACCTGTTCGCGCACCAGCGTTTCGTCCTTTTCCACCGCTTTAGCCTGAATGTATTGGACATCCCGCACATCGCCCGCTCCCGGCAAGGCGCCGATCGGCAGGAAAGCATTGTACACTTTCCCACCCAGACCTGAGAGCAGTGATTCTTCCGGTTTGTACACACCGACGATGCGGTAGATGCTGCTGTTCAAGGTCACTTTCTTGTTCATCGCGGCGGCGGCCGAACCGAATACCTCTTCCGCATACTTCGCTTCAACGACCAGCGACTTCTGGCGCGAACGCTCCTCGCCTGAGCTGAAAAAGCGGCCCGCCACCATCTTCAAATTGTTGATTTTCGGATAGTCGGCATGCGTGCCGTTGAGCATGAAGTTGACCGTATCTTTGCCCTTTTTCGACTCGGCGGGAAGGGTCAGCAGCCCGACCACCGCGTCGATGCCCTTGAGACGCTTGATCTGCTCGACATCATCGACCGTCAAGCCGCCCGTCTCCCCTTGGCTTTGCGGGATGACGAGGAACGAACCTTCCGCCACTTGCCCGAGTTCACTGACCAGCGACGATTTGCCCGCCTGACCGATCGACACGACGGCGATGACCGCCGCCACCCCGACCACGATCCCGATGATCGTGAGGAACGAGCGCATTTTGTTGACCCGCACATTTTCCAGTGCCAACAGGATGCTCTCCCATAGATTCATGCTCGCACCTCCTCAACGGCGCACTGCTCGTTGCGCACATCTTCGCGGATCACTCCGTCGCCAAAACGCAGGACGCGCTTGGCATGTTCGGCGATGTCCGCTTCATGCGTGACAAGAATCACTGTCGCCCCTTCGTCATTGATCTGACGGAACAGGTGCATGATGTCGAGCGAGGACTTGGAGTCGAGGTTCCCCGTCGGCTCGTCGGCCAGCAGGATCGGCGGATTCATCGCCAGCGAGCGGGCGATCGCGACGCGCTGTTTTTGCCCGCCGGACAGCTCGTTGGGACGATGGTCGAGGCGGTCGGCCAAGCCGACTTTGGACAAAAGTTCCTTTGCCCGCTCGGTGCGTTCCGCTTTCGGCACACCGCCATAGAGCATCGGCAGCTCGACATTTTTCAAAATGGTCTGACGGGGCAACAGGTTGAAGCTTTGGAAGACGAACCCGATCTTTTGGTTGCGCACAATCGCCAGTTCATCTTCGGTCAAGCTCTGCACTTCTTCCCCATCCAACACATAGCGGCCCGAGCTTGGGATGTCGAGACAGCCGAGCAGGTTCATCAAAGTAGATTTGCCGGAGCCGGACGGACCCATGATCGCGACAAATTCCCCCTTGTCGATGAACAGGTCGGTCGGATGGAGCGCCTGCACTTCCAGTCCGCCTTGGTCGTAGGTTTTGGAAATGCCGTTCAGGGTGATCATTGCACCTTCACCTTTTTACCTGCGCGCAGACCTTCCGGCACGGAGGCGATGATCTCCTCGCCCGCCGTCAGCCCTTCGAGGATCTCGACATGCGTGTCATCCTCTTTGCCCGTCTTGACTTCGACGGCGACCGATTTGCCATTTTCGATGCGGAAGACGAGCGCCTTCTCCCCTTCGCGCTTGATCGCTTCTGGCGGCACCAACGGGTGCTTTTGCGTTTCGGTCAGCGTGACCTCCACCGTCGCGTTGTAGCCAGGGCGCAGTTCGGGTGCTGAGTTGTCCAAGGTGACGAGCATCTCCACCGATGGGTCTTTGGCTGCCGGGTTGGACAGGCTGGCCGTCGGCGCGAGGTAGCTGACGATGCCGCTGTAGGTGTTGTCGGCAAACGCATCGCCGCTCACCGTGACGGTCAGGTCCTGTTTCACCTTGCCCGCATCGAGCTCCCCGATCTGCGCGCGCACTTGCAGCGCATCGAGGTTGGCGGTGACGAGCGCCGGAGCGCCTTCCATCACGATCTGTCCGGCTTTGATGTCCAAGTGGGTGACCACGCCGTCTTTCGCCGCAGTGACTGTGGCCGAGGCGATTTTTTTCTGCACCGCCTGCACTGCCAGATCTGCATTTTCAATCTTCATATCATACAGGGTAAAGTCGATCTCCTGTTTTGGCACCAGCGGGTTGGCGTTCGCCGCATCCTGTTGTTTGCGGGCCGCCTCCCGCTCCGCCTGAGCGATCTTCAGGTTGTTTTGCTCCATGCGGAGTTGCTGTTGCAAGTCCTCGACGCGCAAGGTGTAGAGGGTCTGCCCTTTTTTCACCGCATCTCCCGCTCGGACCTCCACTTTGTCCACGACGCCACTTGCCGGAGCAAAGTAGTTCTGCACATCGGCCGACTCCAACTGCCCGCTGGCGAAAACAGTTTCGGAGATCGCACCTTCTTCCGCTTGCGTAACGCTCACATCGATCGTTTTGTTCAAGCTATAGATGTTCATCCCGGCGACACCCGCTACCGACAAAGCGAGCACCGCGCCCCAGATCACTTTTTTATTCATACTTATGCTGCCTTCGATCCGATCAGCGTCAGGAAGGTAACGATCGTCCAGCCGATGACGATCCAGAGCGCAACCGAACCACGGCTTTTGCGCGTCATGACCGCGGTGCCGATGATCATCAACGCCAAGCTCCAGAGGCTGAACGGGTTGATGATTTGGGCGATCACGAACGCCATCGACGATTTATCAGAGACGAACGCACCTGCGCTCAACGACACATCGTACAACGAGGTAGCGCCAGTTGCATAGGCGATGATCCCCGTCAAAACAATACCGATGACCGACGGAATGTAGGAGTAGAGCGCCACTTTCGACAGTTGCATGTAGGTAGCTTCCCCGCGAACGAACAAGTTGACGAGCAAGAGGAGCAAACCGCCCAAGAACATCGTAACGATGACGCCTAGCGTTCCGCTGAAATAGGTGATGAACTTGCCACTTGCGAGCGCCACATCTTTGATTTCATCCGGAATCGGCTGGCCTTGCTCAGCCTGCTTGTTAAATTCCTGTTCGATCGTGCCCATGATCGCATCGTTTTGCAGCCACAGCGCGAACACCGACAGCACCATCAGCAAAATCAGGGTGAGCACCCAGCCACCTTTGCCACGCAAGCGCTCAAACGCTGCTGTAGGTTGCGTCAATACCCCAAAAAAGTTCCCCATGTTGTACACCCTTTCCTACTGGTATTTGATAGATTAGAACTACTTCCTTGCTAGTTTACCAGATTCTAACTGGTAAATCTGTGAGGATTTTTCAGAATTACTTATGGTAGTACGAATCAAGTGATGAAAAGGTTCACATTTTGGCGAAAAAAAAAAGAAAACCCGGGAAGTTGTTACACTTCACGGGTTTGTGTGGCCAGCCACTCTTGTTGCAAGTGCAGTTGATGCTCGACACTCTTCGTGCCGGTGCCGCCCAGCGAGTTGCGCGCTTCCACGACGTTGACCACATCGATCGCTTGGTAGAGATCTTCTGCAAACAGCGTGGAGAAGCTTTGATATTCGGCAAATGTGAGCTCGGGGAGGTACTTCCCTTCCGCGATGCAAAACAGCACGATCTTGCCGATCACCTCATGCGCCTGTCGGAACGGAAGCCCTTTGCGGACCAGATAGTCGGCGAGGTCGGTGGCGACGGAGAAGTCTTGCTTGACCGCCTTCTCCGTATTTTCGCGGCGCACTTCCATCGTTTCGATCATGCCTGCAAAGAGGATCAACGAGGTCTTGAGCGTGTCCACGGTGTCGAACATCCCTTCTTTGTCCTCTTGCAGGTCTTTGTTATAGGCGAGGGGCAAGCCCTTCAGCACGGTCAGCAAGGAAAACAAATGCCCGTAGACGCGGCCCGTCTTGCCGCGAATCAGTTCGGCGACGTCCGGGTTCTTTTTCTGCGGCATGATCGAGGAACCGGTGCAGTACGCATCATCCAGTTCGACAAAGCCGAACTCGGTCGAGGACCACAAGACTAGCTCTTCACAAAAACGGGACAGGTGCATCATCACGATCGAGGCGGCCGACAAAAATTCCAAGATGAAGTCGCGGTCGCTGACAGCGTCCATCGAGTTCTCATAGATCCGGCCAAAACCAAGTTCGGCTGCGACCATTTCCCGATCGATCGGGAAGGTCGTCCCGGCCAATGCCCCCGCCCCGAGCGGCATGGTGTCGATCCGCTTCAGCGCATCTTGCAGACGCTCCACATCGCGGCGGAACATGCCCACATAGGCGAGAAAATGCTGAGCCAGCAACACCGGTTGCGCCCGTTGCAGATGGGTGTAGCCAGGGATGATCACATCGAGATTTTGCTCCGCTTTTTCGACGAGCACGGCGATCAGTTCGGTGAGCAGTCCAGCCAGCACGCCCGCCTCTTCTTTCAAATAGAGGTGCATGTCGAGCGCCACTTGGTCGTTGCGGGAGCGGCCCGTGTGCAATTTTCCGCCGACGGGGCCAATCTCTTCGATCAGGTGTTTTTCGAGGTTCATGTGCACATCCTCATCCTTGATCGAAAAAGCCAGTTCGCCGATCGCCCATTTTTCTTGGAGTTTCAACAGCCCTGCGCGGATGGTGTCCGCATCGGCCTGCGGAATGATTCCGCAGGCACCGAGCATTTTGACATGCGCGAGGGAGCCTTTGATGTCCTGTGCGGCGAGGCGCTGGTCGAACGAAATCGATGCGGTGAATTCTTCGACAAGTTCATTGGTCGGTTTGGTGAAGCGTCCGCCCCATAGTTTCATGTTCGTGCCCCCCTACTTGCTTTGATTGACTTTGGAGTAAACTTTGGTCGGCAAGCCCCAGAGCTTGATGAAGCCTTTTGCCGCATTGTGGTCGAACGCATCGTCTGGCGAGTAGGTCGCAAGGTCGAGGTCGTAGAGCGACTGCTCAGACTTTCTGCCCACCGGTTGATAGGTGCCTTTGTGCAGTTTGACGCGCACAGTTCCGGTGACGGTCGCTTGCGTTTCTTCGATGAACGCGTCGAGCGCCTTTTTCAGCGGCGAGAACCAGAGGCCGTTATACACGAGTTCGGTGTATTTCAGTTCGAGCTGCGGTTTGAAGTGTGCCACTTCGCGCGGCAGGGTGATCGTCTCCAACTCGCGGTGTGCGGCGATCAGGATCAGCGCGCCCGGTGCTTCGTACACTTCGCGGGACTTGATGCCGATCAAGCGGTTTTCGACATGGTCGATACGGCCGACGCCGTGTGCGCCGCCCAGTTTGTTCAACTGCTCGATCAGTTCTACCAGTCCGAGCGCTTGGCCGTTCAGCGAGACGGGAACCCCTTTTTCAAAACCGATCTCCACATATTCTGGCGTGTTCGGCGCATCCTGAGCGTTTACTGTCCACTCGAATGCCGCTTCCGGCGCTTCGGCCCACGGATCTTCGAGCACGCCGCATTCACAGGAACGGCCCCACAGGTTGGCATCGACGGAGAACGGGTTTTCTTTGGTAATCGGGATCGGAATGTTGTGCTGTTTGGCATATTCGATCTCTTCGTCGCGCGACCAGCCCCATTCGCGCACCGGAGCTACGATTTCCAAGTTCGGGTTGAGCGCGGTGACAGAGACGTCGAAGCGCACTTGGTCGTTGCCTTTGCCTGTGCAGCCGTGAGCGACTGCTACTGCGCCTTCTTGCTCCGCATATTCGACCATCAGCTGCGAGATCAGCGGACGGGACAGCGCCGCGGAAAGCGGGTATTTATGTTCGTACAGCGCGTTCGCTTTCAAAGACGGCAGAATGAATTCTTTGGCAAACAGCTCGCGAGCGTCGATCATGTAGGACTTGGAAGCGCCGACTTGGAGCGCTTTGTTTTTGACAAATTCGAGGTCTTTGCCTTCCCCGACATCGGCAGAAACGGCGATGACTTCATAGCCTTGTTCGTTCAACCAGGTGATGGCAACCGAGGTGTCGAGGCCGCCGGAGTACGCGAGGATCAATTTTTTCTTCATGAGTGATTTCCCCTTTTTAAGATGATAGGTAGGTTAGGCCATCGTGGCCACGATGATCGCTTTTTGTACGTGCAGGCGGTTTTCCGCTTCGTCGAAGATGACCGAATTCGGGCCGTCGATCACTTCTGCCGTCACCTCTTCGCCGCGATGCGCGGGCAGGCAGTGCATGAACAGGTAGTCCGGCTTGGCATGGGCGACCAGTTCTTGGTTGACCTGATAGGCGGCAAAATGCTGTTCGCGCAGCTTTTGCTCCTCTTCCTGACCCATCGAGGCCCAAACGTCGGTGTAGATCATGTCGGTGTCGGTCACAGCCGCAACCGGGTCGTGCGTCAAGAGCAGTTCGGTGCCGTGCTCGGCGGCGAGTTTTTGCGCCTGCTCGACGACCTGCGGGTCGCATTCATAGCCCTGCGGAGTGGCGATTCGCAGATTGATGCCAAATTTCGGCGCTGCGATCAGCCAAGAGTTGGCCATGTTGTTACCGTCTCCGATGTAGGTGACGGTCAGGCCCTGCACCTTGCCTTTTTTCTCCCAAAGGGTGAGCACGTCGGCCAGCACTTGGCACGGGTGATGCAGATCGGTCAGACCGTTGATCACAGGCACAGTGGCATAGTGAGCGAATTCGATCACGCTTTCATGTCCGAACGTGCGGATCATGACGCCGTCCAGATAGCGGGACAGCACGCGCGCCGTGTCGGGAAGCGGCTCGCCGCGGCCGATCTGCGTATCGCGGCCGGAGAGGAACATCGCTTGCCCACCCAGTTGGTTCATCGCCACTTCGAACGAGACCCGAGTGCGGGTGGACGCTTTTTCAAAAATCATGCCGAGCGTTTTTCCAGCCAGCGGGCGGTAGGGTACGCCCGCTTTGTGTTTCTGTTTCAATTCGATCGACAGGTCGAGCAGTTGTTGCAGCTCTGCGGCCGAAAAATCGGCAAAATCGAGAAAATCACGCCCCTGCAAATCGTGCACAGGCAAATTAGGAAGCGGAATGGCTGCCATGTGAAATCCCTCCTTGAGAGTCTAGTGCGTACGGTCTAAAGTGCGAGCCCGCTTGCAGTGACAACAGCCATGCTGTAGCTGTGTCGAGCGAAGTCAGGCAGGGTATTTTCATTTCCACAGTGAAGCGGCGGATCAGGCAACCGAGTCGCTTCGGGTCGTTGCCGATCGTCGGCAGGTTCAGCACAAGGTTGATCTTGCCCGATTTGAGCAGGTTCAGCACTTCGTCTTCTTCGCGGGAGACAGGATGTGCGGACAATCCCTGTTCCGACAAGAAGGCGGCAGTGTTTTCGGTCGCATACAGCGTCATCCCCTGCTCGGCCAGTTGTTGCAACAGCGGCAGCGCTTCTGCTTTTAAGCGGTCGGTGATCGACACCAGCACACCGCCTCCTGCGGGCAATGTCAGGCCGCTGCCGAGAAACGCTTTGCCCAGCGCTTCCGGATAGGTCAGACCAATCCCGAGCGCTTCTCCGGTCGATTTCATCTCCGGGCCGAGTTGGATGTCGAGCCCGGTCAGTTTGCCAAAGGAGAAGACTGGAGATTTGACAACCACGTGGTCCTTGGCCGGATACAGCCCGGTGCCGTAGCCGCAATCGACGAGCTTTTCACCGCACTGCACGCGGACGGCCAACTCGACCAGTGGCACACCCGTCACTTTGGACAGGATCGGCACGGTGCGCGACGCGCGCGGGTTGGCTTCCAACACGTAGACGGCGTCACTTACCAGCACAAACTGGATGTTGAGCAGGCCGATGATGCCAAGCGCCTTGGCGATCTGCTGGGTGTAGGTGACGAGCGTCTCGATCGTTTGCTCGCTCAGCCTCTGCGGCGGATATACCGCCATCGAGTCGCCAGAGTGGACACCTGCCCGCTCGATGTGCTCGAAGATGCCTGGGATGAGGACCGTTTCGCCGTCACAGACGGCATCCACTTCGACCTCTTGACCAGTCAGATACTGGTCGATCAGGATCGGATGGGCAGCTGAATGGCTCGCTGTGTCCTGCAACTCAGCAGTCGGCTGTGCGCTTTGTGCGCTCGCCGCTTGCTCGTGGTGACTGGCGTTGGCATACGTAAGTTTGGTGGCCTGTTCCATGTAGCGAACCAATTCGCTTTCGTCATACACGACCGCCATCCCCCGCCCGCCGATCACATAGGAGGGGCGCACCATCACGGGATAGCCGATCTGTGCGGCGACTTTTTTGGCCGTTTCGATGTCGTGTGCCGAACCGCCCACCGTCTGCGGAATGCTGAGTCCATCGAGCAGTTGGCGGAACGCTTCGCGGTCTTCCGCTTTGTCGATCGCATCGGTCGTCGTACCAGCTAAGGTCAGACCTTTCTGTTGCAACGGCTCAGCGAGATTGATCGCCGTCTGGCCGCCAAATTGGACGAACACGCGGTCAATCTGCTCGCGATGTGCCACTTCCAGCACATCTTCTGCCGTGAGTGGCTCAAAGAACAGGCGGTGTGCGGTGTCAAAATCGGTGGAGACCGTCTCAGGGTTGTTGTTGAGAATCACCGTCTCATAGCCGAGCTTTTCCAACGCCTTGACCGCATGCACCGAGCAGTAGTCAAACTCGATGCCCTGCCCGATCCGAATCGGGCCGGAGCCTAAGACCAGCGCTTTTTGCTTGTCGGTCGGCGGCAGGAATTCATCTTCGCCCCAGTAAGTTGAGTAAAAATACGGTGTGGTGGATACAAATTCAGCCGCACACGTATCGACCAACTGATAGGACGGATGGATCTTCCAGCTTTTGCGCAGTTCGAGCACTTCCTCTGGCGCGATGCCGGTCAGAGCGGCGATGCGTGCGTCGGAGAAGCCTTTTTGTTTATAGTGCGTGAGTTTTTCCGGCGTGAGCGGCACGCTTTTCATCTCGCGCTCCAATTCGACGAGCTGGTTGAGCTTTTGCAGGAACCACGCGTCCACGCCAGTCGCCGCTTGCAGGTCTTGCCACGATTGGCCGCGGCGAAGCGCTTCGGTCAATGCGAACAGGCGCAGATCGTCCGGCTCGGCAACCGCCGCCAACTCCCCTGTCCACTGCAGACCATCCGCACCGATTTCTAAGGAACGAACCGCTTTTTGCAGCGCTTCTTCGAAAGTGCGGCCAAGCGACATCACTTCGCCAGTCGCTTTCATCTGCGTGCCAAGCGTGCGGTTAGCGTGCGGAAACTTATCAAACGGCCAGCGCGGAATTTTCACCACGATGTAGTCGAGCGCCGGCTCGAAGCTGGCGAACGTCTTACCTGTGACCGGATTCACAATCTCGTGCAAATGTTGCCCGATCGCAATTTTCGCCGCAATCTTGGCGATCGGATACCCGGTCGCTTTCGACGCCAAAGCGGAGGAACGCGATACGCGCGGGTTGACCTCGATCACGCAGTAGCGCTCCGAGTGCGGGTCCAGCGCAAACTGAACGTTGCATCCGCCTTCGATCTTCAAGCCGCGAATGATGTCGAGCGAAGCGGTGCGCAACATCTGGTACTCGCGGTCGGTCAGCGTTTGCGACGGAGCGACGACGATCGAGTCTCCGGTGTGCACGCCGACCGGGTCGAGATTCTCCATGTTGCAGATCGTGATGCAAGTGTCGTTGCTGTCGCGCATCACTTCGTATTCGATCTCTTTCCAGCCCTTGATGCTGCGTTCGATCAGCACCTGCGAGATCGGCGACTGTTTCAGCCCGCGCAACAGAATCTCTTGAAAATCTTCAAACGTCTCTGCGATCCCGCCGCCTGTGCCGCCCAGCGTGAAGGCGGGGCGAATGATGACAGGCAGGCCGATCTCTTGCAGAAATGCATAGCCCTCTTCGAGCGTATGAACGATAGCACTCTCTGGGATCGGTTGGCTCAACTCTTCCATCAGATCTTTGAACAGCTGGCGATCTTCTGCCCGCTTGATCGAGTCGAGCGGAGTGCCGAGCAGTTGTACATCGTACTCGGCGAGCACGCCCGCTTCGGCCAACTCGACAGCGAGGTTGAGCGCCGTCTGGCCGCCGAGTGTTGCGAGCAGCCCCTGTGGACGTTCGCTCGCGATGATCGCGGTGATCATCGGCACGGTCAGCGGTTCGATGTAGATGCGGTCGGCCACCTCATGATCGGTCATGATCGTCGCCGGATTGGAATTGACAAGGATGACTTCACAGCCTTCCTCACGCAGCGCTTTGCAGGCTTGCGTTCCGGCGTAGTCGAACTCGGCAGCCTGCCCGATGACGATCGGGCCAGAGCCGATGACGAGGATTTTGGCGAGATTAGGTGAGGCTGACAAGTTGCGATCCCTTCCTTTCATTCATCCGCGCGAGAAAACGGTGGAACAATTCTTCCGCATCCTGCGGACCTGGGCACGCTTCCGGGTGAAACTGCACCGAGAAAGCCGGCCAGGTTTTATGTGCCACCCCTTCGATTGTGCCGTCGTTCACATGCTGATGCGTGACGAGCAGTTCGGCAGGCAAGCTCTCCGTTTGCACGCTGTAGCCATGGTTTTGCGAGGTGATCCAGACTTTGCCCGTCTGCAGATCCTGCACGGGATGGTTCGACCCGCGATGGCCGAAGCTCATCTTGGCTGTCTTGGCTCCAAAGGCCATCGCCAGCAATTGATGGCCGAGGCAGATGCCAAACAGCGGGTAAGTCTCTGCCAACTTTTTCACAAGCGGCAACACATCGGCACAGTCGGCCGGATCGCCCGGTCCGTTGGAAAGCATGATGCCGTCCGGATGCAGCGCGGCAATTTTTTCAAAAGAGGTATTGGCTGGCACCACGGTCACTTGGCAGCCCAGCCGCGCCAACGATTTGGCGATATTTCCTTTGGCACCGAAATCAACTAACACCACATGCAGGTCGCCCGCCGCGTTCACGCGATAGATCTCCTGGGTGCTGACCCGTTTGACGAGGTCGCGGGGCAACGCCGGAAATTCGAGTGCGCTCGCGGTGGCGAGACTTGCTTCTGACAATATATATCCTTTCAAACTGCCCTCTTCACGGATCGTTCGCACCAGTGCTCGCGTGTTGACGCCGATCAATCCGGTGATGCCGTGTTGAGTCAGATAGTCATGCAACGTTTGTTTGCTCCGAAAGTGGCTCGGGGAGTCACACGCCTCTCCTGTGACGAACCCGGTCAGCCACGGGCGCTTTGCTTCAAAATCCCCTTCGTTGATCCCATAATTCCCGATCAGTGGGTAGGTCATCGCCACGATCTGGCCAGCGTATGAAGGGTCGGTCAAAATCTCCTGATACCCGGTCATCCCCGTATGAAACACCACTTCTCCATATCCCTGAGCGGACGAGCCGATTAACTCGCCGCGAAACTGTCGTCCATTCTCCAAAACGAGAACACCTTTCATGCTGTCCTTACCTCCCCATGGGTTCGTCGTTGTCTTGTGTTATTATACATATTCATGCATGTTTATTCAAGAACTGATTTTGACCTTTTTTGAGGGGAGGGCAAGCACCCAATCGGGCGCGGGCTCATATCGTATATCAAGTCAAGCGAAAGGCGCGAGAGATTGGTGAGACGCGCACCCTGTCGTTCAGAGAGAGAGAAAAGAGAGGTGGCAACGGCACACGACGACAGCGTCGCGATAACATAGATGGTCCTGGCTGCAGACGGGGCCCCTTCCCTTTCGTATAAAAAGGGACGGATGCAGGAGAAACTCCCGCACCCGTCCCTTTTTTGTCATGGTCAGCTACCAGAAAAATCCGCCACCGACGAGCGGTCCGACTTGGCCCCAGACCCGCCAAAACACAAACCCGATGAAAAACAGCACGAGAAATGCTATCGCCCAGCCAAAATAGCCAAAGCCAGCTGCCATCCCCGGCCAATACCCTTGTGCCGCGCCGATCGGATAGGATCGTTCTGTTCCTCCTGCGCGGCCAAAGGGGAAAGAGACTTTTCCTGCCATCCCGTCTCCTCCTTTGTCTCCGTTCTGCTCGATTTTAGTCTATGCCGTGCCGTGACAAAACGTATAGACGATCGCCCGCTGCGCTCCATATAAACGTTTTCAGAAAAACTTTGAGCGAAAATAATTGCACTCTCTGGGAGGAGTCAATTTCACAATTGGAGAATTGTTATCTCACAAAAGAGAAATATAACCTGCACGCTGCGCGGAGGTGAACAGGGATGGACAGGGATGCGATCAACCGGATGCTGGAACAGTTGGATGATGATCCGGAACTTCATGTGCTACAAAAGCAACTTTCTTCCTTAGAAGAGCAGATCAAAACGGTCGTCTCCGAGGATGCTTGGGATCTGGTGCTGGAATGGGAAGCGCTGTGGGCACAGTATGTCACGATTTGTCTGGAAAAGCTGCACCGGACAAAAGGCACAGCAGAATTGTGATACAGACAAAAGAGAACGGTCGTCACATCAATGACGGCGTTCTCTTTTTGGTGTCCCTTGGTCGAACGGTTGGGAACTTCACCGCTCCAAGAGACGTCCAACCTTCTACAAAGGGGGAATTTTCCATGAACAGGACAGTCTGGTTGCTAGGCGCTATGTTGCTCCTCTCCGCGCTCAGCCTTTACTTGCTGAATCGAGGGCCAGTCCCCTCCCATGTCAGCACAGGATTTGGCATTCCCGAATATATGCACTATACAAAAGTCGAACAGTTGGAACAGGAAGCCGACCTGATCATCCGAGCCCGATTCACCGGGACACGGAATCGGATCGACCTTAGCATCACTTGGCCTGCGGCAATTGACTCCGCCCCATATTTCGTCTCTCAATCGACCGTGAAAGTCACCAAGGTCTTTAAAGGCAATGTCCAAAAGGGTGATCTGCTGTTGGTTAATGAAGAAGGGTACATCGAAAAGGATACGTACCACGGATCGATCGGCTACAAATGGATGACGAAAAAAGGAGACTACCTGCTCTTTCTCGAACGCTCGCCAAACAGCCATGTAAGCTATATCGTCGGCAATTACCAAGGGAAATTTGACTACACCACCCCTGTCGATCGTCCAGAAGATCCGTCCAGCCAACTGGAAGCGTTTCGGAATCATCGTTACGAATATTACGGCGAACATCCTAACGAATTCTATGCGCTCAAGAAACAAGCGATCGCCCATTATCCAAACTGACCTTCATACTGATCGAATCTCGTGCTCCCCTGCAATGCTACGTGCTTAAAACCTACCAAAATTTCCGTCACCCTCGCGTTTTTCGGATCACGTCGGACATGTAATTTTCGTCAAAGACCCATCATTTTCTATGAAAAAAGGCTCAGGGGAATCCCCTAAGCCTTCGATGCTCCACTCAACAACCCCATCTTTTGCAGCTTTTGCACCGTTGTCCGCACCTGCTCCTCCGCTCCCGCCTCCACAGCTCCTTCCGTCCTCGAAAGCAACTCTGCCACGAGTGGCGACACGGGGCCGGATAGAAAGTGTGCGGTCGTCGCCGCATACAACCAGATTACCTCATCGTCGCCTTGCAACGCCCGTCCGGCCAAAGCGTCTGCCACTTGGCGAGGGTAGCGCTGGAGCGCAAAGCGAGCGACTGCGTTTTGTTGTAACAACTCGGTACGCACAACAAACGCTGGTGCTTGGTTCACCGTCAAAATCCCGAGCAGCGCTGTCAAAAATTCGTGCGTCAACAGGCACATCAACCATTCATCGCGCACGAACCATTGATCACGCTTCAAAAATTCATAAAATGCTTCTTCCACGCAAATGCCTGTCCCCGCATACGGCACTTCGCGATAGGCTTCGTACTGCTGTGATTCGACAAACGCATCCACCACGTCAAGCGCCGGTCGCCCCGCCGCTTCCAGCGCCTGAAACACGCGACCAAACGCCCCGCGCAGCCCTTTGCTGCTCGTGCGATCGCCTGCCAGCAGGCGGCGGGAGATCTGCTTGGCTGTCGCTGTCAGCTCGTCACGATCCACCGTCTCAAACGCCTGGGCAACCTGCTCCGACCAGCCTAACTCCGCATACCTGCCAGCCAGAAATGCTTCGCGATACGTCCGTTGATGCAACAGCCGATACAACGCCCGATCGATCGTCACAAGCTGATCGGTCACGCTCCCGCCCACCTTTCCACGATTTCCTGCATGCGTAAAAAGTTCGGCTGGGCTTTGGCGATCAGCGTTCCGTCTTCTGTATAGTGAGGGTCTTCGTACGTGACCGCTTTCAACTGAGGGCAGCGCGGGAGCAAATACTCCAGCAACTGCAACTGCTCATCGAGCAACACCCCATGATGCAGGTCACGAAACTTGCCCTTGATGATCTGACATCCAGAGAGATGGAACTCAAAACAATGCTCGAGCGGCATTCGTTCCAATCCCTCAAACATCCGCTCGCCCGTGTTCCCTTTCAGCCATTGATAACTAAGCACATGGCCAAGGTCGATCGTCACAGGCGATCCGGTCTCCATCGCGATCTCACGAAAGTAATCGAACGCATCCAACTCGCCGATATAAAAGTTGGAACCTTCCGTGAAGCCAGCAAACTCAACACAAAGCGGAGCCAACAGCTTCTCCTGATACTCCGCGATGTTTCGAATGCACGCCTTTAGCCCCTCTTGGGTCAAATAGGGCGGCAAAGGAAATGGCAAGACTTTGCCATGCAACGACCACAGTCCGAGGTCCTCGACAATCCATGTCAATCGATAGCGCTCGATCAGCGCATTGGTAAACTCGATGATCTCCGCTTTCTCATACGGCTCCAACGAGCCCATGTTCAGCATCGTGTGATGAAACGCCCGATGCTTGATGTCCGGCACTTCCGCAAACAAGCGGTCATAGGCGGTAAAATAATCTTCTGCTCGCAGCCGATTCCGATTTTTCGGCTGAAATGCGAAAAAGAGATACGAAAAGTCCCCTCGGTACTTTGCGAAAAACGCCTTCATCTTTGGCGTGATCGTCTCGCCTTGCACCGCGTCTTGTTGAAAACCGATCTCGCCTCCCCAAGGCAAGTCCATACCAAGCCCAAGTCCCAATTTTGTTGCAACCTTGGGCATTCGAATCGTGTACGCCCCCATAAGCGTCCTCCTTACGATGTAGGTAGCCCTAACTCCATTTGCACAAACAGTTGTAAGACGCTGTGTCCCTCCTCGCGCTCTGCCAGCAAAAGCCCTTCATCCCCCTGCTGGATCAAGACGTCTGGCAAAACATACAGGCGTTGCCACAACAGATCGGCCACAAACTTCTGCCGAGGCTGATCAGGCTTTTGCACCGCCTCGATCACGCGGACCCAAGGCAACAGCTGTACACGCGTTACTGGCTCTGGCTGTGTCTTGGCACCACGCTTTCGCTTATGCGGCGCGAGGTTGCTGTTCTTCTGCGGTGTGACCGTTTCGTAAATCTCGACAAACCGCTCCAACCGCTTGGCAAATGTATCCCCGTCTTTGTACAAAAAATCTTTCCCCATCCGGCCCATCCCATAGTTGAGTAGCCGGTTTCCCCTGAGTTCTTCTGTGTCCTTCCACACGATGTCAAACCGCTCGGCCTCGTCGGTCAGATAAGTCTTCGGCTCGGCCACCAGCATCTGCATGACATCGATGCCGATCTTGTGCGCATTTTCTGCCAAGAAAGCTTGCGAGGCGGCCACTTCAGCTTCCGTTTCATCCAAAATGCCCCCCATGATCGACAGCTGCAGAAGTATCCCCGCTTCATGCAGGTTGTCGATGATCGCTTGGTAGTCGCTGGCCTGTACACCTTTGTCCAATCTGTCGAGCAGGCGCTGTGAATTGGTCTCATATCCGGTAGACATCATCACGCAACCGAGTTCTTTCAATTCCTGCACGAACGCCTTGTCCAGCAGACACGGCTCCAAACGGTTGCGCGTGGTAAACTGCAAGCTGTACCCCTGTTCCCGCAGGTGGTGCATCGCATGACGCACAAGTTGCAGATTGGTGTTTTCGTCAACAAAGTTGATCCGTGACACGCCGTATGTATCGACTAACTCCCGGCACTCGGACGCCAATTGCCGTGCTGTCTTCTGCTGATAGCTCTTCTCGCGCCGCGATCGATTGCCATAGGAGCAAAACACGCATTTCCCGTAATAGCAACCCACACAGGTCGTCAGTCCAAAATGGAACTCCTCATGCAGATAGCCCTTTACGGGCAAGCCTGTAAAATCGGGCGTCGGCACGTCCTGAATGCGCACGCTGGAACGAGGCCCGCGCGAGCTCACGATGCCGTCCTCGATCCAGATAAAATCGGGCACGTCCTGCTTGGGCAAATTGGAAAAAAGCGCTTGCAGCAGTTTGTCCATCGTCTCCTCTCCGGCACCGACCCCAATGCCATCGATGTGCTGAACAAATTCGGGCAGCGCGCAGATCTCCTCATGGCGCAGCATCATCTGCTGTCCACCCACTACGACAAACGTCTGTGGGCGCAACTGTTTGACCCATTTGGCGAGCAATAAAGTCGGCAACAATTGGCTGTAGTAGGCCACCGACAGCGCAAACACGTCAGGCTTCTCGCGCTCCAATCCTTCAACGAGCATCGCGTACAGTTCGGCAGCGGCAAAATCCCCTTCGGCCAACTGCTCATACTCCGCGGCGCGCCTGGCGATGCGAGCGAGCGAGGTGATCTCTTCTTTCACGATCGAACCTTCGAGCAGCAATTCCACCCCTTGGCGAACAAAGGGCAGCCCTGTGGCCGTTTCGCGCACAGACCCCGTCGCTTTTTCGATCACATCACGCCACAGCGTATCATGGTGGCGCAGCAAAAAGCGGGCAAGTTCGGTGCGATATTCCTGCTTCAGCAATCCAACTGACGTGCGCTCCTGTCTGTGCAAAAAGTCACCGAGGCTCTTTTTCGAAAACAGGCGGTGGCAGAGGTCCAAATTAAAGTCGTATTGGCCCACATCGACGCCGGCGCGGCGCAGAAAGGCGGTGATCATCGGCAAACTCAGGTAGGGGAAGAGACGTGCTTCCGTCGTTGGCGGAAACACAATCATTACTTTTCTCATCGGTAATCCCCTCAATTACGGTCGTCTTCATAAAGATAGAGAAGCGTCCGATACCTGCACTCTCCAAGTACCTTCACTTCTCTATGCCGAAAACAAGCCTACCCGCTTGTGATTCATGCTTCTTCTGGTTCGTCCTCCATGTGCGACTGAAACATAAACGTGTGAAACGCATGTCCAACTTGCAAATCTGCCACTTCGACGACCTCTAACTGATCCAACTCATTCTTCATTTGTGTCACCTCCCTGAAATAAACTATACCTCAAGTGGCGATAAACACAAAGAGTCGTAATCATCATTTTGATGATAGTCAAACTAAAAATTTTTAACTACCATGATTTATTTTGTAAGAGAATTGGAAACTCCATCCCAAAGCTGGACTCTGCTTTGCAAACATTGCTTCGCTGTCGCCAACGCTTCTTGTTCTTTTTGCGGATCACCTGCGCACAGATAGGACAAAAGTCGCTCCGCCAACGGGCCGTGTTCATCTCCGTCCAGTTCGATGTGACGCTTCAAATAGTACAAAAGGCGTTCGGCCGACTTGCCGCTGGCCTCAAGTTCCCGAACGAGGTGGGTGAACATGTCAGGGATGATGTCTTCGCGCCCATAGAAAAAGGCGGCGGCCACCTGATGCGATTGTCCATGCAACGCGATGTCGAGCGTCGTTTCGACAAACTGCCGCACCGACTGCGGGATGTCCGCAGCGTTCAGCGCTTCTGCTGGCGTGCTGCCTGCAGCCAACCGCGCTAAGAACTGACGAATCGGAGCGGTGTCAGCACCTGCTTCTTCCATCGCTTCTATATAAAGATCGAAATGTGAGATGTATCCTCCGCGCCCGTCCTCGTCCGTTTCTTCCCCAAGCACGATCTCATTGATAAAGCGGGCATATTGCGCCTCGCGCCCTGGCATCCAAGGCACGGTGGTCACAGTCAGGTCGCGCTGCAAACGCTTGAGCAAACTCATAAAATCCCAGACGGCAAACACGTGATGTTCCATAAACTGTCGCACGCGCTCGGCCGAGGTCAATTTTTGATACACGGGATGCTGGAGCAAACTGTCGCGAACCTCTTCAAATGTTTGTGAATTTTGCATAATGGCTGTCATCTCCTCTAGCTTTGATAGATAGCTTGGGAAATTATATCACTCCCAAGTAATCTGGAATAGGAATCAATTTCAACAATCAAATGACAAACTAAAGGCAAGCAACTTGGTTGAACGATTGAACGATAAATGCCCTCGGTCACTCGCCCGCAGGAAAACGTGGTGACGAGCAGTCGGCCCAAGGCCCGCACCGCACAGAAAAGGCCGTTGCCGACATCTGCTGGCAAACGGCCTGTGAGGTAACCCCTACCCAAACGAGCCGACCTGAAGCGAACGTGAACAGGAACTGCCCGCCACGCTGCCGTCGCTTTCAGCGCCGCAGAGAGACGGAGCGTTTTGGCGTTCGCATCGGACCCGTGTCGAGTTCCAGCCAGATCAACATGGTCGGGAACAAGGCGAACAACGATATCAAGCCCAACACGACGATGCCCGAGTCGTTGGTGAACAGGCCGACCACAGCGCCTGTGAGCATACCGCCGATCACCGATCTGTACTCGGGATAGCGCGTCTGCCACGCTCTTTTTTGATCGCGGTACAGCAGATAGACAAACAGGGACAAAAACAGCAGGAATACGGTCGGCCAGATCGACGAGAACAGCAGGCGGACGAACATGTCCGACTTGCGGGCGAAGATTCGCGCCATCTCTTCAAAGCCTCCGGTCAGCACCTGCCCCGCTGCCGCACCGATGTGAGAGGGAGGCGCGCTGGGTTGGTTGAGCAGGATCAAGAGCCCCGCCCCCACGCACAGCGATGCGGCCAGCACGCCGAGCGTCGGGAGCGGTCGCCAGCGCTTTTGCATCGCGAAACAAAGTCCGGTCGTCGCGGCCATCGTCAGTGCGCCGCCCGTGTTTGTCCCCAAAGCGGGCGAAGCGAAAAAGGCGGTGAGCAACAGCCCGCCAAGCACCGCGGAAGCGCCGAGCCCGCGCCGTCTGACTCGGCTGGAATGGAGCAACATCGCATAGAGCAGCGCGGCCGCTCCGACCACCACGCCCATGTATTCATTGCCGACCCCGTAATAGCGCGCCCCGACGATCGGGTCGTAGGAAAGCAGTCCGCGCTTGGCGAGCAACCCGCCCTGCCACGTGTCGCATACGACCACGGCGATCGTCCACGTGCAAAGCCAAGTCAGGCGACCGGTCAACGTTTGGCAAAACGGCAGGATGCGAAACGGGATCGCCGCAAACAGCAGGTAGAGCGCCCAAAGTCCGCCCGCCACCTCCCACAATCCTGACGGGCACAAGATCGGCAACAGGTACAGGCAGAGCGGCATCGTCAACGCCACCCACAGCAGGGCGCGGATCGCGCCAAGGTTGACCCCGAGCTGCAAGCGGTACAGGCGCAGCACGGCCAGCAACAGGCCACAGCCGATCAACGTGCCGACTACGCCCAACACCACCGCCCGGTTGCTGTACGTCCAGATGGTCGCCGCTTTCAACGCGCCAAGGCGCTGCTGCTCAAGCGCAGAAGTCGCTTGCAGTGGATAGCCGATCATCCCCTGTGGCTTGGGCACCTGAAGAAAGTCGAGCAGCGTCGGGGCGACGTCGAGGTTGGAGACGATGCCTTCACGCCGCGTCGTCGCTGAGGTCAGCACCGAATCGGCGCCGATCCCACCGCCCACAGCGATCACCGGGCTCAGCCATTCCGCTTCCGACTTGGCGGCGACAGTCACCTGTGGGGAAGCGATCAGGAGCATGCGATCGCTCGGTTGCTCAGCGGCGAGTCTGCCGATAAATTGATCGAGTTCCTGTAGCACCGTTTGGCGCAGGGCGACCCACTGCGTTTCGTCGAGGTGATGCCGATATTCGGCGAGGCGATACAGATCGGCGAGGTCGAACACGACGAGCGATGCTTGTCCGCGCAGTGCTTGGTATTCGCTCCACAAACGATCATAATCGGTGCGCACGCCGTATGGACGAGCTGGATCGCGGGCCAACAGACGACTGCTCACGTCACCATATGGCGTGCGCCCAGTTTCGTCCGAGGTGAACAGGGTGGCCGGACGCCACAGCACGTCTGCGCGATCGCCAGAACCGAGCACAGCTGCGCGCAGACCGTGGCGGTACAACGCTTCGCCAAGCGAGACGGCCGACGCTTTAAAATTCCACCGCTCCTCTTTGCGCAAGATGCTCGGAAGCGACAAGAGCAACACTTCATGATCCGCCCGCCTGCCATGCAGCCCGGCATAAACCGCCGTGACAGGCACATCCTGAAATTGCTCATCGGCGTTGAACGCTTGGACATCGACGGGCTCCAGCGTCGCAGGAGCGCCTGCTGCCATCGTCACATAGGCGTTGGAGTCGGTGCGCTTGCCACCTGTGTTGACGTTCATCAAGGCGATCGCCCCTTGCTGTGACAGCTTTTGCAATTCCGGCATGGCGGCGAGGTCGTCATACCCCAGCCGATTGATCAAAACGAGCAGAGCTTGGCGCTTTTGCGCCGTATCGTGCGCCAGCGTAGACGCTTGGACAGTTGGCAGCGGCGGCAGGATCGAGAACAGCAGGCAGAGCAGCACCACTCGCATCAGCATCATCGATGGTCACTCCTTTTTCGACAAGATACTTGTTACCAGCATTCCCAACAAACAGCGAAATCAGGCAAAAGCAAAGTCTGCCTCGCGACTTCCCTTTTCGAAGTTAGGATTCGCACACATAACTTGTGAGTAAATAGTTATAATTTTCAATTCATCCACACAATCCACAGAGATATCCACAGCAATGAGCCCCCACAATTCAACATTTCACCCGAAAATCGATAACTTATCCCCAAAACCAGCTTCTACTTTACATAATTTTTTGTGGAATGATGTCGATCATGAAAACGCTGTGTTACAGGCGGTCTTGGCGTTATCCACAAATGGTTGTGCACAACTTCGTGGATATGTGTACAACGCTGTTGATAACCTGAACAGCAGCATTGCGTTTCCGTTCATTTTTACAAATAAACTATAAAAAATAAAATTTTCTGATTGAAATGCTAGTTACTTGTGAGTATCATATGGTTATGGACTCCTGATTCGTCCGAATGCATGACATGACAGGTGATGAGATGAAGAAACGTATCTGGATAGCAGCAAGTGGTCTAGTCATCTTACTAAGTGGCGCTCTGTTGCTGTATGCAGGGCTGTATTACAATCCGCTGGTGTTTGTGGTCGAAGATCAGGCTCTGCGCAAAGCAGAGTGGATCGAGATGCGTCCCTCCGTGTTCGCTGGGGTCGGCTATAGCCAAGAGGAAGAGCACAATCTGCTGGAGCGGCGCAGTTTGGAAGAACTCGTGCTCTACAAAGGAAGGCAGATCGGAATTTCCGCCGATGAAACTTTCGTCGAGCAACAGCTCTTGCAACTTGGCGCAACGCCCGACGAGCGCGCCTCCGTGCTCAAAGAGATGAACATGACCGAAGAGGACGCGAAAAACAACTACCGCCGCGCCTTAACAGGCTTTGAGTTGAAAAAGCGCATCACGCAGGACGTGAAGGTCACCGATGAAGAGATTCTCGCCTATTACAACACGAACAAAGAGGCGTTCTACGTGCCAGAATTCCGCACCATCCGCTATCTGCGTGCCAAAGCGGACGATGCTGCCACGCGCTCCCGCCTGCACGGTGTTTCCGCTGAACAATTTCAAAGCGTGATCGAAGAGTTTCCGATCGACCCGGACGGCCGGGTACACAGTTGGGAAGAGTTGACCTCCCAAGGCACATTTGCACAAAACACATCGGAGGTGCTCGCCGAAGCGGCCTTCCAAGCACCGAAAGATCAAGTGACCGGACCGATTCAGGACGGGGCGTGGATCTATTGGGTGGTCATTGAAGATGTCACCACCGCGTACCAACAGACCTATCCAGAAGTCCGCAAAAAAATTAACGAACTCCTCTATCAGGACAAGCAGACGACTCAATTCCGCACTTGGATGGAAGCACAAAAAGAATCGTCAGGCTACGGCTTGTACAAGGAAAATCTGACGGCAAGCAGGTGGGATGCCTTTTGGAAGGACCTGCCGCAAAACATTCGGCTGTTGTTCTAGCCGGATCTCAAGCTGTCTATACGGAGCGCATCGCGCTTTGATATAGAAAATATTATAGAACTCATTTAAGGGAGAGGTTATCTATGAAAATGTCTAAAACTTTGGTAGCAGCACTCGTTTGCACCAGCATCCTGTCCACGCCTGCACTGGCTGCTAAGGACAACTCGATCAACGCGATCGCACCGGAAGGTCTTTCCACCTCCGAACAAGCACCGGCGAACTACAACCCGGCGCTGAAATCTGCGAACGATGGGAAATCTTCTGCAAAAGGCACTGAAGCATCCATCGAAGTAGCGAACCCGATCATCGTGCTCGACCCGGGCCACGGCGGTTCCGATCCGGGTGCTGTTGGCAACGGCATCGAAGAAGCAGCAGTCGTACTCGACATCGCGACCCGTTCCAAAAACTACATCGTCGCGAACTACCCGGCTACTGTACACATGACTCGTACTGCTAACACCACGCTGACCCTGGCAGACCGCACGACGTTTGCGAACAACAAAGGTGCGAACTTCTTCGTATCCTTCCACATCAACTCGTACTCCACTACGACCCCGAACGGTCTGGAAACGTACTACTATCCGGGCAGCACCAACGGTCAAAAACTTGCGACCGACCTGTACAACAAGCTGAAAGCAAACTACTCCACCCTGCGCGGTGTTAAATCTGCAGACTTCTACGTTCTGCACTACACCAACATGCCGGCATCCCTCGGTGAAACTGGCTTCATCTCCAACGCCACCGATGCAACGAACCTGAAATCGGCAACCTTCAAGCAAAACCTGGCTGTTGCCTATGCTCAAGGTATGCACGTTTACTGGTGGGGCTTCTAATATCGCTTGAAACGCAAACAGCACCCTTTACGGGTGCTGTTGCTTTTTTTATGGCCAAGCGTAGTTTTAGACGTCCTTGATTTGTCAGATCGTCGGCGTATCCGCCCATTTGGTCAAGCTAAGGCTGGCCAGCGCGTTCAGATCGAGATCGTGGAACTGTCCTGCTTCGTACAGCGGGAAAGCAGCGGCTGCGATCATCGCCGCATTGTCTGTGCAGAGGTCGAGCGTGGGGAAGTGGACGTGAAAAGACGCTTCGGCGGCACGTTCGGTCAGCCGCTTACGCAGACCTTTGTTGGCGGCGACACCTCCCGCGACGACCACGTTGCGGACACCTGTCCGCTCCACCGCCCGCACCGTTTTTTCCACGAGCACTTCGACGACAGCCGCTTGAAATGAGGCGGCGACATCCTCACGCACGATCTCCTCACCGCGTTGCTCAGCGTTGTGCAACGCATTGATCACCGCCGATTTCAACCCCGAGAAGGAAAAGTCCATCGACTGCTCATCGATCCAAGCGCGCGGGAAGGCATACGCCTCCGGATTCCCCGTTTGCGCCAGACGGTCGATCAACGGGCCGCCAGGGTAATCAAGGCCCATCGAACGAGCCACTTTGTCGTACGCCTCGCCTGCCGCATCATCGCGGGTGCGGCCCAGGAAGGAGAACTCGCCGTGGGTCGGCATGTGCACAAGCTCGGTGTGCCCGCCGGACACGACCAAAGCGATCAATGGTGGCTCCATCCCGCCCGACAAAAAGTTGGCGTAGATGTGCCCGGCAATGTGTTGCACTCCGATCATCGGAATGCCTTTCGCCCAGCAAAGCCCTTTGGCAAATGCCACTCCGGTCAACAGCGCCCCGACCAAACCGGGCCCGTAGGTCACCGCCACAGCAGACAGGTCGTCCAGCGTCAGACCGGCCTGTTCCAGCGCTGCATCGACGACGCCGCTGATGCTTTCGACATGTTTGCGCGAGGCCACTTCCGGCACGACACCGCCAAAGCGCTTGTGAATTTCGATCTGCGAGGCGATCACATTGGACAAGATCTCCTTGCCATCGCGAATCACCGCCGCTGAGGTCTCGTCGCAGCTCGTCTCGATGCCCAAGATCACCACCGGTTTGCCAGCCGCTCGATCTTGCTCATATTTGCTGCGGATTCTATCAACAAAGCTCATGCGGATCTACTCCATTCCCAACTCCGCGTCTGCACGAGGCATCTCCGCCCACATGATCATCGCGTCTTCGTTGTTGTCCGTGTAATAACCTTTGCGGATGCCGTAGCTTTGGAAGCCCAACTTGTCATATAGCTTTTGCGCAGGCAGGTTGGAAACTCGCACCTCTAGCGTCATCCGCTCCGCTCCGTTCGCCATGCTCCAAGCCATCATTTCCCGCATCAGTCGCTCCCCGAGTTGCCGCCCGCGCACGCTCGGGTCGATCGCGATGTTGGTGATGTGCGCTTCGTCTAAAATCACCCACATCCCCGCATAGCCAACCACCACATCGCCCAGCGTCGCCACTAAATATTTCGCAAAATGGTTCTTCGTCAATTCTGCCTCATACGCCTCGCGCGACCACGGCAGCGTAAATGATTGATGCTCGATCTCCATCACCCGGTCGAGGTCTTCCAGCACCATCTTCCGGTAGCCAAGCGGGTCTGTCACTGCGTCGTCCCTCCCGCTTGCTGCGCCTCCAGCCATTTTTTCTCCGCTTCGACCAACTGCAAATATTCGGGGGCAAAGGTCGCCGCATCGTGCGTCTCACCAGCTTCGATCAGCGGAATGCCGACATCGAGCAAATGAGCGGCTCGCACGAAGTCATGACTCGGAGACGGGGCAAATTGCGCCTTTTCGCCAAGTCGTTCGCGAAGCTCTTCGCGATGCGCCTGCGCGCCGTCGCCGAGCAACAGCACTTTGACCGGACGCTTGTCCAAACGGCGCACCACCATCCGCGAGTTGATCGCTTTGATCAGATCGTCGAGCACCAACAACCGATCTTCTGCAATCTTTTCAAAAACTCCGTTCTGCTGCTCGTAAAACGCGGTGTACGCCTGCTTCCGGCGAGCGTCGAACATCGGCACGACCAGCGCATCGCTCAGTTCCCCATGCCGTGCCAATCCATCGAGCGAAGAGACGCCGACCAGCGGAATGTTCAATGCCATCGCGAACGCCTTCACCGCGGTCACCGCGATGCGCACGCCCGTGTAGGAACCGGGGCCGCGTCCGACGACGATGCCTTGCAAGCTGTCGGGCGTGAGGTCGAGGTTGCTCATCAATCCTTCGAGCAGTGGCATCATCTTCACCGAATGGTTGCGCGACAACTGGGTGGTCGCTTCCCCGAGCAGTTTTCCTTTTTCTCCAACCGCGACGCTCAGCGTCTGGGTGGCCGTATCTATCGCCAGGTAGGGCACGTCTTCTCCAACTCCTTTAGCCTTGCTTCCGAACGCGGGCCTGTCGCCGCAAACGTGATCTCGCGGTGCGTCGGGGTCAGGTTGTGCACCACCTGCACTCGGTCGGCAGGCAGTACCTCCTGCAACCATTCGGCCCACTCCACAACCGACACGCCCTCGCCATAAAAATAATCGTCAAATCCCAACTCTTCTTCTGCCGCCGACTCGCCCAAGCGGTAGATGTCCATATGATACAGAGGGATGCGCCCTTCATCATACTCCTTAATGATCGTAAACGTCGGCGAAGAGACCGGCTCTTCCACGCCCAAGCCTCGGGCCAGACCTTGTGTAAAAGTCGTCTTGCCCGCACCGAGATCGCCCGACAGGCAGAGCAGATCGCCCGGCTGCACAATCGCTCCGAGCGCACGCGCCACCGCTTGCGTCTCTTCCACCGTTGTCGTGTGATAGGTCAACATCATGTCAGCTCCCAAAATGATTAAATCCTTTTGCAGGCAATTCGCGGCCAACCCCGTCTTGCATCAAGGTCACACCAGCCCCCGCTTCGACCTGCCCGATGATCGTAAACTCCACACCCGCTTCTGCAAAGCGAGCCTTGATCTGCTCTTGCATGGCCGGATCGATCGTGCCGATCAACTGGTAATCTTCCCCGCCAAATAGCGCCCATTCCAGCGGGTCGCGACCGCGCAAGGCGGCATAGGCACGCACGCTGTCGTGCAGGGGAATCTGCTCAGCCTCCACCACCAGTTTGACTCCACTTTGCTTGCTGATCTCATGCAGTTCGCTCGACACGCCATCCGACACATCGTTGGCCGACGTGCAACCGCCCGCTTGCAACAGTCGTCCGGCCAGGATTTGCGGAGCGGGACGCTGATGAAAACGCAATAGATCGCTTTTTTGCTCGATAGCAAGCTCGATCCCTTGCCCGTGCAGCAACAGATCAAGTCCAGCCGCCGAGCCTCCCGCCGTGCCAGTCAAAAAGATCAGATCGCCAGGCCGAGCGCCGGAGCGCAGCAAAGCGCGACCGCACTCCACTTCCCCTAACACCGTCACCGATATCACAAACGGCCCCGTCGTTTTCACCACGTCGCCGCCGACCACATATGTTCCATATTCTGTGCATATCTCCTGAACACCTATGTATAGCTCTTCCAGACGCTCCACCTCAAGATCGACCGGAATCGCCAATGAAATCACAGCATGTTTGGCCCGTCCGCCCATCGCGGCGATGTCGGAGATCGAAACGGCGAGCGATCTGTAGCCGAGCGAGCGGTCATCGATCGTATCGCGGCGGAAATGGACGCCCTCGACCAACATATCGGTCGTCGTCACCACTTGCATGTTTGACGCATATTGTAAAACAGCAGCATCATCGCCGATGCCGACAACAACGCTCTCATCCCCTTGGCCTAACCGTGCGGCCAGCCTGTCGATCAGGCCAAATTCGCCAAGTTCATCGATTCGCATCTGTCACCCCGCCCTTACTTTACCTGCTCCTATTATACCCGACGGTCGCAAAAGGCACAAAATACCCATTTTATTTTGTCTGGTTTTCGCGTATCTTTAAAGGAGAAGAAAAATACTTACGATGAGGTGAAATTGCTTGGGCAGTATATGGATGTTTCTTGCGGAAGCTTTTTTCATGGGGGTTATTTTTACAGGTGTTTGGCTCTTGGTTCGCTACGTCTTTAAGCAAACGGACGGTTCGGAACGAGGCCGCTCATCACAACCCATCGAATTTGTTCCGTGTCTAGAGGGACACCACGACAGTCGCGCATCCTCGTAATCGTACCAAGAGCAGGAGTCCTCACATGGGCTCCTGCTCTTTTTTCACGTGCCGATTTCTTTTTAATGAGATTTACAGCGAAACTGACTTAGGAGTATAATTTAGATATCAATAGTTGAGCACAAGCAGAACTTTTTTCATAGAAGCTGAGCAAAAGTAGAACCTGAGCAGAAGGATGAGGTGAAGGAGAGATGACAGAAAGCGGTTGGATGGGTCGTCCCCGCTCGCACTGGGTCGAACGGTTGCGGCAAGACGTGTACGATGTGATCGTCATCGGAGGCGGAATCACCGGGGCTGGCATCGCGCGCGAAGCGTCGCTGGCCGGGCTGCGCGTGGCCGTGTTGGAGGCTGCCGATTTTGCGGCGGGAACATCTTCTCGCTCGACCAAGCTGATCCACGGCGGGTTGCGCTATCTGGCCCAAGGGCATGTGCGCCTCGTGCGGGAAGCCGGTTCGGAGCGGGCGGTGTTGCGTCGGCTCGCCCCGCATCTGGTCGAGCCGGTGCCGTTTGTGTTGCCGATTTATCGCGGGATGCAACATGGAAAACTGACGATGGCGACGGCGATCTGGCTCTATGACCGCTTGGCAGGCGTCGTGAAAAAGGAGCGGCGCCAAGTGCTTTCCGCCGCGAAGTTGTTGCAGTCTCATCCTCATCTGTCTCCCCACGGGCTGCAAGGCGGCGTGTTGTATCACGAATATGTGACAGATGACGCTCGGCTGACCTTGGCGACGTTGCAAAGCGCCAGCGAATGGGGTGCCGTGGTACTCAATGACTGCCCGGTGCGAAATCTGCTCCACGCCGACGGCAAAGTGTGCGGCGTCGTCGCCCATGACCGCGTGTCCGGACAGCCGATCGTCGTCAGCGGGCGCGTGGTGGTCAATGCGGCCGGGCCGTGGATTGAAGATGTGCTGGCGCTGGAGCAAGGGCAAGACCCTGCTCCAGCCGAGTCGTTCCAGCAGGTGGCGGCTGGGCAAGACGTTTCTCGACCCCACGCCCACCGCCGTGCAACGCGCGTGACGCACAGCCGCGGGATTCACCTCTCCTTTGATGCAAAGAGGCTCCCGTTGCCGCACGCGCTCGCCGTGCAGACGCAAGATGGCCGACTGGTCTTCCTGATTCCTAAAGGGGACATCTGCTATGTCGGCACGACCGACAAACGATATGCTGGGGATTTGCTTCATCCCGACGTTCCCGAGCAGGAGATCGCGTATCTGCTCGACATCGTCAACTCTTTGCGACCCGATCTGCTCCTGACGCGAGCGGACGTGATCGGCATCTGGTCGGGCGTGCGGCCTTTGGTGACCGCTGGCGGTAGTGAAGAGGGCAAAGACACGAAAGACGTCTCACGCGAAGATGAAATCTGGGTCTCGCCTGCGGGGCTGATCACCATCGCGGGCGGCAAACTCACCGCTTACCGCAAGATGGCCGAGCGCGTGTTGAACACGCTTCGCAACTCGCTTGGAGCAAACGGTGACTGGACGCGCCGCGACGAGTTGTCCGCCCGCCTGCCGCTGTTCGGAGCCAAAGAAATCCCGCTTGCCAACATCGAGAGCTGGTGGCAACTTGAAGTCGGTCAGCTCATCGAACGGTATGCTCTATCCGAGACAGAAGCCCGCAGCTTGCTCCACCGCTACGGCGACCGCGTGGAAGCGGTGCTGTCCACAGGTGTTGCCCGACCTGTCGTGCCGAACGTCCCACTGCTTGAGGCGGAGATCGCCTACATGGTGCGCTGGGAACAGGCCAACCATCTCGATGACATCATCTCTCGCCGCACCGAACTGGGGCGGTTTCGCGGGTTGCAACTGCGCGAGTTGATCGAAGCGGTCTCCATGCGGATGAGCACACTGCTCGGCTGGACGGAAGAGGATCGCCAAAACGAAGTGACCGCCTGTTTGCGCGAATGTCACGTGACCAAATAGATGAAAAAACGAGCAGGCGCGCCGTAACGCGCACCTGCTCGTTTTCCTTTATGCGAAGAACTTGAACGCACTACCCACAAAACGATGCTGACGACCGCTGTAAGCAACAGTCGCGTGAAGCCCCAAGAGCGAAGTACGCCTTTTGAAAGGTCTGATACATTTCGTGGAGTGCATTATTTTTCTGTCTTATCAGATAATTTTAAGTTCAATCGCGGACGACACTCAAGTGCTCATGAACGATCTGCCAGCGCCCATCGCGTTTGGTCAACACGTTGGTGCCGCGCCCACTGCCCGCTTGCAGCACGCCGTCGATCAGGCCCTGCCAATGGAACTCATACGTGCAGGTAGACACCGACTCGCTTTGCGCCAGCCAGCGCACGCCGCGAATGCTGTACACTTCCTCCAAAACGGTCGCCCAACCTTTGTCAAAATAGGCTTGGATCTCGGCGGTGCCTTCACAATTGCTGTCGGTAAACCAGTAGACCGCATCTTCGGCGATCAACTCTGCCACCTGCGCAAAGTCATGCGAGTTGGTGGCGTCTTCGTACCGCTTCATAAACAGGTTCAATTCGGCGCTGAGCGTTTTGTTCATCGGAGATTACTCCTTTGCCATTTTCTTAGTCGCCTGTCGCTCCATCAATTCAGCGACCGCAGCTGCTTGGGCGCTGTCTTGAGAGCGAAGCGCTTCGACCACATGTTGCTGCAGTTCTGGAGATTTATTTTGATTGAGTTTTTGCTTGCCTTCCAACTTCGTGAGCACGATTTTAAACCCGACGATCCCGCCCAAGATGCGCTCGGCATAATCTTGGCTTTCTGCCATCTTCCAAGGCTTGGGCAACCCCGATTCAAAGAAGTCCACCGATCGATCCAACAGTTCCAACAGCGCTTCCCGCTCCTCGAACACTTCGATCTTGCCATACGCGTGCACCGCCGTATAGTTCCACGTCGGCACATTGTCCGCCTTTTGGTACCAGGTCGGTGAAATGTAGTGATGCGGGCCAGAAAAGACGACCAACACGTTATCGACTGTGCTCTGCCAATGCGGGTTGGCCCGCGCCATGTGTCCGTAGAGCACGCCGTACTCTCCTTCATCCACCAAGAAGAACGGCAGGTGTGTGCCCATCGGACCTTGCTCCGTTTGCGAGAAGAGAATGCCAAACGGTTGTGCTTCGATCATCTGCTTGATTTCAGCGACATCAACAACCTTAAAATGTTGCGGAGTATACATCTTGTGCTCCCTCCGTTTCTCTTTTAATTGTAATTCTTTCCTGCTCCTGTGTGAAGCTCGACCAAGAAGAATTGCGCATCCACTGGTTTTTTGCTTGCCTGCGCTGGAAGTTGCGAGTATGCTGTGTGTTCAGGAGAGCAAAGGAGGCAGAGAAGAAATGGAGATCTTGCTGATTCGTCACGGGGAGTCTGAAGCCGATCTGTTGCAGGTGCACGAAGGTCGGGCCGATTTCCCCTTGACGGAGCGCGGCCGACAGCAGGTGCGGGCGATGGCGGCACGAGTACAAGCGGAGATGCCGCCTGAACTCATTTTCGGAAGCACATTGCTGCGAGCACAAGAGACGGCCACCCTGTTGTCTGAGGCGGTCGGTTGCCCCTTGGAACTGTTGCCCGATCTGATGGAGATCAACAATGGCAAGCAGGCCGGACTGCCGCTTGCAGAAGGCGATCGACTCCATCCGATCCCGACCTTGCCGCATGTGCCATTCGAGGAAGGCGAGTCGTGGTTTCAATTTCGAATGCGGGCAGAAAGTGTCTTGTCACAGATCATCACGACCTGTGCCGGGAGAAACGAGCGGATCGCAATCGTTTCACACGGCGGGATGATCTCCGCACTGCTCCAGTCTTTCTTGCGGATGCCGGTGCTGAACACTTGCTATTTCCACTCGGGAGATACGGCGATTCATGTGTTGGTGCATCGAGAGCCGCAACGCATGGTGCGGGTGCTCAATGATACGGAGCATCTGAAGAGCCTCAGCTAGGCGATCTGCTTTTGGTACACTGTGCCAAGCTGTCTTAGTGTATTATCTAGCGGTACGCAAGGTACGCGAAAAAGAGCCTCACCGATCGGCGAGGCTCTTCTGCATCCTTCTGTTGTCGATCTGCTACGTTCGTCTACACGAGCGGTTGTGTGGCCAGCGGGCTCACAACTTCCGGGTCCGGCCAAAAAATCTCAGTGCCCGCTGCAGATGCTGTAGCGGTGTTCATCGCGAGCGCTGCGGCGGCGAGCAAAACAAGAAGTCCAGCTTTTTTCATAATACAATTCCCCTCTCTTCTAATATCTGCCGACTATATCTACGAATTTCCTCTAAGATGCCGACTGCCTGCTTGTGTTCGTTTGCTTCGAGATACAGTCCGGCAAGCTCGTACATCGTGTCATCCCATTCCTTGACTTCATCCATCTGCTTGAAACAATCGGCGGCCGACTGCAGACGACGAATCGCTTCCTCGCGCTGTGACCGCTTAACGGCCATCCGCCCGTACACGCGATTGATCCAAGCCTGATACAGGTGTAATTCTGGCAATAGTGCTCGGGCCTCTCGACACAACTCTTCCGCCTCTTGAAATTCCCCTTCGAGAAACAAAAGCTTGGCCAATTCCACTTTCGCCATGCCCTCTTCCTCTCGTTGCCCCAGTTCTTGGAGTTTGACGATCGCATCCTGCAGCATTCGCTTTGCTTCTTCTCCTCGACCCTGTTGGCCGTGTAGAACAGCGCAAGTCACTTGCGTTTTGACCGTCATGAGCACATTGTCCAAACCCTCAAAAATAGCCGTTGCCCGCTCCGAATAGGCCGACGCTTTCTCCAAGTCGTTGAGGCGTTTATAACTCATGCCAAGCCCCATGTACACTTTGCCGACTTGATACAGGCTGTTCGAACATTCGTAAAGGCCGGACGCTCCGTTGAAGTAATCGACCGCATCTTCCAAATTCCCCAGCTTGGAATGAACCAACCCCAAGTTGAACAAAATGCCCGCTTTCAAAAACACGTCTTGCTCGTCCATTTTGTCCGCTTCTTCCAACCCTTTGTGCCATTGATAGGCGGCCAGTTGATAGCGTTTGCGGCGGAATTCGATGTGACCGATGTTTTTCAAGGTGAGAGCCTGTTGCTGATGGTCTTGACGGAGGATGGATAGCTCGTAAACATTGTTGAACAGCCGTTCCGCATCCTCCAATTGCCCGGTGTGCAGATAGCAATCGGCCAGTTCGAACATGATATCCGTCGTCGAGATCTGGGAACGCGGAGTATCCAGCAGCTCTTTTAACAACGGGATCGCCGAACTGTGCTCCTTCGCTGCCACCATCGCCCGCGCCATCTTATATGTGCTCACATACTCCAAATTCAGATCGACATCTGACAATAGCTTCTCAAGCGGCACTTCCAACCTTTCTGCAATTGCGAAAAGAATCTTATAGGACGGTCGCGCCCGATCCGATTCGATCTGCGAAATCATGCTGGGGGTGCACAAACCTTTTGCCAAGTCAATCTGGGTGATTCCTTTCTTCATACGCAATTCACGAATACGCTGCCCGAGGGAAAACATATTGCCGGCCACCTGCCTTCCTATTTTATCTCACCTGCATAGATTATACAATAGGAGAATTAATTTGTCTATAAATACTTTACTATCATTTTATGTTTAAAATCATTTTGTCGAATCACACAACTTTTTTGATAGGCATTTACAGGGATATATTTCCTCCGCTGAAGATCTGCGACGCTTTTGGGGACAAAAAAAACCGCCTCTGGCACAAGGCGCAGAGGCGGATGCAACCCACCGATAATTTTCTCAAACCAGCGGTCGTCGCAATAGGAAAGTAGTGGTGTGATTCCGTCAACTCCATCGTACTCCGAAATAATTATGAAGTCAATCGTTATCAGAAAATTTCCGTTCATTACAACGCGGTTACAAAACGATTTCATGTAAGTTGCAAGCCCTGTAGGGTGCACTTACATCCCCGCTGCTTCTACTTCTGATTGTATGCCTTTTGCGGTCAGCGCAATCCGCCCTTTTTTCAGATCGACCGACAGCACCTTCACATCGAGCACATCCCCGATTGCCACCACATCCATCGGATGTTTGACAAAGCGATCGGACAGCACCGAAATGTGCACCAATCCGTCCTGCTTGACTCCGATGTCCACAAACGCGCCAAAATCGACGACGTTGCGCACCGTCCCTTTCAAGATCATGCCCGGCTGGAGATCTTCCATTTTCAGCACGTCGGTGCGGAACACTGGCTTGGGCAGTTCATCACGCGGGTCGCGGCCCGGTTTGCGCAACGCTTCGACGATGTCGCGCAACGTCGGCACGCCCGCCCCCAACTGCTCGGCCAGCGCGTCGAGATCGATCTGTTCCAGGCTCGCCTTCAGTTCGGCGCGTTTGCGCAGGTCGGCAACATCTTCGACCCGATAGCCTAGCGTTTGCAGCAGTTCCTTCGCCACCGCATAGGACTCCGGATGGATCGGCGTGTTGTCGAGCGGATTTTTCCCATCGGAAATGCGCAGGAAGCCCACCGCCTGTTGGTAGGTTTTCGGCCCCAAGCGCGGAACTTTGCCCAACTGCTTGCGATCTGTAAATTTGCCGACCTCTTCGCGGTACAGCACCACATTTTTCGCCACGTTCGCCGAAAGACCTGATATGTAAGACAACAGCGATGGCGACGCGGTATTCAGATCGACGCCGACCGAGTTGACCGCCGATTCGACGACGCCTGCAAGCTGCTCTTCCAAGCGTTTTTGCGACACGTCATGCTGATACAGACCTACGCCGATCGACTTCGGGTCGATCTTGACCAGTTCGGCCAACGGGTCTTGCAGACGACGGCCGATCGAAATGGCCGAACGCTCCGCCACGTCGAGGTCGGGAAACTCCTCCCCAGCCAGCTTCGATGCGGAGTAGACGGAGGCGCCCGCTTCGCTGACGATCAGATAGACCAGCTCCGGATGGGTCGATTTGACCTCTTGGATCAGATCGGCGACAAACAGTTCGGTCTCGCGGGATGCGGTGCCGTTGCCGATGGTGATCACTTCTACGCCGTGCTGGTCGATCAAGTTTTTGAAAATCCGCTTCGCCTCGTCGATCTTGTTCAGCGGCGGAGTCGGATAGGTGACGGCGATGGCCAGCACTTTGCCCGTTTCGTCGATCACCGCCACTTTACAGCCGGTGCGGTAGGCCGGATCGACGGCTAGCACCGTCTTACCTTTGATCGGAGACTGCAAGAGCAGATTTTTCAAATTTTGCGCGAAGACTTTGATCGCCTGCTCTTCGGCCACTTCGGTCAGCATCGTGCGGATTTCCCGTTCGATCGAGGGAGCGATCAAGCGCTTGTAGCTGTCTTCCAATGCGGAGCGCAGATGCTCGCTGGCAGAAGTCGGCTTGTTCGGCAGGTGCATCTGTTCCAGCACGCGTTGGATGTCGCCTGTTGGTGCGATGATCGAGATGCGCAGCGCCTCTTCCTTTTCGCCGCGGTTCATCGCCAACACCCGATGCGGGGGGAGTTTCTCCAGCCGTTCCTCATGTTCCGCATACTGAGCGTACACGTCGCGCTCCTCATCGCCTTTGCCTGTGGCCGCACTTTTGATCGATCCTTTGCGGCGGGTCAGATCGCGGATCTTCTGCCGGGTCGGCGCATCGTCCGCCACTTCTTCCGCATAGATGTCGAGCGCGCCCTGCAAAGCCTCTTCCCCGCTCGCGACGCCTTTCTCCGCATCCACGTAGCGAGTCGCCTCTTGCAACACATCGCCGTGTCCCTCCGCGACCAGCCAGCTTTTGAGCGGTTCCAACCCTTTTTCCCGCGCCACGCTGGCTCGCGTTTTGCGCTTCGGACGGTAGGGGCGGTAGATGTCTTCCAATTCGGTCAGCGTCGTCGCTTGGGCGATCGCCGCCGCCAGCTCGTCGGTCATCTTCTCCTGCTCGCTGATCAGGCGGTGCACCTCCGCACGGCGTTCCGAGAGGTTGCGCAAGAACTGCAGACGCTCTTGGATGCTGCGGAGCTGGTTTTCATCCAATTCCCCCGTCATCTCCTTGCGGTAACGGGCGATAAACGGAATCGTATTGCCTTCATCGAGCAGCCCGGTTACAGCGCTCACCTGCTGTGGGCGGAGCTTGAGCTCACCTGCGATCACTTTGGAAAAATCGGTCATGAAAGTCCTCCTCTTGCCTTGCGTTTTCCTAATCTTATCTTTTCGTTTCGATCCCAGCTAATTCCTATCTCAGAGCCAACTGGGGATCGGAACGGACCACCTCGACAAATTCAACAAAAACGGCAGCGTCTCTCGTTACGCTGCCGTCCGTTTCTGCTGATGATACCATACGGCTAAGGCCAGCAGACTCGCCCCGCCCAAAAAACCGCCGACCACATCGCTTGGGTAATGCACGCCCAAATAGATACGCGACGTCCCGATCGAAAGCACCATCAGGATGCAGATCGTCAGGATCAAGGTGCGGACTTTGCGGTTCTCCACCTTCAGCCACGCGAGGAAGCCCAGCACCCCATACAGCGCAAACGCCGACATGGAGTGTCCGCTCGGAAAGGAGAAGCCGTCGGCGTGCACCAGCGGATTGAAATCGGGACGCATGCGCTGAAACACGTTTTTCAACAGATAATTGAACAGGCCCGACGAGATCACCACCGCCATAAAGAGGAGCAGTTCCATACGAGAAGTGCCCAGCTTATAAAGCAAAAACAGCGCTACGAGCGAAACGACCACCACCATGCCGCCGTTGCCGATCGCCGTAAACAACAGCATCACTTTGGTCATCAGTTCAGAGTGTAGCCCGGTGATAAACGCGATCACCGACTCGTCAAATCCATCCATATACTTGCCATCGGTCACTTGTGCGATCAACAGCAATCCGCACACCGAAAGCAAGCTGATATAAAAAGCTCGCGTCAATTTCATGTTGAGATTCATCCGTAGTATCACCCGCTCTTTCCACAGTGTCCTGTAGTAAATTATACGGACAAGCCGCGCAAAGAAAACCCCAGTTTGGAAATCTGAGATTTTTTGTCACTATTTAGGGAAATATTGTATGTCTCATAAATAGGCTGACCAGAGTGACCAGAGTGACCAGAGTGACCAGTGCGTCCTAAGCACCCTGAGCTACCTGAAACCGCTTTACCGAGTCTCCCCCACTTTGCCGCCACCAATTCTACGGCGGTTCTCGTACATGAAGTCGTACACTTCCTGCTTGGTCGGCAAGGCGGGAATCGCACCGAGGCGCGAGACGGTCAACGCCCCGACCGCATTGGCGTAGCGGGCCATCTCCTCGATTTCTTCGGAGATCGACAGCGAGTAGTCGAGCGACCGCCCTTGCACCCGATCGACCAATTGACGCAAAAAGCCTGCGACAAAGCCATCGCCAGCCCCGGTTGCATCGAGCAGTTTCGTGCGAAACGGCATCACGCGCGCCTGCAAGTTTTGCGTTTTATAAAAAACGCCTTTCTCAGCGAGCGTCACAAAGACGATCTTCGGCCCGAGCGCGAGCAGCTCGGCCGCCCCTTTTTCCAAATCGGTTGTGCCCGTCAGGAATTCCAACTCCTCTTCGCTGACTTTCAACAGATCGGACAGCGATGCGGTCTCCCGCACTTTTGCTTTGCCTTCCTCTTCTCGCCCGCGCCAGAGGCCGAGTCGGAAATTGACGTCAAAGGAAACGATCACGCCATGCGTGCGGGCCAGCTGTTGCGCTTTCACAGTCGCGCGGAACGCGTCTTGCAGCAGTTGGGTCACCGAGCCGATGTGGATGACGCGCGCCTGTTTGATCAGTTCTTCGCTGATGTCCGCTTCTTCGAGTAACATGTCGGCCGACGGATTTCGGTAAAAATGAAAGGAGCGATCGCCCGCCTCGTCGATCGCCACAAACGCCAGCCCCGTCTTGGCCTCCTGTGTGCGCACACAACCGGACGTGTCCACACCATGCGCTCGCAACGTCTCCAGCAAATAATCGCCGAACGGGTCGGCGCTAAATTTCCCTAAAAAAGCGGCGCGGCCGCCAAGCTTGGCCACACCGACCGCCACGTTGGCCGGAGCTCCGCCTGCCGCTTTTTGAAAACCGGGCACTTTGTCCAGCGTCACGCCCGTCTCCTGCGGCATAAAGTCGATGATCATCTCACCGATCGAAAGCACGTCGTACATCAAATAACCTCCGCATCGAGTTGTTACCAACCAAGATTCCACACATAGCCCAGCCCTGCGGCGCCGATGCCAATACAGGCAGAGGCGAGCACATAGGCTATCGCAAGGCCCGTTCTCCCGCGTTCCCAGAGCGTCACCGCTTCCACGCCAAACGTGGAAAACGTTGTGAACGCCCCTAGCACGCCGGTGCCAAGAAACCAGCGCAGCGTGCCTTCCGCTGTGACGGCGACCAAAAGACCCATACAAAACGACCCGAGCACATTGACCAGAAACGTGGGCAGCGGCCATGCCCCGCTCCACCGTTTGATGATCAACTGCCCGAGCCCATAGCGCAGCGGTGCGCCGAGCGCCCCGCCAAGCAGAACGGCTAGCCACGCCTCCATCAAGCACGCACCGTCCTTCTTGCTGCCAACCAGCCGCACCCGGCCAGGGCGATTCCACCGAGCAAACTGCCCCCGACATAGAGGAGTGCACTCCACCAGCGCTCCTGTTGCACAAAGGCCAGCGTCTCCACGCTAAACGTGGAGAAAGTCGTAAATCCGCCGAGGACGCCTGCCGATATGCCGATGCGAACCGCTTCTGGCAGTTTGCCCTTCACCGCCGTATAGGGCAGAAAAAAACCGAGCACGAGACAGCCGAGCCAATTGATGCCCATCGTGGTCCACGCGCCATACGGCAAAATTTCCCCTGCTGCCAAACGCAACATGGCGCCGAGCGCGCCGCCGACAAACAGTGCTGCATAGACCACGCTCGACGCCTCCCTCTAGTCTGCCGCTTTGACCGCTTTCCAGATCGTCCAGCGATCCTGCTCCAACACCTCTTGGATGCCGCGCTTGAACATCTGCTCCTGAATGTGGGCGACCAACTCCTGCAATTCCGGGTCGCTCAACTCATGCAAGATCGAGCGTCCCGTGCGGGTGAGCAGATCGGCGGCAAGATCTTCGAGATCTGAGTAGACCTTGCGCGTCTCCCACATCTCGTGCACCTCAAGTCCGGTAAACCCGGCCGCTTGCAGGCAAGAGAGCATCGTCTCGCTGGAATGACGGCGCTTGATTTCGCGTTCGATCAAGCGCGGGTATAGCTCAAAAAAGTAGCCGCGCAAATGATTTTCATTGCCCGGCATCAGACAGTCTTCCGGCGTGCGGTTTTGGATGAGCAACGTGCCGCCCGGACGCAAAATGCGCAACGCTTCGGCAAACGTCGCCGTCAGTTCTTCCGCTTTGATGTGATGAGTCAGCGCCCGTTTTAAGATCAGGTCGCACGATGCATCCGCCAGCCCCGTCACCTGCGCATCGCCGTTCTGGTACGTGATCTGCGGATAGCCTGCCGTCTGAGCGCGCGCCCCGGCCAGCATTTCTGCTGAAAAATCAATGCCGGTGACGCTCGCTGCCCCTAGATTTGCAAACGCCCGCGAATAGATACCGCCGCCACAGCCGATATCGACCGCATGTTTGCCGCGCACATCGACTAGCTTTTCAATCATGGCCGTCCACGAAACGTCCGCGTGACGGCGCGCATAGGTAAAGCGGTTTCTCTCCGCATGAAAATTGATCGCCATGATCGGTCCCCTCCACGTACTCCGATACTCACTTCCCTTGTGTATAGTTTACCACTTTTAGGAACAAAAAAGATACGGACATCTGTAGAAGATGTGCGTATCTTCGCGGTTCGGTATAGATGTGTGCTGTTCAGTATAGATGCGTGCTTAAACGACAGGCTCGTTCCTGCCCACCAACTCGATCTGCGTCTCTGCACGCTCCTCAGTTCCCACGATCCAACCGCAGAGCTTGATCGGGCCGCGCGCTACTTGGCGGCCATTAAAGTCGGTTTGCTTCCATTCAGCTTTGAACATCCGCGAGTCGCCCGGCTGGATGATCAAAGTGGACAGCATCTGTGCGAAGAGGCGATCGTGGCTCCATTGCCACAGTGTTTGACCCTCCCGTTCGGCTGTCACATCGAAGCGTTGTGCAGTTGCAAAATGGTACTCGCGCGCCTCAGCCCCCTCATTTTGCAAAAGCAGTGTGATGAGCACCGTTTCATGCGGACGATAGGTAGTCTTGTCTGTGCGGATGGTGAGCATCAAAAGTACCTCCGTTTCCAAAGAGTCCTTTTTTATCAATACTCATCGTCCGGCCAGTTTAGCACGCACCCAGGTCTGCATGCCTGTCCAAAAAAAGAGAGCCAAAGCAATTGGCTCTCGTCGTTTATTCATGTGAGATCTTAAAATTTCCACGCTCCACAGCTCGAAATACAAATCGCGTGATCAGACAGCCGATCATCCACAGGATTCCAGCCGTCAATCCACCCATCGTCGAGGATAGCGCATACTCTCCGACCAACATGGCCGAGAGCGGTGCGATGATGATCAGCGAAAAGGCGATGAGCAAGCCCAACACGCGCTTCCACCAGTGCTTTTGCGTGATCCAGACCAGATAAGCAAGCGACGTGTAGAGCAGAATCGCCGTCATCACTTGACCGCTCGGCAACGTGTGCAGCTGCAGTGCCAACGTGTCTCCCGTCACCTCAAGCAACATGTCAACGGTGTTTTCCACCGTGGCCGGGAAGAAGTAGCGAAACGATGCTTGAATCAGCAACGTCCCGATCACAAGCCCTGCAAACAACCGCATCTTCGTACTTTTGCGCAGATGGAACAACAACACGAAGGAAATGAATAGATAACCGAGCACCACGACTGGCACCGAGAACGCCCAGCTCACAATCTTAGCTGGCGACCCCCACTTCGGATGCAAGGTCTGTTGCACCCAATCGTGAGTCAGCCCGTCCGTTTTTTTAAGCAGTTCTGTGACCACATCGCCCGCGAAGACAGCCACGACAAGCGAAACGAGAATCCCGATGATCAGCAACAGCACACCACGGCGCGATCCGCGTCGAAGCGGGGTCAGAAAATCTTTGCGGAAAAAGGTGAGCAGTCCACTAAGCCGCTCACGCAACCAAGCGCCGCGTTTTGATTTCAAATAGAACCAAAGCACGAGCACCCCGACGATAATGAGTAGCCCGATCAAAAATTGCATCTCCAGCCCTTCCGGAATCTTGATCACACCGATCTGGCGCACCAAGAGCACAAGTCCGAAAAAGCGGATGCCGCGTCCGATCAACGCGCCGATGATCAGCGGCAGGCGACGCAGTTTGAACACACCGGCTGCGATTGTGAACAGTTTGAAAGGCAGCGGGATCAACCCGGCGACCACGATCGCCCAGATGCCCCAGCGCTCAAACATGCGCTGGACGGTGCCCAACCGCTCTTCCGACATAAATTTGCGGAGAATCGGATACCCCGCTTTGGAACCGATAAAATGTCCAAACAAAGAGCCAAACACCGACCCGGCCAACGCGATCGCTCCATACATAAAGCCAAGATCGGGAGCGGCGCCAGTCAACGGAATCAAGAGCAAATCGGGTGCGACAGGGAGAAACGAAGCTTCAGCAAGTGAGACGATCAGTAAGCCGATCCATCCGTAGTTCATCAACATTTCCATGATCCAGTGGAACATAACGAATCCCCCTCCTTAACGCACAGCGTTTATTAAAATCGAATCTTTTTGACTTCGTGAGATTTCGACACATTTCTACCTCTATTGTATCACCTTTCACAGGGCTGATACAGACGATTCTTGTCTTTTTTTATGATACAATACCTGTGGGAAAAAGCCTTCCCAAAATGGATTGGAAGGAAGGACTGACATGAGCCAAAAAATTACCAAACTCGATGTCTGCATCGGCAACCTCGATAAGGGAACCGACTGGGTCATCGAACAACTCAAAGCTGAGAAACCAGACCTGCAAGGTCAGCGCTGGGGATGTCTTGGCAACTGTGGCGACTGCTACAAACGTCCGTTTGTGCTCGCCGACGACCGCTGGCTGTATGAAGCGACGTCCAAAGAAGAACTGCTCACTAAACTCCGCACTGATATGAATATAGAAGACTCCTCTAAATAGTATGACAAAAAACCACCTGTCGCCCCATGGCAACAGGTGGTTTTTTTGGAATTAGGTGTCACTAGATCGTCAATTCGGCAATATCCGTCGCCACGATGCGTGCGGACGCTTTGGAGACCAGACGGCCTTGTGCGAAGCCGAAGATCCCTTTTTGCAAAATCAGGTCCATCACCGCGTTGACTGTGGATGACGTGATGCCCGATTTCGGTTCCGGAATGGAAATTTTCACTTTTTTGTTCATGTCGGTCAGGAAGTACAGTTCGAGTTCGCGTTTCATGTGCGGTCACCTCCGAGTTTTTTGGGAACGTTAGATGCGAACGAGATCTTCGCGGTCTACGCGCTGGATGAAGCTCAAGCGCCAGGATGAAAGCGAAGCGAGCGCTTCCCCGACCTGATAGAGGTCGTCTGCTGTTGCCGTCGGGAGTACGCGCGGATAGGATTTGTCTTTGTACACCGCGTTGCCCTCCCCGTCTGTGCCCGTTTGCAAACGAAGCACCATGCTGGAGAAACCTTGGTTGATGTCGATCATGTCATCGCCCTCCTTTTGGGTTGTGGAGGCTTGTCCTGCGCCTCACACCCTTTCTATGCAGGAAAGGCGGCCGATCGGGGACATGGCAACCCAAAATTGAAAACCTCCAGCCAAAGGAATCTCCCTGACTGGAGGTTTGCCGCCACAGCGATTAGCAGCCTTGAGCTCCGTCACCGTAGCCCGGCACGAACAGGAAAAACAGGACGAAGATAATCAGAAACACAACCGCCCAACGGGTATAAATACCGAAAGTACCCATGGAACAGACCCCCTTTCAAAATGGGTATTGTTCCCTCAAGGTGTTCCCTCAAGCGATACTTCAGTAGATGCATCTATTCCGCTTTTTGTGGCGGACAAGTGTCTAGGATCGGTCAAAATGTGCGTTTACCTCGCCAGATAGGTCAGCACGCCTGCCGTCAGTAACTGCACCCCGATCGGCAACACGCGCTCATCGATGTCAAAGGCCGGATGATGCACATTGTACGAGTCAACCAGCGGCTCGGGATGCTTGCAACCGAGGAAGGTGAAGCACCCCGGCACCTGTTGCAGAAAATAGGCGAAATCCTCGCCGCTCATCTGCGGCGGCGCATCGAGCACCCGACCCGCTCCGAACTGCTCTGCCGCCACTTCGCGCATAAGCTTGGTCGCTTCCGGATGGTTGATCAGCACCGGGTATTTGAACTGGTAGTCCAGTTCGCAGGAAGCCCCAAAGCCAGCCGCGATCGAGCTGGCGATGCTTTCGATCCGCTTTGGCAACTCCTCTCGCAAAAGCGGGTCGAACGTGCGCACCGTGCCTGTCATCTCCACGACGTCCGCGATGACGTTCGCTTTGGTGCCGCCTTGGATCGTGCCGATCGACAGCACCGCCGTCTGCGTCGGATCGACCGCCCGCGAGACGATCTGCTGCAACGCCGTCACGACCTGGGCTGCCACCGGGATCGCATCGAGCGCCAGGTGCGGATAGGCAGCGTGGCCGCCTGTGCCCTTGATGCGCAGCGTAAACTCATCGGCTGATGCCATCGCCGGCCCCGGCGAAACGGCGACGATCCCCGCCGGGGCAACGGGAGCCATATGGATGCCAAATACCATGTCCACGCCTTCCAGCACACCTTCTGCGATCATCGGTGCCGCACCGCCCGGCCCTTCTTCGGCAGGCTGAAAAATGAACAGCACATCGCCTGTCAACTCCTCCCGTAGCTCAGCGAGCAACGTGGCCGCACCGAGCACGATCGTCGTATGCGCATCATGCCCGCAGGCATGCATCTTGCCCGGCACTTTGCTCGCGTACTCACACGACTTGAGATCCTGAATCGGCAACGCATCCATGTCAGCGCGCAAGGCCACCGTCTTCCCCTGCTTCGCACCGCGCAAACGCCCGACCACCCCCGTCTTGGCGATGCCCGTCCGCACCTCAAGCCCGAGGTCGGTCAACCACTCGGCGATGATCTTGCTCGTCCGCACCTCTTCAAATCCCAGTTCAGGATGCTGATGTAAATCCCGACGTGTGGCAACTAATCTCGGATATAATTCGGAAAGTCTCTTTTCAAGTAATACTTTCATTCGCTCGACCTCCTATTTAACTTATTAAAAAGTTCTAACTCTATTATATGTGATCATAAGAAAAAAGACCTCCTGAAAAAGGAGGTCTCGTTTCTTCCGCATCATTTCGCGTTGCAGGCAGCAACAAACGTTTCGAACAGACGCAGAACCGTTTGGTCCTTGCGCCACATGTTCTCCGGGTGCCACTGCACACCGAGCAGGAACGGGCCGTGCGGACGCTCGATCGCTTCGATCACGCCGTCATCGGCCACGCCCGATACGATCAGCCCCGGTGCCGCATCGCGCACCGCTTGGTGGTGATAGGTGTTGGTGCGGATGCGGGTCGCGCCATAGATCGCATGCAGTTGCGAGCCTGGCGCGACATTGACATGATGCGCGCCAAACCAGCGCGGTGCTTTTTGGCTGTGCTGGATCAGGTCGCCATCCTTTTGTGACGGAAGGTCTTGATAGATCGTCCCGCCCATCAGGATGTTGATCACTTGAACCCCGCGGCAGATGCCGAGCACCGGCTTGCCCTGCTTTTGCATCTCGTCGAACAAAATCGTCTCCAGCCAGTCGCGTACCGGGCACATCTCCCCATTGCCCGGTACGGGCTGCTCCCCGAACAGCGTCGGGTCCATATCCTCCCCGCCGCCGAGCAGCAGACCGTCCAGCTTGTGCGCCAGTGCGCGGACATGCTCTTCCTGCTCCAAAAACGGAATGGCAAGCGGTACCGCACCGACTTCAGCTAGAGCATTGGTATAGTCAGCACCGACGAAGACACCTTCAACTTCCCGCGAATACGGATGCAGGTACCCGGTCACCCCGATCAATGGTTTCATGTTGAAGCTCCTCCCCTATGCCAGGCAGAAAATCCGATTTCCTGAACGCTTACTCAGCCCAAGAATCGAGATAGCGCGCTTGTTCGGTCGACAGCTTGTCGATGCCCACGCCCCATGTTTGCAAACGCAGGTTCGCCACATATTTGTCCATCTCTTCCGGCACGGAGTAGACATGCGGGTCGAGGTTTTTGCCTTCTTCGACGATCCAGCGCAGACCCATCGCCTGCAGCGCGAACGTCATGTCCATCACTTCTGCCGGATGTCCGTCGCCAGCCGCGAGGTTGACGAGACGGCCTTCTGCCAACAAGAACACGCGGCGACCGTCGGTGAAGGTGAACTCTTCGATGTTTTTGCGCACCTCGCGCACGTTGCTCGAGAGCGCATGCAGATCAGGCTTGGAGATCTCCACGTCAAAGTGGCCAGCGTTGCAGAGGATCGCGCCGTCCTTCATCACTTCGAACGCCTCTTTGGTGATGCAATCTTTGTTACCAGTCACGGTGACGAAGAAGTCGCCATGTTTCGCCGCTTCGACGATCGGCATCACTTCATGGCCGTCCATGATCGCTTCGACCGCTTTGATCGGGTCGATCTCTGTGACGATGACGCGTGCGCCAAGACCTTTTGCTCGCATCGCCACCCCTTTGCCGCACCAACCGTAGCCGACGACAACTGCTGTCTTCCCGGATACGACGAGGTTGGTGGTGCGCATGATGCCATCCCACACCGATTGGCCTGTGCCATAGCGGTTGTCGAACAGGTATTTGCAGAACGCATCGTTGACTGCTACCATCGGGAACTTCAACGCGCCTTCTTTGTCGAGCGATTTCAGGCGCAGGATGCCGGTGGTCGTCTCTTCGCAGCCGCCGATGATGTTTTTCATCAGCTCAGCGCGGCTCGGATCGCTGTGCAGGGTGGAGACGAGGTCACCACCGTCATCGATGATCGCATCCGGTTGGAAGTCGAGCGCTTTGTTGATATGCTCCATGTACTCTTCGTTCGAGCAGCCGTGGATCGCATAGCAGGTCACGCCGCGTTCGACGAGCGCTGCAACCACATCGTCCTGCGTGGACAGCACGTTCGACGCGCACATAGCAACGTCGGCGCCGCCCGCTTTGATCAACAGGCCCAGATAGGCAGTCTTCGCTTCCAAGTGCAGGCAGATCACGATCTTTTTGCCTTTGAACGGCAGATCTCTTTCAAACTGTTCCTGCAACGTATTCAACAGCGGCATGTGCTGTGCGACCCAGTCGATTTTCAAATGACCGGACGGAGCAAGATTGATGTCTTTAATGATCGAATTCCCAAGTGCGGTGGACATAATCAAGATCACCTCTATGTAAATGGATTGGTGTACATCTCTAGCATCATGCTCCATTGTACTACATGTTATCAGGTTTCGCGAAGCACAAAATACCTAATTCCCCTATTGGAAAATAAGTGATTATGATTATCCGGCGCTCACCGTGCGATTACGACCTCTGTTTTTGGCTTGATACAGCCGTTCGTCAGCTTTGGTCCACAAAAGATTCCCGCGCGATTCGCAGTGTGTAGCCACACCGATCGAGACGGTCACCTGTACTTTATGCCCAAGTGCGGTGACAAATTCCGCCGCTTCGATCTCCTGGCGCACCCGTTCCGAAATTTCGCTCGCCGCCTGCTTGCCGAGGTGCGGGAAGACGATCATAAATTCTTCGCCGCCATAACGGCCGACCCGATCGTAGGAGCGAACATTGTGTTTGATGATCTCGGCCACCCGCCGCAGCACCTCATCGCCCGCCTCATGTCCAAACGTGTCGTTGACCCGTTTGAAATGATCGATGTCGATCAGCGCAACAGACAGCTCCGCCTCTGTGCGCGATGATAGGCGCAGATGATGATTCAACGTTCGGTCGAGCATGCGGCGGTTTTGCAACCCGGTCAAAAAGTCGGTCTCGGCCGTCTCTCGCAGTTCCGTATGCAGACGCATCTCGCGAAAGATCGCCCGATAGGTAAAGACCATCACAATCATCGTCACCACATGCACGAAGAAGAAGATGGCAGCAAATTGTTCCAAAAAGTCGATCATCGGCATCGCGCCGACGAGACTTGCCATCACGAGATTGATGATGCTGCCGATGAGCGTGACCGTCCAGACCCGCACCCGAAACGATTGCTTCGAAAGCCAAACGGAGTTGAGGTAGCCGAGAACGATCGTGATCGCCAGCAGGTTCAGCATCGTCGCATGTGCGCCTTGGTTGATCGAGATCCCATAGCGCATCAGGATGATCAACACAGCAAGCGCATAAGGCGCCCACGACAAGTAGCGCCTGCTCCAAATAAACATCAGCAACAGCGGAACGATCCGCGTGTCAACCATCGCGCCATTTTCTAGTTGATAGGCAAACAGCATCGACAGCAGCGCGGCAAATCCATGAATGAGGATGCCGTACAACGTGCGTAACCGCTCCGACTTTCCTTCGATGAATCGAAGATAGACATACTGTTGCAAATAGACCAAAGAAACCAATACAGAAGCATTGGTGATCATAGCTCCAAGAAAAGTACCCGTCAACAAACAAAGTGCCTCCTCACTCTACAATCCCAATTACCCTTCCAACTTCCCACGGCACTTGCGGAGCAATCGTTCTCGCCGATAGCTCAGCTCGTGCAACTCATGTTCGAGCCTGTGTGAGCGCAGTACGGTGCTTCTTGTTTGTACAATCTCGATCGTCTCCACCGTCAGCGACAACGCACGGCTGTAATCACGCGCCTTGTGCTCATAATATTTAGCCAGTTCAATCCTTGGCGCCGTCTTCCACATGCCCCCGCTGCTTAGCAGATCGTGCCATAGCAAGACCGCCTTTTCGAACTGTCCGCGTCGTTTGTAAAACAAGGACAGCTTCCAAAGCGCTTCACAGGCATAATCCAGCTCTTCCATCTCCGACACTTTGACGAGGCATGCTTCACTGGAGTCGCTTTTTTCCCACTCGTCATACCAGCGGGAAAGCCCAAATAGCTCCTCCGGGTGTGTCGCCACGTGCAGGGGCTGCTCGACCAGCAGTCCGATGTGCGCAGCAAGCGTGGCCAACGTCAAAATATCGTGTACATGATGCGTAAAGATCCCCACCAGCGGACGAGCATCGCCGTCCGTCTGATACGCAAAATAAAGTTCCGGTGCCATCTTGCCCGGCGTGTCATCTTGGCGCGCGAACCCGAGCACTTCCTGTTCCAACGTGATCAGCTTGCAGTTCTTGAGCACCTTTTTCCACAGCCGTCTGGCCGGAGGTAGCAGATCGAGGTGCAAGACAGGCTGTAGCTCCATCCGGGCCAGCGTAAAGCGGGTCTCGAGCAACTTCCAGTCAAAGCCCTTGCCATTAAACGACACCATGACTTCAAAGCGGCCGAGCAGTTCGGACAGCGCGTACAGCACAGCCCGCTCTTCCGCATAGTTGCGCAAAAAATACTGCCGCACGACAAATTCGTCATCCTCATAGAAGCCGACCCCGAACAAAAAGATAAAGTTCCCAGCGCCCGAACCGAGCCCGGTCGTCTCCGTATCAAAAAAACAGACCTTCCCCCAATCGAGAGGGCCGTCTTGAATTTTGCAAACTCCATACAGCACCGATAGCGGCAGGTGGCGGGTGCGAGCGAGCGGATAATGACCGTGTGCGGACAGAACATCAAAGCGCACATCACGGTAGTAGCACGGGCCAAACGGCGTGTCCTGTTCGACGCCTGGCAGCGCCCGTTCCAGCGCAGTATCCGGCAGTTCCCCAGTTACAGACTCCGCTTCGCTGACCATTTCCTCCAGTCGAATCTCCGCGTCCCCAAGCGCCATGTCCTTCTTATAGCTCTTCAGTCGATCCCGCAGGCTTCGCATCCCAATCCTCCTTTCCGATTTTTAACGAAATTTGTCGAAAAACAATTCGACACGAACATCTATCCACCTTTTATTAAATAATTTCCACAATTCCCAGTGTTAGATACACAATTCCAATTTCGTGAAACGTTCCGGCGGGAATGTACGCCTCTGGTGGCAGTTGATGCAATTGGTCGGTCAATTCACGGCGCAACTTTGCCATGTCGATCCCTTGGTACACGTCGGGGAGTTCTTCCAACACCGGATAACAATAGCTGTATAGCTTGCGAAACCCGTTCATATAGCCTTGGTTGAGCTTGTACTGCGCGGTGGCCACCTGCACCAGCGCTTTGTAGAACCCCTTCAAAGGCTCCTCCGATTCTGCCTTCCACGCCGCTTCAAATATTTCATGGCACTCATAAAAATCCCGCTCTTCGTTGAAGAGCGTCACAAACTTCTGTGTGATCTCGTTCATGAGTTCGCCTCCTCTTGTCCATACTGACAGGTATCGAAACTATTTTGCTGAGGTGGTCCTCCATGCCGCTCGAGATCGTTCACGACTTTCTGCGCGAAAATGAGAACGGAATCGTTTTGACTCTCTACCTTTCCCGCAACAACCAGCAGGTCGAGTTTGCCGAAGAGCTCGGCCGCATGGAAAATCCGGTCGATGACCGCTACTTATACGCGTACATCAGACGAAACTACCCCAACACCCCGATCAATCACGTTCAGATCGTATCCTGGGATCATCAGGTGCGGACGTTGTCCTACATGAGCATTCTAGCCGATGTGAAGCCCAAGCCATAATCGGCCGACGTGAACGTCTCGCGGACGACACTCCTCCTCCATGTCCCAACCGAAATGTCTCGACCGAAATGTCTCGACCGACAAAAGCGGTGGCGATGGCCTGATCACGCTAAACACCCTACTTGTTTTGATTTACATTTTAAAAGCCGGGCAGTTTTCATTCTAACAAACAATCGCGACCGATGGAATCGAAGTTACAAAAAAAGAGGTCAAACGGCACGGGCCGCTGACCTCTTTTTTGTCTTTTTGTATGCGATGCGATCAAAATTACTCTTGCGGTTGTTTCGGCTCGGTGGTGATCATCCACGGAATCCCATATTTATCGACGACGATCCCGAACAAAGCACCCCAAAATGCCGGAATCAACGGCTGTGTGACTTGGCCGCCTTCTCCCAGTTTCGCAAACGCGTCATGCGCTTCTTCCTCAGTTGCAAACTCAAGATTGATATGAATCGCGTTCCCTGGTTGCAGCGGCTCGTGCGAGTGGTCAGACATCAAGAAGGTCACGCCTGCAGCCGTCATGTTCAAGTGTAACACTTTGTCCTTGAGTTCTTCCGGCGCATCGCCATGGTCTCCATAGGTCATCACCGAATGGATTTCGCCGCCGAGCGCGTTTGTATAAAATTCTGCCTGTGCTCGAGCATCCCCCGAGCTGATGTATGTGGTGAGCTTTGCCATTTTACAACATCCTTCCTTGTTATGATTGTTGAATTGGGCTTACGGATGAGTCTGTTGCGACTTGCTGGCGCTGAGGTACTCATCGAGCAACTGAAACGCCGCTTGCAACTTCGCTTTCGGAATCGCCGCATAGCGGTCACCAACACTGACTTCATAATAACAGGTCGTCTCACTGGTTGCCCTGAGATACGGGGTGAACCCGATGCCTGTCGCTTCATAAATCGACACGAGGAGCGGCTCAACCACCGCTTTGGGAGCATCGATGTGCACATGGAACATGTTGGAGACAGGAGTGGTCGGCCTCGTTGCCACACCCTGACAGCGATTGTAATACGCTGCAAGTTCCTTCGCGTCTGCATAATATTGTTCCATCTTGTGCACGCGTTGGTCAAAGTAATAGTCTGCTGTGAGCAGATACGGATACAGACTGATCAAATTTCCACCATAGCGGCTTTTCCAGACTTTCGATTCCTGCGTAAACTCCGCAGTCCCCGCCAGTATGGCCCCGGCAATCCCGCCGATGCCTTTATAAAACGAAACGTAGACACTGTCAAAGAGCGCACAGACTTCAGCCGCCGACTTTTGGTAGTAGGGCAGAATCTCAAAAAGTCGGGCCCCATCTAGATGCAGTTTGATCCCCTTTTCACGGCAATATGCGGAGATCGCTTCCAGCTCCGCATATTCGGGCAATTGTCCGCCGATCTCACGCTGCGGTAATTCCAGCAGCAAGCAAGCAAAATCGCCCTGTACCTGCAGAACATCTTCCAGTCGAATCAAGCGGTCCGAATCGGCCAACAAAACCGTTTCGATCCCGTGCAGTTCTTTAATTCCGTCCGCTTCGTGAATCTCCAGATGGCTCAGCGGATGATAGGCCACGCGTTTCAGCCCTTTTTGATCACACCAGATCCGCAATGCGATCTGTTGGGCCATCGTCCCGCTGGGGAAAAAGACGGCCGATTCTTTTCCTAAATATTTGGCTATTTTCGCTTGAAAGTCCTCGATGAGCGAGCCTGTCCCATAGATGTCGCTCTCGACGCTTCCGTCGATCGCTTCTAGGGCACGTTTCAGTACCTGAACGCTTTTTTTATCGTGGCCGCCTACTGGATAGTCGGTTTGCTGAAAGGATTCAGCCAGTCTGCTGATCTCGGCCATCTTTCATTAACCCCTTTCTGTCTGAGCTCGCTGTTGTCTGAATCAAATGATAGCTTAATTTTACCATTTCATCTGCGAAACAGCACCTAGCGATTCAAAGATGCGGCCCGCAATACGCTGACCGCCTCGTGCCGACAAACGAACGCTTTGCCACCGATCCAAAACAGTTCCAAGCCGGACGACCGGAAGAGATCGCACAGCGATCGGTAGCTTTGCCCAACTTCTTTCGCGAGATCGACAATCCGCGTCAGGCCATCGCTAGCCAGCCCTTTGAGCCTTGCATAGAACGATTTCAACACTTCTTCATGTACCATCTGTCATCCCTCCAGACCGTTTTTTGTCCTTTGGTATACAGTATGTCCGCCTCTATCATTTTTAGACCTAAGAATGATAGAAAATAGGATGTAATTTTCTGTGTATTTATGGTGAATAGGGCACGATTATGGAGGGAGGTTTCTGAGGAACCCGAATCTAGCCTGTAGCCGCTCACGCTCATTTACGGTTGCATACTCACCGTCAATATCGTGATTCTTGGAGGTACTTGGAATCCCCATCCACAAAAAAAGCGCTATGAGCCTTCTGGAGGCCATGCGCTTTTTCTGGAAATTAGATTTTTGACAGATCGACGAGAAACATCTTGCCCAGACCTACTTTTGTTTCCAGATGAAGATTTTCTATCTGCACTGACCAAAAGAGGTATCGATTATTGGAAAATATCGTCTGTGGCGGTCTATCATCTAGAGTGATCACTTTCTCTCGTGTTCGATCGTAAACTTGAGCTTTAGTGGTTGACACCCAGGTTACAAATTTCTCGCTCATCGTGATCCATTGAAGCGAGTCCATTCGATTGACACCCGAAAATATTTCTCGCTGTTTTCCGTGATCAACTAGGCGAACATGCCACAGATCATCTTGAAAGTTACTCCACGCATATGAAGCTACCCCGTCGGAATCAAAGTATGCCGGCTTTTCGCCTTTCGTGAGCTGTTGATTATGACCCTCTCGATTCCAAAAAAGTTCGGGATCTCCACTTTGTGGGTCTCGACCCACCCACATCGTGTAGTCCTTTTTTACTCGCGGATTGCCAGCTGGTGCTGCGATTTCAGTCACTTTACCCGATTCTGCAGATACTTTTAAGACTTTCACATTATGACCTCTTTCAGTCATGGGTCCAAATGAAGGGCTAAAGACAAAATCGCTTCTTTCAAGATCTGGCAACCAATACAGTCCCGGAAATCCCATTCCTTCTTTATCCCGATTTGACTTGTACACGATCCGATCACTTTGGGTTTTCCTATCGTAAATATGCATATTCCAGTTCACAAAAGTCTGGTCCAGCGCTTCGCTCCACACCACGTAATTTTCGTTTATGTCAGCTCCAGCACATTGTGCGTCTTTTGAGCTTAATGTTGCAATGAACTCATAGTCGCCAGTTTTCGAGTCTAGCAAAATCATTTCAGGAAGTTTACCAAGCTGACCAGGTACACTGCCGATAAATGTTCCAGTCATATCAATCGAAAGCGGAATCCATGCCCGATTGTCTGGCAATATGTTGGTAAACGTACGAACTGCCTCTTGATTCCAACCCGTTTCTTCCAGTATTGATGTGGATGCAGGCAAATCGGTGATTGTAACTGTCTGAGTGATAGGGGGGTCGACAGTTAGATTTTCCTCTGGACTACATCCCGTAATTAGCAAGAGTCCTACTAACATAGATAGCCACACTTGACTCGAGTTAAGAGCACGGCGATCACCCATTCCTCACACCTCCATTTAAAAGATGAAAGGCGGCAAAACCGCCCTCCATCTATTTACCATATGATACCTCGCTCGTTTACCAATGTAGACCATTTGGAAACAGGTAGCTCGCTATACTTTGGAATGGCCGATGTGTCAAATGAAAGGCCCGCAGCGCCTGCAGCCGAATCAGCATACCACGCGGTATCCCCATTTTGGTTGTAGCCAAAAACCGCAACCCAATGTTGGAGGGTGATGCCCAAAGGATGACCCGTTAACCTTGTTGTATTACCCGAGTATTCAATCACGTTTGCGACGACCGGATACCCTTTATCAATGGTGTAGACGACTGAGCTCTTGAACTGCGCTGCGCTTGGACTTGCATATGCTGCGTAGTTATTCGCACTATTCATGTAGTAGTCCAGTGTATCTGCTACGGGATAAAAGTACGTACCCGCCACTGTGCCTTTCGACCAAGGAGTTCCAGTAGAAGATGTTGCATACAGTGATGGAACAACACTATCCTGTGTCTGTTGCTTGCCAGTGGAAGTACCGTAGGATTTCAGGATCTCAACTACAGAAGCCGGTCCGCAGTACCAGTTCCTTTCTTGTGGGATTTGGCTCAAAGAAAGTAATTTGGAATAAAGTGCATCAGGTTCGACTTTGCCATTTCCGGCTGATGAAAGTCTCAGTTCTTCAGGTGAATCCGTTAGCTCCCCTCCCCATTTAGCTTTGAACTTTCTATACTCGTTTTCAACAGCTTCCGCCGATGTAATACCGCCTCTGACCTCTTGGTGCATCTTGGCCAATTTCATTTTCTCACGATTCTTTTCGTCATTCTTGTCACTCGATTTGACAAGCGGCATACCCTTTGAGTCGTTGGTGAGGCCATTTGCGCTTGCTTGACTGACAAGCATTACTGGAAGTACCATCATGACTAAGCTTACTGTGACTAGTTTTTTCATTTGGAAAACCCTCCTCAAAGTTGTTGGTCATGCATGACACATATACAATTCTAGATTAATTACACAAATCCTGTTTTATATAATTTATTATTTATTTTGTTATCAATACGGAAATGTTATATAATTTGTTATGATTGTTAGTTGGTGTTCTTATTCCTACTATGTAGCCGCTCACACTCATTTACGGTTGCATACTCACCTTCAATGTCGTGCGCGGCTACAGTTTGTTTACAAACACTAGCCTCCCTCAGACTTCAAGTTCAAGAATATGATCTGGCCATTGAATATTCTTCGAATTCTCTCTGACTTTTTGGTAAAATAGTAATAATAAAGGACCAAGTTAATTCTTTGCAAACTGGTATCGAATCCTATTAGGGGAATGAATAAGCAGAATGAGGTGTGCCATGAAAAGAATCCTAGCAATGGTATTATGCGTTAGCGCACTTGTAGTGGGGGTGTCATTCACACACGCATCTCCCAGTTTGAAAGAAGCGTACATCGATACTGGTGAACCACATATTCTTAAATTGCTGAATTATTGATAGCACCCATTTGAGGTGCTTTTTTGTTTCCCCTGAATTCACCATTTCATTTGGAAACGATTTGGGATAGGCTCAATTCCCGCTCAGACCTTCACTGTTACCATGATTTCATACACGAAAGGGGTGTTGCGATGCACCACGACGATATCCTGAAAACGTATGACTCCGATACTGGTAAAACGTATGTTCTTCAGCCAAGCAAACAGACTACAGAAGCGGACATCACAGATATTCATAACTTGATTGCACAACTTCTCGTAGATGACTATATGGATACTCATACATACAACATATCCGGAAAGCAGAAAGACCACAGCCTAATGAACATATCCCTGTCAAGTAGACAGCGGGTAAAAAGCCACCCTATGAATTAGGCACAGACCTGAGTTCGGTATTCTACTGGGCTCAGGTCATTTAATTTCCGTTGTATTCTTTGCTGGTTGTAAAATCGAATGTAGCTAGCCACAGCGTTCATCACCTCTGCCTTGGTGCGAAACTTGTTGAGATACATGAGTTCCGACTTCAGATGACCAAAGAAGTTCTCTACGCAGGCATTATCCAAGCAGTTTCCTTTTCTGGACATACTCTGCGCTATGTTGTATGTTTGAAGCAACTTGTTATATTGGTGAGATGTGTACTGGAACCCCTGATCACTGTGAAGAAGGGTGTCGGTCACATCTCTTTTTTTATTGGCGAGCTTGACGGTATCAAGAACCAGTTTAAGATCGTTCCGCTCTCCGATGCGGTAGGCGACAATTTCGTTGTTAAACATGTCGTAGATGACCGACAGAAATAGCCTCTGTCCATTGAAAAGCAGGTAGGTGATATCTGTCGCCCATTTTTCATTTGGCCGCGAGGCCTTAAAGTTTCGGTTCAATGAGTTTGGTGCTGTATAATTCTCTGATTTCTTGCCAAACCAGCGTTTCTTCTTCCTTGCAACGCACTGGATACCTAGTTCTTTCATAAGCCGGTACACACGTTTGTGATTGATCTTGAGATTGTGTTTTCGACGTAGCCAAGCACGAACACGATAGTAACCGTAGGTTCCTCGGACTGCTTTATGACATTGCAAAATAAGTTTTTTGAGCTGCCGCTCCTCCTTTTGTTTGGATGTAATCATTTGTCGACGTTGAACCCATTTGTAATACCCACTCCGTGATACTCCTGCGGTTTCACACAACAGTGACGTTGAATAGCTACCAGTAAGATCTTGGATGACTTGGTAGCACTGACGAATCTTCGCTTTACCTCTCACCTCCTTTGCAAAAGCAACAGCTTTTTTAAAAAGTCGTTCTCCGCTCTCAACTTTTGCACTTCTTGTTCGAGCGTAAGCTTTTTCGTTCTCGGACGACCAGTGAACGGTGTTCTCGTCTTTCCTCTGCGCTCCTCTAAGCCCTCCGCCCCAAGCGTTTTGTAGTTTTTGACCCACTTCCTTACCATGCTGTGGTCGGGGATCTGCAGCTCACTTGCGACCGATTTATAACCCATTCCTTTTTCCAAATACATCTTTACCGCAATGAACTTGAATTCTCGTGAATACGTTTTTCGTTTCCGCGCTGTCTTTTCCAAAAGAAAATCCCCCTTGTGTAGTAACAGTAAGGGGGCTTGCTTCCTACTGTCTACACAAAAGGGATTATCTCATAAGCGGTTGTGGTCTTTTTGCTGAAATGTAACCCCAAAATCTAGATCCATGATAAATACTCGCTCATAGTCATTTTATTCTTTTCCATCGCCCTAATCCAAATCCCACTAGAAAGCAGATTAAAGCTAACACGGTGATCATGTGCGATGATCGGACGTTCAAACCGTTACTTATAAAATAATTATTTATCACATTCTCCACGAGAAAAGTGCCTATTGCCAGTCCAATGATTGGAAGAAATTTATAGATCGCTTTCATCAACTTCTACTCCCCTAACGACTAATTATTGGCGCATAGATGGGCTTCTCTTGCTGATCTAACCTCACAGATTTTTGGTCCTTATTGCATAAGTGATAGGAAGACCCTCTCCGTGCATATGCGGGATTACTTCTACAAAGTACGTCCTGCCTTTTGTAAGATACTGAGCAAAGATCAGTTCATTTTCTGAAGGGCTATTCAAGTCAAACATCAATTGTGTGGGGCCCTCAGAATCGGTCAGATGAATCATGACAGATTGCCCAAAAGGGATATTGATTACCTCAAATTTTACATGACCACTTGCAGTGGGTATGATTTTATACCAGTCTTTTTTTCGATAACTCGAGATAGACCCTTGTATAGCAGGTCCGCCAATCATAAGACTTTCCGCTACCTCAATAGGATCATCTTCCTCACGTGGTTGTGTGTGTCGTCCATCGTAATGGATTCCTCTTTCTTCTAATTCCTTGAGAAATTGTTCGTAGCCCGCTTGTATGGTTGCCTGTACATCCTCCTCGTCATGACCCTCAATCCCGAGAACTATCTCCCATTGGTCAATATGAATTCGAATCGCTTCAGCAAGCGCATCTAAAGAGGTCATACCTTTATGTTCCATATAGGATTTCATGTCTTCCTCAATTTCTTCAAAAATAAACATCGCACACCTCCCTGTATAAATATGGGTTCTCGCTCAAGTGAAGGATGTCCTTTTTATGGTTGGCCGCATTGGACTCAAACCTGCGAGCTTCCGTTTTTGAGTTGCCACACTATCGCTGAATTCTTCGCCCGTGAAATAGCCTCGATGCAACAGAAAGCCCCCTGCCATGAACTACATGATCTGCAAGCGCACTATCCATTGTTTTTTCCGTTTCTTGTTTTTCCACTTCATGTCTTTAGTGTCGCATCTCCACTCGTTCCGAATATAGATAAAAGAGAACCTCGTTCCAGGAGAGTGGGATGTTATGCGGCAATCATCGGGAAGTTACCTGCTGTACGTTTTGCTTTACACTGTGTTTTGGAACGCGCTGGCTGTGATCGCCTATCGCCTCTTGGTACTTGACGGGGTGCTACCCGTGTCGGACGGACTGTATTTTTTCATGGCCGGGCTTTTATTCATCGTCTGCGGTGCCGTCCGCGCCTTATCGCCGTATACAAAGATGAGACGAACTCGTTGCCCGATCGTCGGTTCCTTTTACGTCAGCGGCATTCTGCTCATCCTGTTCGCCAACCTCGCCTAGCAAAAAACTCTCCCCATCACAGCTGCGTGACAGGAAGAGTTTTTTGTTGTGCCTATAGCACCGCCTGCAGAAAACGGCGCGTCGTCGCTTTGCCTTTGTCGCCGACGATCTCGACGGGACCGACGCAGGAGGGACAGCCCTGCTCACAGGTGCAGCCCTCCAGCATGTCGAGCGCCGTGCGGATTACTTCGCGGCGCACTTGATAGAATTTGTCGGACAACCCGATGCCGCCCGGATAGGAATCATACAAAAAGACGGTCGGCGCCTTGGTGTGCAGCGCCCGCACCTGCGGCTGGACGTGCAGGTCGCCCGGTGCGCACATCAGATACAACGGCGCGACGCCTTTTAACAGGTTGGCCGTGCCAACCAGACCGCCTTCGATCTCCTCTTTGCGCAAATCCTTGGTCAACGGCTCGTCAAACGCCAGCCAGTACGACATCGTATGCAGTTCCGCTTCCGGGAGGTGAATCTTGCCCCAGCCCAGATTTTCATGCGTGTCGAACTTGATCTTTTTAAAGATCGTCGGCATCGCGTTGACCATCACTTCGCCATAGCCATGACGAACTTCCGCTTCCGGCTGCTCGCGAAACTCATCCAAGACGCGCAGATTGACGGCGAGCTCCGCGTCGGTGTAATAGTCAGAATCGACCTTGCGCACAAATGCCTTGCCATACTCCAGATCGAGCTTCTCCACTTGGAACTGCACGCCTTCGTGGATATAGATCGCCTTTTCATGAAGCGTAGTCAAGGCAGAAAAGCGGTCCGTCTCCCCAATGACGCGGTTCTGCTCGGTCATGTCGATGATCAGCACGTTTTCCTGTGCGGCCGAGCGCAGCGAAATGTCATGGCTTGGCATCGCATCATTCATCCAATAGTAGCGCTGATCGGACGCCTTGTTCAGCACGCGCTCCTCCACCAGATAATCGAGAATTTCTGGTGTCGTCGCCACGCCGAACTGTTCGTCTGGCTCAAATGGCAGTTCAAACGCCGCGCATTTCAAATGATCGACCAAGATGATCAGATTCTCAGGATGCACCCAAGCATGTTCTGGTGAGCCTTCGAAAAAATACTCCGGGTGCTGGACGATATACTGGTCGAGCGGCGCGGAGGAGGCGACCAGCACCGTCACCGACTTGCCATGACGGCGTCCGGCGCGGCCCGCCTGTTGCCAGACTGACGCGATCGTGCCCGGATAGCCCGTGATCACGCACGCCTCCAAGGAGCCGATGTCGATCCCGAGTTCCAGCGCATTGGTCGAGACCACGCCCCGCACATCGCCATTGCGCAGTCCGCGCTCAATCTCGCGCCGCTCAGTGGGCAGATAGCCGCCGCGATACCCGCGCACCGCTTTGCTTGGCACGATGCCTGCGGTCGATTCTTTCAAGTAGGTCAACATCACCTCGACCTGCGTCCGCGCTTTGGTGAAGACGATCGTCTGCACCTCGCGCTTGAGCAGTTGTGACGCGATCTTGCGTGATTCCAACAGCGAGCTTCTGCGGATGCCAAGCTGCTGATTGACCACTGGCGGGTTGTAGAAAATGAAGTGCTTTTCCCCGCGCGGCGCACCCGATCGGTCGATCAGATGAAACGATTCGCCAAACAGTTCGACCGCCAGTTCGCGCGGATTGGCAATGGTGGCCGAACAGCAGATAAATTGTGGATTAGAACCATAAAATTTGCAGATGCGCTTCAAGCGGCGGATGACGTTGGCCACATGGGAACCGAATACGCCGCGATACATGTGAATTTCGTCGATGACCACATACTTGAGATTTTCAAACAGCTTGACCCACTTCGTATGGTGCGGCAAGATCCCCGAGTGCAACATGTCCGGGTTGGTCACCACGATATGTCCGGCTTGGCGAATCGCCTGCCTTGCCGTGACCGGAGTGTCGCCGTCATAGGTAAAAGTCTTGATCTCCTGTTCCAAATGTTCGACCATCTCGTGCAATTCTTTCATCTGGTCTTGCGAAAGCGCTTTGGTCGGAAACAGATAGAGCGCCCGCGCCTCCGGGTCCTGTAACAGATGGTCGAGCACCGGCAGATTGTAGCACAGCGTCTTGCCTGACGCAGTCGGCGTGACCACCACGATGTTCTGACCCGCTTTCACCTGTGAAAATGCTTCCGCCTGATGCGAATACAGCCTGCGGATGCCCTTTTTGACCAAGCCCTCACCGATCCGCGCATTCATCGAGGCTGGAAAGTCGGCATATACCGCTTCCTGGCCAGGATAGACGCGCCACTGGGTGACATTTTGGCTAAAAGACGGGGTGCGCTTCCACTCATCGAGAAGCAAATCTATCGTCAACTCTCATCATCCCTTCAAGAGAACAGATGTTCCATAACAGGAGTAAGATTCGGCAAACAGCGCGCAAAACCCTTTTGGTAAGTAATGAATTCTGATCAAGATCGTGGTGTTCTCCATCGCCGCTCAGAACTTGCCGCTCACCGTCTGTGCACCGATCTCCATGCGAAACAAAAGGCACCGGATCAAGTCCGATGCCTTTTGTTGACGAAATAGAGCACGACCAGCACCGCGACGCCGACCCACGAGACGATGCCAAGCAGTTTGTAGGTGACGAAAATGTCGAACCTGTCGGCGAGCATGCCGCCGACCATCGTCCACGTCATCGCGCCCAACCCGTGCCCGACCGCCGAGTAGATGCCAAGGGCAGTTACCTGAATCTCCTGTGGCGCCACCTGACGTATAAACTGTGCCGCAGCGGGCAGGTAGAGCCCGACCGAAATCCCCTGTACGAACAACAGCCACATCACCAGCGTCACTGACGGTTCTGTGCCGTAGAAGACCCAGCGCAACGAGGAGACAAGTGCTGCGATGATCAGCACCGGAATCATCCCATACTTGCGGATCAGCATCCCGGCCGCGCGCATCACGGGAGCTTCACTTCCCGCCGCGATCAGAAAGGACAGGCCCACTCCGGCCACCGTACCGCCGATCGCCGTGAAGAAAAAGCCGTACAGCACGTTGTTCGCCTGAATCACGCCAAACACCAAAAACGTGGACAGCATCAAGAGCAGGTAGCGCGGAATGAAAAACAACTTCTTCAGCCCATGCAGCATGTTTCCGGAAAACGGTGCGGCCTCCTGCGGCAATCCCCGCGTCAAGAACACACACACGATCATCGCGCCCACATATAGATAGAAGATCGACGACAGATCGGTCGCCTCCGCGATGATGCCCGCTCCCCACGAGGCCACCGCAAATCCGATCGCGCCCCACAGCCGCAGCGACCCGTAGTCACGGCCATTCTTCTGGGTGTAAGACAGCGAGATCGAATCGAGGATCGGCACCCCAGAGGAATGAAAGAGCGCCATGCCCGCAAAGAAGATCAGATACAGCAGATACGTATCGGCAAACGAATAGATCAGACCGATGGTCGCCGCGCCCAGCAACGTGCCGATCAGCACTTTGCGTTGGGCGTTGTAGCGGTCGCAGATCATCCCCCAGATCGGTTGGAAGATCACGGTGACGACCGGACCGACCGCCATGATCGACGACGCTTGTTGCTTGCTGAGCCCTTTTCCTTCCAAGAATAAAGGCAACATGGTATAAAGGGCGCCAAACGCGATAAAAAAGAAGAAATAATAGCTTCCGAGCAGCCTCATCTTGCTGCCGATGGTCCCAAACGACCTCAGCTGTTGTTCCACCAGAATCTAACACCCTTTCTGTTGTGCTATAATAGAATGAAGTTGGGAAAGGAGTGTCCCTACCATGTCACAAAAAGACCATCCGCAGGCTCACGATCATGAGCATAACCACAGCCACGCCGATGCCAAGGACAAATTTTTGGAGCGCTTGAAAGAACAGGGCTTCAAATTGACTGGCAAACGTCAGATGATCGTAGACACCTTGCTTGAAGAAGACCGCTATATTTCGGCCAAAGAACTTTTGGAGCGGATGCAGAAAGTCTTTCCGCGTCTCTCCTTCGATACGGTCTACCGCAACCTGCATTTGTTAAAAGTAGAAGGGATCATCGAAGAGTCCACCTTTGGGGATGGCGGTAGCAAATACCGCATCACCTGCGACACCAACCAACACCACCATCACTACATCTGCACCGTCTGTGGCAAAACGGAACTGGTCGAAGGCTGCCCGATGGACCTGCTCGGCATCACCGCGCCCCGCGGGTTTCAGATCGAATCGCACCGCTTCGAAATTTTCGGTCAGTGCGGCGAGTGCCACTAAGACGTTACACCCGCTCCGCTCGTGCAACTGCCTCGAGCATCGCTTCGATCAACTCGGGTGCACCACCGAGCGGATTGGTTTCATACAACAACAGATCGGTACCACCAAGCGCTTCTCGCACGATGCGAAGCGCTTTTTTGCATAAATAACCATCCGTTAAAAAATACGGCACTACCAAAAGGTCTGTCAAGCCTTGGGCTAAACAGACCTTGACCGCCGCTTGGAGCGAGGGTTCTGTATATTCAAGGTAGCCGATTTCCACCGTTGGTATCCCCGTCGCCGCCCGCAAAAATCGGGCCAACTGCTCCACATCCGCTTCTGCTCCTGGCACGATGCTGCCGTGGGCAACGAGTAAAATTCCTGTTGTGGTCATCTTGGCTGCCTTCCTCTGTCCCTCCCGTCCATCTTACTCCTTTTTCTCGTCCGCTTCCAGCAATCCATTTTTCAGCGCGTAGATCGCCGCTTGGGTGCGATCCTCGACGCCAAGTTTAGCGAGAATGTTGCTGACGTGCGTCTTCACCGTCTTGATCCCGATGAACAGCTGCTCGCCGATCGCTTGATTGGTCAGACCTTGTGCCAACAGGCGCAGCACGTCCTGTTCGCGTTCGGTCAGCGCGTCGAGCCAGCCTAGCTCCTGTTCTTTCGGCTTTTGCAGTGCGGCCAGCATCTTGGCTGCCACCACCGGTTCGAGCACCGTATCGCCCGCGCAGACTTTGCGGATCGATCGCACAAGCTCATCGCCGAGCACCGTTTTCAACAGGTACCCGGACGCGCCCGCTTCCAGCGCGGGGAGCACTTTATCATCTTGCACAAACGAAGTCAGCACCAGCACCTTCGTCTGCGGACGGGCCTTTAACACGGCGCGGGTCGCCGCCACGCCATCCATGCCCGGCATCAGCAGGTCCATCAGCACGAGGTCGGGCTGCAAGCGCTCAACCAGTTCCACCGCCGCCTCACCCGTATTGGCCTCCCCGACCACTTCGATGTCCGCCTCGGTCAACAGATAGGTGCGGATGCCTTGCCGTACCATGTCATGGTCATCGACCAAGACAATTCGAATGTGAGAACTCATGCGTTCATCCCTCCTCTCAGGTCAAGCATTGTACGGTCACGCGCACTTCGGTCCCCATATCGGGCGATGATCGCACTTCACAGCGCCCGCCGATCTCCTCGACGCGTTCGCGGATGCTGTGCAGTCCGTACGAGCCGTTGCGAACCGCTTGCGGGTCAAATCCCACCCCGTCATCGCGCACGATCAACACGACCACATCCCCTTCGGTAAACAGTCGCACTTGCAACAGCTTGGCCTTGGCATGGCGAATCACGTTGGACACCGCCTCCTGCACGACGCGAAACAGATGGGACTCCATGCCGTCAGACAGACGGCTCCCCCGCTCCACATCGAGATCATAGGAGATCGCATGGCGCGGGCAGACATCGTGCAAAAAGCGTTCCAGCGCTTCCACCAGCTGTCTGCCTTCCAGTTCCACCGGGCGCAGATGCAACAGCAAGGCGCGCATCTCCGCCTGTGCTTTGGCGGCCATCTCCTCCGTCTGGGCCACCAATGGACGGGCGCGTTCGACATCGAGCTCGATCAGCTTGCTGGCCGCGCCAGCCGTCATGCCCAGCGCAAACAACTGCTGCGACACCGAATCATGCAACTCCCGCGACAAACGGGCTCGCTCCTCCAGCGCCGCCGCTCCGACCGCCTGTTGATAGAGCTGCTCATTGGTCTCGACCAGCCGCTCCAACGCGCTCTTTTGCTGCTCCAAGCGCTCTGCCATGCGGTTGAGCGCAGCGGCCAACTCTTCCATCTCATCGTCCGCTTCCTGCACGGCGACGCGGTGGCCGAGTCGACCGTTGGCCCAGAGGAGCGTCGCTTCATGAAACGTCCGCATCCGACGGCGAAAGGTTCTCGACTCTTGAAAGCCGGAGTAACCACCGACCAGCACGATCGAAAGCAGTGCCGAGACCACCAACACCCCGGCCAGTCCGTTCGTCCAGATGTGCGCCGGAACGAGCGGATTTTCCATCACCACATTCCACACCAGAACGCCTAAGAGCACCAGCCCGCTGAAAACAGCAAGAGCCGCTGCCGAGGTTCGCACAAATGCGAACAACATCGACCAGCGGATACTGCGAAACGTCGCTTCACGCTCGTTTGACATCGAGATCACCGATATTCACTTCTGCGAACATCCGCACCTTGCGTTCCGCTTCCTCATAGCCTGGGCTCTGGAAGAACAGCACGCCGCCAGTGTTCGACTGATCAAACAGGCGCATCGAGCCGATCTTGACACGCGCTTCGACCATCACGGCCAATCCTTCGGGAAACACGACATCGACGTCGCCCATCTTGCATTCCACCTCAAGCAGTGTCTCGCCCAGCGGAATCACCGTCTCGGTGAGATCGATGCGGACCGCGCCGACTTTCTGCTCGATGAACGTATCTTTCAACTGCCAGTCCGTACCGCCGACGTATAGGTCGCCAATCTTGCATTTGATCCTCGTCACGTTGCCGCCGCTCTCATGCGACCAGCTTCCATCGCGCCCGAAGCCATCGCGGATGATCGACACCTTGCCGATCGGACGGCGTCCAAACAGCAGCGTCACACCGAACAGGATCAACACGCCGGGCACAATCCACGTCGAGAACGGCGCAATTCCCACTTTATCGAGCAGGAACAGCACACCGATCATAATGGCTACCAGCGGCGAAAACGATATTTTCTTCTGGCGTCTGTTCCAACCGTTGAACAGACCTGACACGCCAGCCCAGATCAGAAACAGCGGCCAAAACGTCGCGAATGACTCACCGATCGTGTCCACGCCAAACCATCCAAAGTTCGGTACCACAAAAATAAAACCGATGATCACCAAAATAAACCCAAACAGTCGATTGCCCATCTTGCTCGTCTCCCCTCATATCGTAAGAAAAGTATAGGCTAGCGAAAGACTGACTTCCATCCTTATGTCACAATTGTAGCAAAACAGGTCAGCTCCCGCGCCGACCTGAAGACCGTCCTCGCCTCCGTCTTGAGACGGAAATCAGACACAAAACGAGTCACGAGGCGCCACCTGTCTCACCACATGGGCCGGCTTTGCAAACGGCCGATCCCTCGCTCAACCCTCGCCTGTACCTCTCCTCAGATCGAGACTGCTATGCTATAGTAGGGAGACTTTATTCTCAAGAAAAGGAAGCGATGACATGGCGATCTCCTTGCGTGGACATCATCTGCTCTGTTTGCTCGGCTATCGAGGGATGGGCTATTCGGATGCTTATGTGGACAACATGACCGTCGTCTACAGCACGTTGCTTAGCGACCCGCAAACAACTTGTAAAATCGTGAGCGGACCGGATCAGCTCTGCGCCTGTTTTCCAGCGGACGGCGAGTATCATTGTGAGGATCGAAATGTGGCGGAGCGCGACGCCTTGATCTTGCAACGGCTGGGTCTCACCCCCGGTCAGCTCGTGACATGGGAGGACATTCTCGCCCGGGTGGCCCGCTCCTTACAGCCGGACGACCTGCTGGAGATCTGCTCCACCTGCCCGTGGCTCGAGTACGGCGTCTGTCAGGAAGGTGTGCAAAAAGTGGTGTCTGGCCAAACGCTGCCTGTCGTCCGCCCCAAAGTGTACGGAGTGGACGTCGATGCCGAGACGCGGTGCAAACACTATCACAGTCCCGTGGACATCATCGCTTTGAAGTTCGGGTGCTGCGAGCGCTACTATCCATGCTATGAGTGCCATCTTGAAGTGGCCGACCATCAACCAGAGCCTTGGCCGAAATCGCGTTTTGACGAACCGGCTGTGCTTTGCGGTGCTTGTGGTCACGAACTGACCGTTCATGAATACAAGAACTGTGAGTCCCGTTGCCCTACCTGCGGTGCTGCCTTCAATCCAGGCTGTCAGTTGCACCACTCCCTCTATTTTGAATCCTAAAAAAGGCCATCCTGCGTGCAGGACGGCCTTTTTCTTTCTCACATCACTCAGGCATTTTGAGCAACGCCAAATCAAATTCGGGTACCAAACCCTCTTTTGCAGCGCGAGTCAGCAGTGCGGTGACCGCTTCATACCCTTTCTCGCCCAGATCCGCAGTGAACTCGTTGACGTACAGCCCGATGTGCTGGTCGGCGACATCGGGGGACATCTCCTGCGCATGGCACATTACATACTCGCGTGAAACCTCCGGGTGCGCCCAAGCGTACTCGACCGAGGCGCGAATCCATTGCGCGATCGCTTCGAGGTCGAGCGAGCGCTTCGCGATGATCGCCCCGAGCGGGATCGGCAGACCCGTGTCCGCTTCCCACCAACTGCCCATGTCGGCTAACATGGTCAGGCCGAACGTCTGATAGGTAAACCGCGCCTCGTGGATCACCAGCCCGGCATCGATTTTGCCATCGCGCACGGCAGGCATGATCTCATGAAACGGCATGACGACAATCTCACCGACGCCGCCCGGCACATTTTGCACGGCCCACAGCCGGAACAGCAAGTAAGCGGTCGAGCGCTCGCTGGGAACGGCCACCTTTTTACCAGACAACGCGGCCGGATTGTTCGCCGCCGCAACGTTATTGGTCAGCACCAGCGGCCCACAGCCGCGGCCAAGCGCACCTCCACACGGCAACAGGGCGTATTCTTGCAACACCCACGGCAGGGCCGCGTAGGAAATTTTGAGCACCTCAGGACCGCCCGGATTGGCAGCCAAACTGTTGGTGATGTCGATGTCTGCATACTTCACATCCAACTCCGGCGCACCGGGAATCAGCCCGTGTGCCCAGGCGTGGAAAACGAACGTGTCGTTCGGACACGGAGAATAAGCGATTTTCATTTACAGCACCTCCACCAAAACTGCGCTGGCCGCTTGCAGAGCGGCAAACGCCTCTTTCATTCGCCAAGCCGACTTGTCACGCGGACCGACAGCGTTCGAGATCGCGCGGATCTCCAGCACCGGAAGGCCCCGATCATGAGCGGCAAATGCCACCCCAAAGCCTTCCATCGCCTCAGCAACAGCACCGGGCACGCGATCGGCAAGTTCTGAGGCGGTGGCTGCAGTGCCCGTCACCGTGGACAAGGTGAGCACTGGGCCTGTCGTCACCGTCAGCCCTGCCGTCCGCATCGCCTCTGTCACCTTCTGCACCAATACGGCATCGACCGGCACGCGGGAGGAACCGAAGCCCAACTTCTCCACACTGCAATAGCCCTCCGCCGTCTCCGCACCCAGATCGGCCGCCAAGATGTCGCTTGCCACCACCAGCGAGCCAACCTCGGCCCGCCCGGGAAAACCGCCGCCGATTCCGGCGCTGATGACCAGTCGATACTCTGCAGCAGCCAACGCCTGCGCCGTGCGGACTGCTGCCGCCACAGGACCGACTCCGGCCACTCGCACGTCGAAGCGTGCCGTGTCGCCAAGCCCGCGCACGATCGCCTCGCGCTCCGCTTCGACGGCCACCATGATCAGCACTCGCTTTGCTTGATACTCCTTCATCTACCCGATTCCCCTTCATGAAAAACAAACTTTACACGATTCGATATCCTCTACATTGTAGCGAACAAGCACGCAGCAGGTCAAAAAAGAGTCCTTCCGCAGCAGCTGCCAGCGCGGAAGGACTCCTCCGTTCAATCCGTTAAAACATGCAGGCTTCCAAGCGGTTGCCATCGAGGTCGTGGAAGATAAAGTAGCTCACGCCCCCGCCCGTCTGGATCGGTTCAACCTCTACACCTCGCTCTGTGAGCACCGCGTGCACGCGTTCGATCTCTTTTGTGAACAAGATCGGGTAACTCCCCGCCGCGCCTTTGCTCGGACGGGTTTCCCCTGCGCGAAGCTGATAGAGCGAGATCGGCGTTTCTGACAGATTTAACACCAGATATCCTTCCGCTTCGTCATAGTACCCTGCTGTCAAACCAAGCTTCTGCTCATACCACGCGCGCGCCGCTTGCAAGTCTTGGACGCGCAGAATCACCGTATCGACACGCTCAAACAACTTTTCCATCCTGACACCTCATTTTCAAAAGATACAAATAGCATACAAAAAACGGAAATTTCTGTCTATCGTTCCGGCACCAAAAGATAACACGCTGACCGTCTGGCCGACGCGTCTAGCGATCGAGGATTTGCAAAATGTCAGTCTGGTTGACAGCACGATGATCGTTCAGTACAGCTCTCTGTGCAAAGCCCAATCGGGCAAAAAACGGCGCGGTCGCTTCCGGCGAAAAGAGGAACACCCTGCGCAACGCGGAATCGAGATCGGCATAGTACGCTTCCATATCCTGTAGCACCGCGTGAAACAGTTCGGTCCCATGCCCTTGCTGGCGACGCGTCGCGATGATGCGGATGCCCGTCAGTTGCGCAAGGCCCGCGCGGACTCCTTCCCGCCGACCCCAGCTGGCGAATCCGACGACGAAGCCCTTGTCCTCCAGCAACAGAGCTCGCTCCACCTGCAAGTGTTGCCAGGCGTAGCGCTCCGCTTCTCCCAAGTGCGGGCTGAGATGTTGCAGATATTCACGGACCAGATAGGGCTGGTCTTGCTCTTGTGCAACTCGAATCTGCATTAAGGATTCCTCCTGTTGAAACAACATCTATTCTCCAAATAGAGAACAGCTTACCGAGTATAGCTTATTTTACAGTCGTGTAAAAGAATGAGAACACGTACCGAGTATAACTTATTACACAGCGGTACAATCAATAAAAATAGAATCTCGCTGAAATGGAGCTGACGAGTTTGCCCCCGCGAATGATTTTCACCTCATCTCCGCGTCCAGACTTGATGACTCCTTTGCACAGCCCCGATCCGTGCACATAAAAAACCCCGCCGTGACAGGCGGGGTCTTCAGGTTGCATCTTGATGCATGTTTACAGCTTTTACAGCATGCCAGCGAGGATCGACGACGCTTGGTTGAGCGCCTCTTGCAGTTTGGAGACATCTTTGCCCCCCGCTTGCGCCAGTTCCGGGCGCCCGCCACCGCCGCCGCCCGTGATGGCAGCGACCTCTTTGACGATTTTGCCAGCTTGGATGCCACGGCCATTTAGGTCTTTGGTCACGGCGACGACAAAAGATACTTTGTCTTCACCTTGCGCTGCACCCAGCACGATCACGCCCGACTCGATGCGGTTTTTCATGTCATCTGCAATGTTGCGCAGACCATCCATGTCCACACCGTCCAGCTTCGCGGCGAGGAAAGGCACACCGGACACTTCGGTCATCTGGCCGAGCAGATTGCCTACTTCTCCAGCTGCCAGTTTGCCTTTCAGACCTTCGATCTCCTTGCTGAGATCTTTGATGTTCGCTTGCAGATGATCGATGCGGTTCGGCAGGTCGTTGACATTGGCGCGCAGTTTCCCTGCTGCCTCTTGAAGCAGACGCTCTTGGCCGACCACAAATTCATACGCACCTTTTCCGGTCACCGCTTCGACGCGACGGATGCCTGCGCCAATCGAGGCCTCGGAGACGAGTTTGAACAGGCCGATCTCACCTGTCGAACGAACATGACAGCCGCCACACAGCTCGACCGAATAGTCGCCCGCTTTGACGACGCGGACCACATCGCCATATTTTTCACCGAACAGCGCCATCGCGCCAAGCTTCTTCGCGTCGTCGATCGCCATTTCGTTGATCTCAACCACTGCGTTCGCCCAGATCTGCTCATTGACTTTGCGTTCGACAAGCGCCATCTCATCTGCAGTCATGCCCGACAGATGGGAGAAGTCAAAGCGCAGGCGATCCGGTCCGACCAGCGAGCCCGCCTGTGCCACATGTTCGCCGAGCACTTCACGCAGCGCTTTGTGCAACAAGTGTGTCGCGGTGTGGTTGCGGGTGATGCTCACACGGCGCTCGTGGTCGATCGACGCTTCGACAGTAGCAAGTGCTGCCACCGTGCCGGAGAGGACTTTCGCTTTGTGCAGGTTGTAGCCGTTCGGAGCTTTTTGCACGTCGGTCACTTGGACGATCGCCGATTCACCGACGGTGATCAGACCGATGTCTGCCACCTGACCGCCCGACTCGGCGTAGAACGGAGTGCGGTCGAGGAACAGTTCGATCTCATCTCCCTCATGTGCTTCGGTGACGATTTCACCATCTTTGATCATCGCCAGCACGGTCGCCGGAGCTGCTGTCTCGCTGTAGCCAACGAAGTCGGAGTTGATTTTGATCTCCTCGTACAGGCTGGTTTGCACCGCCATGGAAGCAACATCTTTGCGTGCCGCCCGTGCGCGTTGGCGCTGCTCGTTCAAAGCTTCTTCAAATCCTGCGCGGTCGATCGAGATGCCTTGCTCCGCACAGATGTCTTCCGTCAGGTCGATCGGGAAACCGTACGTATCATAGAGGCGGAACGCTTGATCGCCCGGAAGAACGTTGTTCCCTTCAGCTTTAACCCGCTCCAACACTTCTGCGAGCAGCGATTCACCGTCTGCCAGCGTGACGTGGAAGCGCTCTTCCTCCGCCTTGACGACGCGCTCGATAAACTCTTGTTTTTGCACAAGTTCCGAGTAATGTCCGCCCATGATGTCAACAACTACGCTGACCAGCGTGTACATGAACGGCTTTTCGATCCCGAGCACTTTGCCGCAGCGAACCGCACGGCGCAGCAGGCGACGGATCACATAGCCGCGACCTTCGTTGGACGGAAGCGCCCCGTCCCCGATCGAAAAGGCGACGGTGCGGACATGGTCCGCGATGACTTTGAACGCTACATCCCACTCCGCCTTCTCATGGTAAGGCTTCCCGGCGAGGCGAGCCGTCTCTTGAATGATCGGCTGGAACAGGTCGGTGTCGAAGTTGGTTTCCACGCCTTGCAAGATCAGGCAGAGCCGCTCCAGACCGGAACCGGTATCGATGTTCTTCTTCGGCAGTTCGTTGTACGAGCCGTCCGCATTGTGATTGAACTGTGTGAACACCAGGTTCCAAAATTCAAGGTAGCGGTTGCCGTCATGATTATCCGGATGGAACACATCATCTCGACCCATCTCCGGCTTCAGGTCGTAGAACAGCTCCGAGCACGGGCCGCACGGACCTTCGCCGATGTCCCAGAAGTTGTCTTCTTCGGTGCGAGCGATGCGCTCCGCTGGCAGACCGATGTCGTTCGTCCAGTAGCCGAACGCCTCCTCGTCTTCCGTGTGGATCGTCACGTAGATGCGCTCTTTGTCGAATCCGAGTTCTTCTGTCGCAAACTCCCACGCCCAGTGGATCGCTTCCTTCTTGAAATAGTCGCCGATCGAAAAGTTGCCCAGCATTTCAAACATGGTCTGGTGGCGGGCCGTTTTGCCTACGTTTTCAATGTCATTGGTGCGGATGCACTTTTGCGAGTTGGTCAGGCGCGGGTTGCGCGGAATCTCGCTGCCGTCAAAATATTTTTTTAGCGGCGCCATCCCCGCGTTGATCCAGAGCAAAGATGGATCGTTGTACGGTACAAGCGAGGCGCTCGGTACGATCTCATGCCCTTTCGATTCGAAAAATTTGAGCCAGCGATTGCGAATCTCTGTTGACTTCATTTTCAATTCCCTCCTCGATAGATAAGAACAGCTACATAGCAACAAAAAAAGCCCTTCATCCCCAAAAAACAGGGACGAAAGGCGTTGTGCACACTCTCGCGGTACCACCCTGATTACCGAGCGCCTGGTCCAAGCCAGACAGTTCCGGTCACCTCAGATGTGCGGTAACGGGCACTAGCCGGCAGGTTTTGCCTGCACTCAGAAAGCAGCGTTCGGGCCTTCCATTCTGAAGAATCCTTTCAGCCTTGGGATTCTCTCTCTGGCAGCGGAAATCGGCCGTACTATTCTTTCTTCATCGCGTTAAGCTTTTTCTAAGCTTCGGCTTCTATTATAGAAGCAGGAACTGATTTCGTAAAGAGCCCTGATTCAATCCTCTTTGCGCTAGTCTGACCCATCGCAAAGAGCGATATTCGTTGCCTGAGCTTCACAACCTTCCATAACCTCCCGGGACTTTTTCAATTTTTGCGACTTTTGCAACTTTCGAAGCCTATCTAACGTCCTATATAATGAAGCGGACAAGGAGAGCTCTAAAGCGTTTCTAAAAAACTATATCTTTATAATGATTGCAGTATTCAGATACTTTTAAAGTAATCGCCGTTCTCCTTTAGCGAACAACCTTGTCAGTCCTACTAAACTATGCTATATTCTTGTTGATGACTCTATTATTTTTGCCACTTCAATCTATTGAAGTAGTAAAAAAGTCTCTTGTCCCCCCCGAGGGCAACTAGGAGGAGTTCTACATGAACAGAAAACTCGCAATCCTCAGTTTCGCAATCGCTGCCGTTACAGCACTCAGCTTCAGCTTTCAAGATGTCATTATCCGCGGTGATGTCCCCGACCTACAAGCGAAGGTTATCATCCGTGGAGACGTGCCAGACTTCGAGCAATTTGCTGTGATCATTCGCGGTGATACATTCTACCTCCAGAACAATGCGGTTGACATCCTTCTGGAAGATGAATCGGCCAGAAGAAGCAACCACGTGATCATCCGCGGCGGCACCCAGCATTCCTAAGTAAAAAAACAAAAACCACCTGACTCCGGTCAGGTAGTTTTTTTCTTGCAAAAAAGAGCCGATCTGTGTGCAAGTACACTTGCATTCAGAATCAGCTCTTTTTATTAGAACTCGATGAGCCCCAAGGATATCATCAGTGACTCGTTCACCCTGGCCATCAGCTCATCGTCGAGATGAGTGATCTTATCGGTCAAACGTTGTTTATCGATTGTGCGGACTTGCTCCAACAGAATGACGGAGTCACGATCCAAACCGTAAGTTTTTGCGTCTATTTCCACATGGGTTGGCAGCTTCGCCTTTTGAATCTGCGCGGTAATCGCCGCGACAATCACCGTTGGACTAAATCGATTGCCGATGTCGTTCTGGATGATGAGGACCGGTCGAAACCCGCCCTGCTCAGAACCAACGACGGGCGATAAATCAGCAAAATAGATGTCGCCGCGCTTTACATTCACCGACTACACCCCGCTAACTAAACGGTCTAGAGTTGTCTCCGCCTCTTCCTCCGCCAAAAACGCTTCTGATGCGATGTTTAGGTTAATCTTCGCCATTTCCAGATAGCCTTTTTGCAGCGACTCCCGAATATAGCGCTTCTTTCTCTCTTGCAGGTACAGGTTCATAGCCTCACGGATGAACTCGCTACGGTTCAGGTTTTCCTTTTCCACAATACCGTCCACTTCCTGCAACAGATGATTCGGTACACTAACCATAATGCGTTTGGTTTTGGACAAAACGCGGCACCTCCAAGCAACAATGCAAGATCCTTTACACTAGACATCCAACGAGTATTATACCCATCATAGCCTAAGTATGTCAAAGCCCCTCGCCTTTCATACCAGTTTCGACCAGAAACGCAACTTGCTACATCGTTTGAACCTCTACAGTCTTACCTAAATGTTGAAATTTGCGCGGCACTCGGCGCCCGAGCACACACAGCACTTCATAGGTGATCGTGCCAATTTTGTCGGCCACTTCATCGAGCGGAATTTCCGAATTTCCCTGCCGTCCGTAGAGCACGACCTCATCACCCGTCTCGACCGCTTCGACCTCCGTCACGTCGAGCATGAGCTGATCCATACAGACACGGCCAACCACCGGAACGCGCATGCCACGGATCAACGCTTCCCCTTTGTTGGACAGCAGGCGCGAATAACCGTCCGCGTAGCCGACGGGGATGGTGGCAATCTTCGATGGCGCTTTGGTTTCGAAGGTCGCCCCATAAGAAATCTTGGTTCCTGCCGGCACCTCTTTGAGGTGCACGACATGTGAGACAAAGCGCAGGGCTGGTTGGAGTTCCACATCTTTAGGCACTTCTTGTGACGGGTAATAGCCGTACATCGAGATGCCCAGTCGAACCATGTTGCCAGGGCAATTCGTATATTGGATGATGCCCGCACTATTCGATATATGCTGAAGCGGGATCTTCAGACCTGCAAGTTGCAAGCGTTCCAGCACAGCGGCAAAGCGGCTGATCTGCTCTTCCGCATAGGAGGAGTCCAGCTCGTCCGCAGTTGCAAAATGAGTGAAGATGCCTTCGAGGTTGATTCCCGGCATGTCGGCTGCCCGTTTGGCAAAGCCCACCACCTCGTCAAGGCCGGTAAAACCAAGCCGCCCCATCCCCGTATCGACTTTGAGGTGGATCTTTGCCTTGGTGTTCTGCTCGCGCGCCGCCCGATCCAAGGCGAGGAGCAGATCGGTGTTGAACACTGTCTGCGTCAGATCGTAGGTGACGATGTCTTTCGCAAAGTTGGTCGGGGTGTACCCTAAGATCAAAATCGGGGCTGTAATCCCCGCCTCGCGTAGCTCGATCGCTTCGTCTGCCGCTGCTACGCCAAGGTATTCCGCTCCGTTTTGCAGGGCGATCTCCGCCACTTGGCTCGCTCCGTGACCATAGGCATTCGCTTTGACCACCGCCATCACTCCGGTGCCCGGAGGCAGAATTTGTTTCGACACGCGGACATTGTGTCCGATGGCATCGAGGTTGATCTCCGCCCAAGTTTGGCGTACATACTTCCCATCCACTTTGATTCACCGTCCCTTTGGTTGCTGGTTGTAAGAATTCGACAGTTGGGTGCCGGTTCCTGCTGAATAGGGGGAGTGCCACTTCGTTCGGCACTCCCTGATAAATTCGGACGAAATGACTATTTTCCTACCGTACCGATCATCGATTGGGCCACTTTGACCATCTCTTCGACCGGAAGTTTGCCCGTCAATGAGAATTCGACATTGTTGTGGAACCAGTGCATCGAGCGAGTCTCACCGCCATCTACCTGCGCGAGCACAGCCGGAGTGCCCCAGAGATCGACGAGTTCACCACTGCGCATCGCCGAGTCTTTGGCAGCCGGGCGCTGTTCAATGATCGTGAACGGGTTGTCACCGGAAAAGCGCAACATGACGCTCGACTTGCTCTCTTGCGGCTGAAGTTTGGTAACACCTTCCGGCAAGTAGCGCGGCTCGATGATACCAAAATCTTTCGCCCCTGCCATCACCGGCTGGGCGTCAGTCGGGGCCAGAGCCATCGCCGCTTCGGAAGTGAAGTTTTCTTTCTTGTAATCGACGCCGGTCGAGAAGGAGTCGAAATCGACGGAGACGACCGACTTGGCATCTTTGTCGAGTAGTGCGACTTGCAACGGGTGGAGATTCGTTTCGTTCAGCACGATGCGCTGTTTGGCGATGAGCGGGTTTTCCGGCTCCATCTTCAAGGTGAAAGACAGTTTGCCTTCTGCGGCATCATAGGCAAGATCTTTGCTCTTCAGGATGCGATCTACCGCTGCGTGGTACAAGTAGACATGGCCTTGGTTTTCAGCCCAATCCCCTTTAAAGCGGAATGATTTTTTCAACTGCGGGGACACGACAAAGATCCCGTCGTCGTTTTTGACGATCACCTGCGTGATGTCCTTCGGATCATTGCCCAGCGCAATTCGATAGTAGTTTGGTGCTAAGTACCACGTTTCGATGTAATACTTTTGCTGGCTGTTATGGGCTGTGACGGTCATCGTTGCCTTCGAGGTGTAGCTTTTTAGTTCTTGCTTGAAGTTGGTCAGGTCTTTCATCACCGTTTCTTGATTCTTACTCCCGCAGCCGACCATCGCGAGACTGAGTACCAGTACAGTGATGAGAACGAGGTAAACTGATCGCTGGTTGAATCGCACGTTCTCTCTCCCCCTTACCTTTTTCGACAGGCGGTGTGATGTCCTGTCGCAATTCCCCGGGAAATATCACGAGAGGGAGCGAAAGTCCCTCTGCACTGGTACATGTCTATTCTCGTCCCACGCCGTTTATGTACAAGATTTAGGCGGGACGTTTTTCGAGAATCACTTGGGCGATCGCATATTGGTCGCTGTGCGAGATGGACAGATGAGTCGCTGTGATGCCTTGTTGCTCGGCGATTTCAGCGGCCAATCCATGCAGGGTGAGGATGGGGGCACCCGCCTCGTTGCTCACGATGATCAAGTCATGCAGGCCCACTTTGCCTAATCCGGTCCCGAGCGCCTTCGCTGCCGCTTCTTTGGCGGCAAAACGGCCCGCTAAGTATTGGATGCGGCGCTTGTCCGAAGTGAAGGTGCGGCGTTCTGCGGGCGCGAGGATCCGTTGCCATATTTTCTCACCGAGACGACCTAGGAGCCGCTCGATGCGGGCGATTTCGGTGATGTCAACACCTGTGCCGATGATCATGACGATTGGGGGACGATGGCAACTGTGCATCTCGAAACGCAGATCAATTTGTCCGCTTCGTCCGTGATTTTGATGTCCCAGACCATCGTGGTCCGACCTTTATGCAGCGGTGTTGCCGTTGCTGTGACGATGCCATCGCGCTTAGAGCGGATGTGGTTAGCGTTGATTTCTAGTCCGAAGCAAGCTTGGGTGGCTTGGTCGATCAGGTTCCAAGTGCCGACGCTGGCGACCGTCTCGGCAAGCGCGACCGATGCGCCGCCGTACAGGTAGCCGAAGGGCTGATGAGTTGGCGGATGGACGGGCATGGTAGCGACCACACGATCGGGCGTGAGTTCGGTCAGTTCGATGCCGAGCGCTCCAGCGAGCGTATTTTGAGTTTGGATCTTGTCGATTGTCATTAGGAAGTCCTCCTTTGAACAGGGATTGCTGTAATCTTTACTATACTGAAGTGGAATCAAAAAAGCACCCATCGGAGTTGGAGTCCCTGCTAGAAGGTGGATACCGTTCCTTGCTTTGCGTGATGTCCCAAGTCCCAAGTCTGGAACATCAAAAGTCGCGCGGACACCGATCCCCTTGCTGACAGATGAGACCTTGCCTGCTGATGCATGCTGGTTGCTTGTCGTTCTTTACTCGTGCGTTTTATTGTAGAAATGGCGAGTTGACCTCGCAATGATCGGATCTACTGCTTTTGCAGGTGGAGTTCGGCCTCCAGTTGTTGCAATTTGTCATCTTGACTCACGGGGCCTCCCCCTATACTGTTGACTTATCACAGATGGAACTATTTGTGAGATCGTTCGTACGTTAAGGAGTGAGACGCATGGAATTGATCATACTCGTGGCGTTTGTTGCGATTGCCGCGGTGATTGGCATCAGGAGCAAGCGGAATCCAAAGCAGCCTGTTCGGGACAGCAGCGGATATGTCACCTCGAGCAGCCACGATGACCACCGACACGATTCTAGCTGTGACCACGGTGATAGCGGAGGCGGCAGTGACGGTGGAGGTGGTGGCGATTGATGGACTGGGTGGCCTCCTATTTACAGCGCTTGCACCTTCCTGCCGAAGCGCCAAGCTATGACGCGCTGGCCCGGCTGTGTGCAGCACACCTGACCACCAATGCGTTTGAGAACATCTCGAAACTCTATTACTTTTCAAGATATGAGCAGACAGGCTGGTTCATCCCGCCGATTGATGTATTTGTGGAAAATATGCACCGGCTCGATGTCGGTGGCACCTGCTTCACGCACAACTCATCGTTTCAGCAACTGCTGACCGCACTTGGTTATGACGCGTGGCTGGTCGGCTTCAGTGAGAACCACATGGGCATCCTCGTCCAGCTTCCAACCGGGCTGCACTACGTGGATGTCGGCGTCGGCGCTCCGGTGTTCCGTCCCTTGCCCCTGCCTGCAGGTGGCGAGGCGGTCTCTTGTGGAACGGGCATCCGCATCCTGCCCACGACCGCACCCGATACGGTCATGCGCTTCCAACACCTGTTGCACGATCAGGTCACCTTAGAGTGGGAGATGTACCCGTCAAAGAAGCTTGACTTCGCAGATTTTGCCGAAAAGATCGAACAGCAGAACACGCCGGGCCGCACGTTTTTTATGAACACGTTGCGCTGCCAACTCTGGCAGCCTGATCGCGGTCGCTCGATTTCGCTGGTCAACAACACGCTCACCACACGCTTGACGGACGGCACCGCCCACAAGCAGCAGTTGCACTCGGTTCGCGAGATCAAACAGGTGCTCCAAGACGAGTTCGGTCTGCCCCGACTTCCCGTCGAGGAAGCGGTGGCCGTGCTGAACAACCTTGGCATCGACATTTTTGCCCCGCAAGATCGCGAGTAAGACCGTTTTTTCCAAACGGTCTCAGCTTGCATACAAATGCCCTCCTGGCTTATGCGCTGGGAGGGCATTTGTATGCAAGCAAAAACCGACGGGCAGAACGCCCGTCGGTTTTTGGTTAAGCTGCGACATCTCGTTTGGTAAACATCAGCCATGCGACTGCGTGCATGATGATGAAGTACACGGCAAGCATGGTCAGCGAGAAAGCGAGCGTCATGCCTTTGATCATCGGCGAGCCCATGAAGTACATGGAGAGGTCGATGTTGGCGAACAGGATGTATTTGACCCATTCATAGCGCGACAACACCTGTACGACGGTGGTGCCAGCAAACATCACAAAGATCGATAAGGAAATCGCCAGCGACGAAGAACGGAACGATGCGGAGATCATGAAAGCGATCGTGACGATCATCAGCAAGGTTACCGCTTCAAAGCCAAAGGACATCAGCACGCGGCTGGCCATGTTCATCTGGTGCACGACACCGTCCTGATCGACGTAGATAAACGGTTGGTCCACTCCGCTGAAGCCGAAGACCAGACCGCCGAGCAAGAAGGAGGTGATCAGCAAGATCACGAGCAGCATCAAGCCGTACACCAAGGTGGACAAGTATTTGGAATACAAGATCTTCGTTCGACTCACCGGGCGGATTAAGAGCAGCTTGATCGTGCCCCAGCCAAATTCGGTCGCCACGATGTCTCCGGCGACGATGACGGTGAACAGGGTGACGAGAAATACAAGTGACGATGCGGCGTCTGCAAAGCGCCAAGCGGTATATTCATACGGGGCGATATTATGCTCGATCGCATATTCATTCATCAGAATGTTCGCTTCCATCTGCTTCTTGGCCATTTCTGGTATCGTGTCGCTCTGTTCGCTGATCGCTTGGCGCATGTTGTTGTTCTGTTCGGTCATCTCTTGCTTCCAATCCTGACCTTCCACCGGCTTGGCTATGAAACGGTCGGTGATCACCAATTGCAAGACAACCGCTAAGATCAGCACCCCGACCATCACCCAAGTGCGCGGACGGAAGTAGATCTTCATATTTTCGTTGCGGATGAGGTTAAACAATTTGGTTACCCCCAGTCATTTCGAGGAATCGATCTTCGAGCGATTTGGTCAGAGTGCGGATGCCAAAGACGCTCAGTCCAGCCTGCACGAGCTGACGGTTGACATCGGCGATCTGCTCGCGGGTGATCGTCAGTTCCAGCCCGTCCGCATCCTGCGTGATGCCTGCGCCGCTGAACACCACTTCTAACACCTTGGCCCCTTCTTCCGGACGATCGAGCTCGAAGCGAACCACCATCTGCTCGGCCTCGCCAACCATTTCCCGCACCGGTTTAACATCGATCAGTTTACCGTTTTGGATGACGGCGATGCGGTCGCACATCAGTTCCATCTCGGTGAGCAGATGCGAGGAGACGATGACCGACAGCCCTTCTTGTTTGGCCAACATCCGCAGATGATCGCGCAGTTCGCGAATCCCCGCCGGGTCGAGTCCGTTGGTCGGCTCGTCAAGGATCAGCACCGACGGCTTGTGAAGCAGAGCTTGGGCGAGACCGAGACGCTGGCGCATGCCAAGCGAGTACGTTTTGACTTTGTCGTTGATGCGGTTTTCCAAACCGACCAGCTTGATCACTTCATCGATCCGCTGCATCGTCACACCTTTGTTCATCCGTGCAAAATGAACGAGGTTGTTGTATCCCGAGATGAATTTGTACATCTCCGGATTCTCAACGATCGCCCCGACCTCGGTCATCGCCGCTTCAAAGTCTTTTTCCACATCCTTGCCATTGATCATCACTTGGCCCTCGGTGATCTTCATCAGGCCTACGATCATGCGGATCGTCGTGGTCTTACCGGCGCCGTTCGGGCCGAGAAAACCGAATACCTCACCGCGCGGGATGTCAAATGTCAACCCTTCGACGAGGGTCTTGTTACCAATCTTTTTGGTCAGATTGCGAATCTGTACAACTGGTGTTTGTCCCATGTCTACCCTCCGGTTCTTAAAACTAGCATCTCATCTCCTATTTTATAACAGAAAAAGACCCTTCCATACAAATAGACGAGTCTTTTTTGGAAAACACTTCACGCACAGACAAAATTTCTTTCATTTACATCCGAACGCTCATCATGTTGCCTGAACCGTACCGTTTGAGCCCCCGATAGAAAAACCATGTTCCGCCGACGGACAAAAGCAGTGCCACCCCCAGCGCAGTCAGCGTAAACGTCCAATTCATATCGCGCAGAAAGCCAACCGGTAAATAGGAGATAAATCCGGCCGGAAGCACCGTGAACAGCATCAGACGGCCGATGCCTCGGAAAATATCGGTCGGGTAGGTCGCAAAGGTGATGAAGGTCATAAAAAATTGGGCCGCCACTCCCTCGGCATTGCCGATGTAAAAGGCCAACGAGTGCGCGATGACCAAGAAAAAAGTAAAAATCAGCATCGCGATGAGCAGCGCCAAGCCAAATTTGACGACCCCCAAGAGACTTAGATCTCCAAACACCCCGAACAGGATCAACCCGAATAAAATGTCACCGAACCCCGCGATCTGCATGCGTGAGATCATCACATGTAGCAGGACGGGCTTGGGTTGCGCTAAATAGGTGTCGAGCTGTCCTGTGGCGATGATTCTCGACAGGTGGGAGACGTTGCCAAACAACGTCACAGACAACCCATAGCCCGCAGATGAGACCGCCCACATCATCATGACGTCGGTAAACTCCCAGCCGTTCATGATCGGAAAGCGGGTGAAATACACGCCCCAAAAGAAAATCCATACGACGTTGTTCAGCAACATCATCCCGACCTGCATGAAGAAGGAGGTGCGAAACTCCATCGCCCCCGCCAGGTTCAGTTTCCAGCAGGTGATCATAAAATTGAGGTACTTAACCGCCGTTGACATTGAGTTTCTTCACTCCTCTCGCGTACAGCAACCTCAGAAGCAGGGAGATCACAATCGCCCACAGCGCTTGGATGCCGAGCATTTTCCACAAGGTCATCAAGTCGAACTGCACCGCCGTCTTCGCCGCAAAATAGACGATCGCTTGAAACGGCAGGAACTCGCAGACTTTCTGTAGCATCTCGGGCATCATTTCCAGCGGAATCATCATCCCGCCAATGGTGAACAGCAATTTGTTGTAGACAAAGTCGATCCCGCGCACCTCTTCGACCCACAACGCGCAGAGACCTACGATCATCGTGATCAAATAGTGCACCGTGTACGAGCCGATCATCAAAATCAAAAAGCCTAGCCAGCCAAAGCCAAAATCGGGCCAGCCAAACAGCAAGAGTCCGAGCAGTCCGCCGACAACCAAGTTGATCGCAACTCGCACCAACGCTTCGCCCATGTAGGATGCGTAGTGATAGAGCAGATAGTTCATCGGACGAGTCAATTGATAGCCGATGTCCCCTTGCAGTACCTCTTCTTCGACCTTCAATGAAACTTTCGGCGCGGCCAGCACGAACGCTTCCGCAAAGATCAGGTACCAGATGATCTGTTCATACGTGTACCCGGCGATCGTTGTGGTACCGACGCTGTCATAGGTAACGCTCCAAAGTTGGATAAATACGTAGAGGATGACGAGCAAAAACAGTGACCGAATCAAAAAGTCATAGATATAGGCAAGATGATTGCGCACAGTAATCCGGCCGACCGCCGTGTATTTGGCCAATTTCAAAGCCAGCGTGGACACGCGGGGCTCAGACGAGATGTTCAGCATCGTTCCTCGCCTCCTCATGGCCCGTGCGGGCGTAGATGTGGGTGATGATCTCTTCCATCGGCGGGTCTTCAATCGTCACATCGACCAAGCGGTGGTTGTGCACGATATAGGACAACACCTCCTCGATCGTCGTCTGCGCCGTATCGACGGAGAGTTTGAGTCCGCTCCCCTTCTGCTTGACGATCTGCACACCGTGCAACTCGAAATGATCGGGCGTATCGGCCAGCTTGAGCTGGACCGTTTTATAGGTCAAGAAGTCTCGTTTCATGTTGGTGACCGAATCATCGAGAATGATCTGCCCGTGATTGATTACGATCGCCCGCTTGCACAGCTGTTCGATGTCGCCTGCATCATGCGAGGTGAGAAACAGGGTGGTGCCTTCCTCTTTATTCATCTCACGGATCAGTTCGCGGATCTTCTGCTTGACCACGACGTCAAGTCCGATCGTCGGCTCGTCGAGAAAGACGATCTGCGGACGGTGCAGCAGAGCGGCAGCAATCTCACAGCGCATCCGCTCGCCAAGCGACAATTTGCGGACGGCGGTGTGCAGGTAGGGGCCGAGTTCGAACCGTTCGATCAGGTCGTCGCGGCGCTTTCGGAAATCGTTCGGCCCGACTTCGTAGATGCGCCCCATCAGTTCGAAGGTGTCGAGCGGCGGCAGATGGTACCACAGCTGTGATTTTTGGCCGAAGACCGAACCGATCCGAAACGCGAGCTTCTGCCGTTCTGTCCACGGGCGGTATCCGAGCACGCTCGCCTCCCCACCGCTCGGGTGCAGAATGCCGGTCAGCATTTTGATCGTCGTCGATTTGCCAGCCCCGTTCGGCCCGAGAAAGGCCAGCACTTCGCCCGGCTCCACCGTGAAATCGATCGGCTTCACCGCCACCTTTTCTGTCACCGTCGGGTTGAACAACCCTCGCAAACTGCCTTTCAGCCCGGCTTGCTTGTGTTTCATCGTGAATGATTTGGTTAACCCTTGTACACGTATCGCGGACATCTGCACACTCCTCCTTTACATTTTTTGCATAAATTGTCCCGGAAAATAGAAAAGACCTGCCGACAAGTTCCCGTGGTGCTGGAACTTGCCGCAGGTCTTTTATCCCCACGGTGTAACACGTCTCAGACGCGTCTGGCCCCGCTCGGTTCGATCCGGTCACCCGTCGGCTCCCTAGAGGCCCTTCCATTTGTTGCAAGTATCTTAGCATGTGGACATGTCCTTTGACAAGAGACATTTTAATAGTTGAGTTGAATGTGTAAGCAAAAGGAGGTCAACAGTTCGAATAAACAGCCTTCGAGTAAGGACGAGATGCGTTCGGATAATCGGTGAAATAATCCAAATACAGCGTTTCACCGCCATATTTCATTGTGTTCGGAATGTAGTCCCATTCATCCCAATACATGGTGTACGTCTTGGTCACGCACATCACACCGACTTGCACAGCAGCGCCATCGTTCCCCTGGACGGACGCAGGTGCAGGTGCAGCACCCGCTGTGGAAGTCATGATGGTCATCGCCGCCAGAATTCCGATTCCGATCATTTTCATCACTCATCAACTCCTGCTCGTTAGTTTTCCTTGCACATTCAGCATACTACGACGGCATTTTTCATGGATTTTCGCTCCCAAACGGTTACACGCCATCACAATCCACACTTGTCCCACGCACAGGTCAGCACCTAAATCATTATTCATTTATGAATATTCTAAATTAAAGCAACCGCGACTGTGTCTGCTTCCCTTATACTGTAAGCAGAACGTGTCAGGAGGGATGACATGACGACAAACTCAGATGGAAGAGGCTGGCTTTGGCTTGGTGCCGCCCTGTTTGCGATCGGCTATGAAGTGGTCATGCAAGTGCTCAGTTGGTGGCTGCTCAGTCCGCCCAAGTCGTTTGCCCCGATCTTGTCGCTAAAAGTGACGGCCAATCTGGGTCTGCCGAGCTTTCAGCAATTGCTCGAAGCGGCGCATCTGCCCAGAGCAGACGAGGGGTATAGCTTGGTGATCGGGCTGCTGACGGTCTTGATTTACGGCGCGGCCAATGCCTATTATCTCTCACTGCTCGCCCGCTCCCAACACGACCTGCCAGGCGGCCCGCTCGACGATCTGAGCCACACCTATGGCAAGCTACTGCTCTGGATGATCGTGCAGACGCTGGTCGGAGCGGTCATGATACCGTTGATCGTGCTGGTCGGAGAAGTCGGTGGGCTGCTGTCGGTCGCGTTCCTGCTTTGGTTTCGCTATCATTTTCTGTTCTTTGAATTTGTCCTGCTCGTGGAGCGATCTGCGTTTACCAAGACGTTTCGGCGTGCGGTCGAACTGCGCAAGCGAGTGCAGCGGCGCGCCCTGTCCGCATTTATAACCATCGTGGTCATCCAAACGCTGTTGGCCTTTTTCTTGAACGGATTTTTCTCCTTTGGGACGATTGCCCTACTGCTGCCGCTACAGATGATCCTGCTGACGATGATTCAAAGCCGGCTGATGCAAGCCTTTTTTGAGGCGCGGGAAGCATAGCGCTGGAATCGACTTCCTGCATGCTCTATACTAAGAGATATTCCATTTCACTGAACTGAGGTGCTTCCCTTTGACAACAACGATTGAGATGAACTCGCTCGCGGCGAAAAAGATCCGCGAAGCATTGGCCCAAGAGAACAAGCCGGAACTGAAATGCCGCGTCTATGTTGACCACGTGCACGGCGACCATGCCCACTACGGTTTGGCGTTCGACACGCAAAAGCCGGAGGATGAAGTGGTGACCGTGCAAGACATGGAACTGCTCGTCGGCCCGGATAACAAAGACTTCATCGACGGCCTGTCGATCAAATATCTGCTCTACCCGAGCGAAGGTTTCAAGATCACCAACCCGAACAAAAACAATCACGGCGACCACTAAGCTGTCATGAGCGCGCAGGTTCTGAACGTTGCTGTTGACGGCGGGACTTTGTATGTAGAAGTGCACGGGCAAGGCGAGCCGGTGCTTTTGGTGCACGGGATATTTGCTTCGTCATACTGCTGGCGTTTGGTGGCCGAAAAGCTGGCCGAGCGCTATACCGTCTATGTCGTCGATCTGCTCGGCTTTGGCCAGAGCGACATGCCGCAGGACGGCGACTATTCACAGTCGGCGCAAGCCCGGCGCGTGCTGAACATGATCGAGCAACTAGAACTTCACAACCTGCGCCTCGTCGGGCATTCGATGGGTGGCGAGATTTCGGCGCTGGCGGCTTCTTTCGATCCCACTCCGTTTCGCCAGCTGGTGCTGGTCGCGGCCGACGGATTTCGTCCAGCCTTTAAACCGTGGCAGCGGCGTCTGCTGTCCGGCGCTTGGATGGGCTGGTTGGTCAGACGCGGGTTCGATGAAAGGGGCTTTCGGCGCTCGATTTCGCTCATCGTTCAAGATCCGTCGATCTACGGGTCGGACGTGATCGCCGAATATGTCGCCCCCTATCGACGCAAAGAGTTTCCACTGGCGGTGCGCCAGTTGGTCAAGAACCGTGAAGCGGGCATCGGGCCGGAGCTGTGTCATAGCATCGCCATCCCGACAATGCTCTTGTGGGGCGAGCAAGACCGCATCGTTCCGCCGCAGATCGGGGATCGCTATCGAGATGTTCTGCCCAACGTCGTCCGCTATGAGCGGTGCGACCACTGTGGGCACATGCCGATGGAAGAACACCCAGAGTGGCTGACCAAAGAACTGATGCAGTTTTTTGAAACATGAAAAACACCGCCGAACTAGTGCGGTGTTTTTTTCATGAGCATTCCCTGTTTCAGTTCATGCAGTGGCACAGGGCCCCGCTCCTGTCTGGTGACGCGCAGGTCGATCATCTTGCGGATCAAGGCGCGCTCACGCTCTCGCATGTGACCTAAGGGAACACGGGTGAGTGCGTTTTCAGACAGGTTGCAGAAACAGAATTCTCCATGTCTGCAACACTTGCGATCGGTCTGCACCGCGCTTCCCCCTTCGCTAAGCCGAACTTCCTGCCTTGTATCGTATGCCAGCGTGTACAGGGAGGTGAAACATCAGGACGCCTCGGCCTCGACCTGCTTGTGGCGAGACGTCCACCATTTGCCGATGCTGATCACCAAAAGCGCGGTGAGTGCTGGGATCAGCACCTGCAACACGCGTTGGTCGAAGATCGGAGCGAGCAGTTGGTCGTCGGTCAACATGTTGCCTCCCGTCCAGCCCAGCACGCCCGCGCCGATGTAGATCAGAAGCGGGAAGCGGTTGACCAGCTTGAGGATGACCGTCGAGCCCCAGACGATGATCGGGATCGAGATGGCAAGACCGATCAGGACGAGCGAGAGATGTTCCTTGCCCGCGGCGGCCACCGCGAAGATGTTGTCGAGCGACAGCACGAGGTCGGCCACGATGATCGTGCGGATCGCCGCTCCAAACGTCGCGCCCTCTTTCACCATGGCTTCCTGCTCGGAGTTGTCGATGAGCAGTTTGATCGCCACCCACAGCAGGAAAACGCCGCCGACCGCTTGTAACAATGGGACGCGCAGCAGGTAGACGGCCACCACCGTCAAGGCGACACGCAACCCGACCGCCCCCAAGGTTCCATAGAAGATCGCGCGTTTGCGCTGCACGTCCGGCAGGCGACGAGAGGCGAGGGCGATCACCATCGCGTTGTCACCCGAGACGACCAGATCGATGATAATGATCGAGATCAAGGCCCAGAAATACTCGAACATGGTGAACATGGCTCCTTTCACGCGCTACAGAATGTCCCTGTTTGGGGCAAAAATAAAGAGACCTCTGCCATGAGCGACTGGCAAAGGTCTCGCTAAACACTAGGCTCAACAAAGCCGGAGGATCGACGTCCTCGTCATGACGACTTTGTCTCAGGCAATTGGGCTGCCTGCAAGCTACTCCCCTTTGAATATTCCATTGTCTGCACGACTGGGCTTGACCTTCGCGTTACTTTACCTCAGCCATGTTAGATCCTATGCGCCGCTGGCAGAGCATATGTCTGAACGCGGAACGAATTTTGGGGTTGGAGCGTGGAACCGGTTGAAAAAATCGCCTGATCCGCGACAGCTTGTCTTAGGATGGAATGTAGATAGAAGTTGCACCATAAGGGTGCTTGTCACATTTTGCAAACAGCCTTGTTTTTGAAAGGGGAACACAATGATAAAGTACATCGATATGGAAAACTGGCCGCGAAAAAATCACTACCGTTTCTTCAAAGCGTTTGACTATCCGCATTTTAACGTCTGTGCGAACGTGGATGTCACCCGCTTTTCCCAAGTGGTCAGCGAGCGGAAGTTGTCTTTTTTCAAAACGTTTTTGTATGCCGTGATGCGGACGGCCAATGAGTTGAAAGAGTTCCGCTATCGAATTCGGGAGGACGGCGTCGTGGAGCATGATGTGGTGCACCCCTCGTTTACGCTGATGACCTCAGAAGATGTGTTCCGCTTTTGCAAAGCGCAGTACAACGCGAAGATGAACGCGTTTCTCGACGAGATCGCACGTGTGATGGAAGCGGCAAAAGACACGGTCTACATCGAAGACGAACCGGGCCGCGACAATCTGCTCTACGTCACCTGCCTGCCTTGGGTTTCCTTTACCAGCGTGCAGCACCCCATCCATTTCGATGCAAACGACAGTGTTCCACGCATCGCGTGGGGCAAATTTTTTGAAGAGAATGGCACGGTAAAAATACCGCTCGGCGTGCAAGCCCATCATGCGCTGGTGGACGGTGTGCATGTCGGTCAGTTTTTCGAGCGGATTCAGGAGCACTTGGATCGGATCGAGCACTTGCTGGATGAGGACGGAGGGATGGATGGTTTTTAGTGGATGGTCGAAACGACTGGGGAGGGGATGACACGAGGAACGACTGGCGATAGACGTGATCGCTGCCTCACAAGACCGGAAGCGAACGCCCTCAGTATGCGACTGCTCCAGCTGCGAGGTACGTTCACCACCTTTGCAATTGTCCGATCATTCGAAGCCTGTTTACATCATTTGGCTTAATGTTTTCGCTTGCATGTCCAGTTTTTCTGCCGCTTCCCCAATTCCGGCAAACTCATCGACCGCTTGCTGAATTTGATGTTGACTCTCCTCGATCGCTTGCTGGGAATTTTTCGTTCCGCCGCTGACCTTGTCAACCTGTTTGGAGATGCCAAGCACGGTAGCCTGAATCTCTTGAGCCGCTTCCTGTACATGCTTCGCTAACTTGCGAACTTCGGTCGCGACCACATTAAAACCGAGTCCATGTTCCCCAGCGTGGGCCGCTTCAATCGCAGCGTTTAAAGCGAGCAGATTGGTTTGCGATGCGAAATCCCGAATGGTCTGCACGATGCGGCGAACGGCGCCTGTCTGTTGTTCCAAGTCGTGCAGAGAGGTGAGATTGCTCTCATTGTCGTGCATGACACGTTCGATCGCGTCCGCCAGTTGCTGATTGCGCTTGATGCCATCTTCGGTACGTCTGAACAAGCTCTCCGCCATCTGCTGCAACTCGAGCGTTAGGTTGGAGGTCGCCGCTTCCCTTGCGGTGATGTCAGTCGCTACTTTTAGAACGGCGATCACTTGCCCCACTTCATTGAGAATCGGAATATAGGTGGCTTCGAGCCACAGACTTCTTCCATCCTTGGTCACGCGCAAGATTTTCTCTTGGAACTTCTTCCCTCTTCTTAAACTATCCCAGAGCTTTTCATAGTCTGCGCTGCGCACAAAATCGGGCGGACAAAATTGCCGATGGTGCAGACCTGGTAGCTCGGACACTCGATACCCCATCGCCCGAGCAAAATTTTCGTTGGCCCAAAGCACTTCGCCCTGCGTATTAAACTCAATCATCGCTAACGACTGCTCCAAGGCGGCAAGCACCGCCTTTTCATTGAGCACTTGTGTTGAGGTTGTTTCTACTTTCATGACGAACATCCCCTACCCCATTGGATATCAGATTTTTGAGTCGATCCTATCTGTTGCATCGATCGACTCTGACAAGCTACTCATGTAAAAAATACAATCACATCAAATTATACAGTAACAAGATAGGGGAGAGAAGAAAATTTCACCATCTGGAATGGTGAAATTTCACTGAATGACTTTCCGGTCTCACCCCTGTGCCAATCGACCTTTCCCGTAAGACATGAGTCGTTTGCGCAACGCAAGCAATGCCGTGCCGCGCTTTACGCTCCCCTCCCCAATCGAGCGATCCGCTTCCCCATCCGCCAACATGCTTGGGATATGGAGTTTTGTTCTTCGCCCAGAATGTAAAATCCATGTTTTTCATAAAAGCGGATCGCCCGTGCATTTGCTTGTGCGACCCGCAGGTGGTACTCGGTCAGGTTGAGCTTGGTGAACAGGCGTTCCGCATAGTCGATCATTTGCTCGCTATAGCCTTTTCCGCGGGCGGCTTGAATCAGGTAGATGAAACTGATATAGCCGACTTCGCGCCCTTCGTACTCCGCTTTACGCAAGACTAACTCGCCGATCGTCTCCCCATCTCGTTCCATAAAAACAAACCCTTCCGGCAAATCGGCCGCCTTTTGCTTGGCAAATTCGAGGTACTCCGCTTCATCAAAATGAAAACCACCTTGCGCTGCCTCTTCCTCACTGATATCGGCATAGAACGTGACGATAGTCGCTCGATCCGCTTCCGGTTGCACCAGACGAAATGTGATCAACTCGCTCTCCCCCTCTTCTCGTTGCATCAACATGCTCCACGTTATACAATTAGTATAATTAAACATAATATAACCCCTTTTTGCCAGGAGACGATACGATGCCTCACTCTATTCTACAGAAAGCACCATCCCCTTCGAGCAACGGATCAAAACCATCCGCCAAAAGCTCCCTCGCCACCCCTGTCAACAAGATCTTACAGCTACAAAAAACGGTAGGCAACCAAGCGGTGCTCCATATGTTGCAGAAGAAAACAGCTCCGACCGCACAACTCAAAAGCGATAAGAAACTGATGCATCAGCTCGATCCCTACATCGGCTGGGCGATGGATAAAATTGCGAGTAAGGACGGAGTCACTGAGGAGCGCCCACGCGGGACGGGGCTACTCCAATTCGATGCCCAGTTCCAACTGTTGTTCCAGAAAATTAATGAGTACGACCGCTCCAAAGACGGCAGGCCGTCCGTACACCAGGCTATGATCGAAGAGATCACGACCCTGCTAAACAAGTGGTCAGCAGCCAATAAAGACAAGCTTTCAAAACATGATCAGTCTGTGATCATCGAGATCCAACTCATCCTCATTGAGGAATGGAGGACCAACTTCAATCAAGCGGATCGCTTGGATCGCTACACCAAAGATCAGGAAGCGCCGTACAAGCTGATGACCGACGAGGGTGCCTTGTGGAGCGACGAGCAATTGGAATACAGCACCAGCAAAGTCGGCAAAACGGGTTTTGAATATTTTCAACATCTGTCCACGATGAATCGGGCCTCGATGGCAAAAGAAATGCCGGATGATCGGGCACCCGATTGGGCCGCGAGCGTCAAAGACAAAGTGGTCACTGCGTTAAACGACGCTGTCTTAAACCACTACACCACGTCAGCCCGTGCCGATGCGCTTGAGCAAGACGGGGCACTCAAAGCGAAAACCCTGTTGCAAAAAGACAACCCGACCTACAAACACAACACGTCCGCCTATGATGAACATGCGCTGGCCAACCACGGGTTTACGTTCTTCTTCATCGAGTCACCCGACGCGGGCATGCGGCAAACCCGCTTTGGGAAAGAGGAGGAGCAACAGCGCAGTGGTGCCTCCTCCGCCCAAGGTGACAGCGCACAGATCAGCCTGGGCTTGAAAGATTCGGGGCTGCTCGACAAAGGCTGGTTGATGCTGAGCGACTTTGCCCAGCGCGAGTATCCCGATCTGATGACCGAACCGGGCAAAGCGAGCCTGACCTCTTGGCTGCCCACACGCGCCCATGAGGCTTTGAAAACAAAACCTGGCTTCACCGAAAAGGTCAGATCTTTCCAGACGGGGCGGATGACAGACGATCAGTTCGACGAGAGCATCACAGCCGGAGCAAAGACCACAGATCGCGAGAAACGTCAGGTGCAAGTCATGGCCAGACAGCAAGCCTATCAGGATCAAGGTAGCCATCAGGTGTATGGCGGCGGGGGCGATCGTCAGGTGACGGCAGAGGACCGCATTTACCACAACCTGCTCGTCGGTCCGGACATCATCCCTGGATTGGCAGAACGCACCGTGTTAGAAATCGCCCGCATCCAACGTGTCAATCCCGAACTGGCCGACAAGCTGATCCAACTGGATGGGCCGGAACTGTTGAAATTTATGTTCAAAGACCTGTTCCGTCCACAAGCCATGATCCCAAACGCAGTCGATATCAAGCCGGGAAATATCAAAAAATTTTAAATTGGCCCGCAGGTGCAGAAAACAAAAAACCGATCTCTGGCGATTCAGAGATCGGTTTTTTCTTGGTAGCGCATCCAACCGTTCAACGCTTTAGACGGTCACGACAATCACTTCAAGCAAGTCGTGGCCACTTAAAGTGTCCGCAACATTTCGTGTACAAGCAAGTAAGTCTAGCTGTCAATCCTGCTTGCTGGTCGCGTGACGGTTAGTTGTGGAGGCGCTCCATCTCGGCGTCGTCGATCTCCATGTTGGTCGAGACGTTTTGTACGTCATCGTTCTCCTCAAAGACTTCGAGCAGTTTCAACATGTTCTTCGCGTCGTCGCCAGCCACATCGACCGTGTTTTTCGGAACCATCTGCACGTCAGCGTTGGAGAAGGTAAAGCCTTGCTCATCGAGCGCAGTTTTCACCGCTTCAAAATCGGACGGCGCAGTGAGGATTTCAAATTCCTCTTCGGAGATCACCACATCTTCAGCGCCCGCTTCCAGCGCCGCCATCATCACCGTATCTTCATCGAGATCCGATTCGGTGCGGTCGATCGTCAGCACGCCCTTTTCATCGAACATCCAAGCCACGCAGTTCGGTTCGCCAAGCGAGCCGCCGCGCTTGTTGAAAGCTGCGCGCACTTCAGCGCCTGTGCGGTTGCGGTTGTCAGTCAAGCAGTGCACGAGTACGGCCACGCCGCCCGGTCCATAGCCTTCGTAACGAATCTCTTCAAACGCTTCGCCCTCGAGTAAACCTGCGCCTTTTTTGATCGCACGCTCGATGTTGTCGATCGGCATGTTGATCGCGCGGCCTTTCGCGATCAGGCTCTTCAATTTGAAGTTCCCGTTAGGATCGGCACCACCATTGCGTGCCGCGACCATGATCTGACGGCCAATTTTCACCATTTGGTTGTTTTTTGCACGGTCTGCAACCCCTTTGCGGGCTGCAAAGTTCTTAAACTTTGGCATGTTTTGCGTCTCCTCACTAGAAAAGTCATATCTTTTAGTGTAGCACAGGAATGGACAACTTGGCACGGCTTTATCAGCAGTGTATAGTTAGAGAAAATTCCATGATTTTGTGATCGAGGAGGATTTTCGTTGCTACACACAGGTCGCAACTTTTTTGATAATGAAGAAGTATTCGAAAACTATTGGCAACTGCGTGGACGAAACGTGAATGCGAATGCCCTGCTAGAAGAGCCCGTGATCGAAGAGTTGTTGCCAGCGGTCAATGGGCTTTCGATCCTCGATCTCGGCTGTGGAGACGGACAATTCGGGGAGCGGTTGCTCCAGCGTGGCGCGGCCTCATTTTTCGGAGTCGATGCGGCAGAGAAGATGCTAACGCGAGCAAAAGAGCGGCTCTCCGGCACGAACTCCACCCTGTTGCATGGCACGTTTGAAGAGGTGTCTTTGCCGGAAGGACAGTTCGATTTGGTCTTGTCACGGCTGGCCCTGCATTATGTGGATGATCTCGCCTCCGTTTTCGAGAAGGTACAAAAAAGTCTGATCAGCGGCGGCAAGCTGATCTTTTCGGTTGAACATCCACTGCAGACCGCCAGTACGCATCAGCAAGGCGCAACGCCGGAGGGGTTGCTGATCGATGACTACTTCCTGTCGGGCGCGCGGGAGATCGAATGGCTCGGCGGCCGGGTGCAGAAGTTTCATCGTACGCTGGAGGATTACTTCATCACCTTGCAGCAAGCCGGATTTACGGTCGAAACGTTGCGTGAATCAAAACCAAAACGGGAGGTGTTCCCGACGGAAGCGGAATTTTTGCGACGCTCGCGATATCCGCTGTTCCTCTTTCTCGTCGGGCAAAAAAGATGAGTCGGCTCACCTCATTTCGTTGTTTATGGATTGGGCAGACCGCGGCCAATCTGGCCGATACGCTGTATATTGTGCTGTTGATCGCACTGACCTATCAGGCGACCCAATCGGCAATTTTGACGGCATTGATTCCGATCGTGACGATGAGCGCGCAGTTGATCGGCGGCCTGCTCACCCCGCTTGTGATCGACCGCTTTCGACTGACGACGCTGTTGTGGAGCTCACAGCTGGGCAAAACCCTGCTTTTTACCACCCTGCTGCTTTTTCTACATGCGCTGTTCGATGCGGGCTGGCTGTCGGTCGTCCTCGGGCTGATGGCCGTTTTCTCGTTGCTCGATGCGGTCGCCACGCCAACGCGCAATGGGATCGTGCCGCGCTTGGTCGAGAAGTCGGAACTGGTCAAAGTAAACGGCTGGCTGGCCTCGACCGATCGCACGGTGCAACTCGCCGGTTGGGCGATGGGCGGCATGCTGTACGCGGCGGTCGGGGCCACGTTCAGCCTCTGGCTCTGCTTGGGACTACATGTGCTGGCGACCTTGCTGATGTTCGGCGTGCGCGACCCGGAAGCGGCCGAAGCTACGACCGCTGAGCAGCAAAAGCGCTCGGGGTTCCAGTCGGTCAAAGAAGGCTGGGTGACCGTCTGGCGCTTGCCCTTGCTACGGCTGGTGATCCTGATGGATGTGCTGGAAGTGCTCGCAGAAGGCGTCTGGATCGGGGCGGTGATGATCGTGTTCGTCCAACAGGCGCTCGGTCAGGACGAAACGTGGTTTGGGCTGTTGAACGCAGGCTATATGGCGGGCATGCTGCTCGGCGGCATGTTGGTCTCAACCTTTTCGAAATGGGTGGAGACGCGCATGGGCCTATTGCTGTTGCTCGGTTCGGTCGTCTACGCTTTGCTCAATGCGGCGTTCGCCGTCAATAGCATCGCCTGGCTTGCCGTTCTGCTTTGCCTGTTGATGGGATTGCCGCACCAGTTGAAAGCGGTGATTCAGCAAACCCTGTTCCAAAGTCAGGTCAGCGGTCGTCTGTTGCCGAAAGTGTTTTCGGTGAAGATGACCGTGTTCAATACCGGCTTTGCCCTGTCCGCGCTGTTGATGAGCTTGCTGACCGACGTGGTCGGCGTGCGCTTTGTCTATCTGCTGGCGGCCTTGTTGATCGGCTTGGCCACGCTGCTTGCCTGGAGCAAGTGGAAGCTATTAAAACAAGCATCTGTCTCCTAGGAGGCAGATGCTTGTTTTTTAGCGGCGGTTGAGCAGATGGATCGCGACCCCGTCAGCAACAGCCGCCGCTTCCATCAGCACTTCGCTCAGACTCGGATGGGGATGGACGGTGAGATGCAGGTCTTCGAGGGTCGCGCCCATCTCGATCGCCAACGCCGCTTCGCCGATCAGCGTGGACGCTTCGGGGCCAGCGAGGTGAACGCCGAGCACGACGCCGCTCTCTCGCTCGGCGATGACGCGGCACACCCCGTCCCCGGCATCTTTGATCAAGGCGCGGCCATTGATGGCAAATGGAAACTGGCCGCTTGTCACGTCGAGTCCCTGGGCGAGCGCCTCCGCTTCGGTCAGGCCCGCACTGGCGATCTCCGGGTCGGTAAAAATCACGGTCGGGAGGCAGGCCATATCTTTTTGGCTCGGCAGTCCTGCGATCGCTTCAGCGGCGATGATGCCCTCTTTGCTCGCTTTGTGGGCGAGCATCGGACCGTGGGTGATGTCACCGATCGCAAAGATGTTCCGATTGGCGGTGCGCCCTTGCCCATCGGTGGGCAGGTACCCTTTTTCATCAACAGTCAGCCCGGCCCGTTCGAGATCGAGAGCTGCTGTGTTCGGCCTCCGTCCGACGGTGACGAGCACTTTGTCGGCGGTCACCGTCTGCTCCTGCCCGCCGATGCACACAGTCACGTGAACGCGACCATTTTGGATCGTGTGTGCGCGGGCCTCCGCTTCGGTCAGCAAGGTAACGCCGAAGCTTTGCAACTTTTTTTTCACGATCTCGACGAGGGTCGGGTCTGTGCCGGGCAGAAGTCCTGCCGACTGTTCGACGAGCGTGACGCGACTGCCCAGTTTGGCAAAAGCGGTACCTAGTTCGAGGCCGATGTAACCGCCGCCGATGACCAAAAGCTCCTTGGGCAGCTCTGTGAGCCGCAAAGCGTCGGTCGAGGACAGGATCTGCTCGCCATCAAACGGAAAACCTGGCAGCGCGAGCGGTCGCGATCCCGTGGCGATGACCGCTTGCTCGAAGCGGTAGTATTCCATGCCACGCTTTGTCTCGACCGCGATTCGGTCGTCCGACATGAAGAACGCAGCACCTCTGACCACGCTGACTCCATGTTGGCGAAGCAGTGTGCGCACACCATCTGTAAGTTGGTGCACCAAGCTGTGTTTCCACGCTTGGAGCTTTGGCATATCGAGCTCGGGTGCGGTGGTGAAAAGTCCCAACTCGGCCGCCTTGGTGATCACTGTGGCCGTATTGGCGGCATGGATCAACGCTTTGGACGGGATGCAGCCGACGTGCAGGCAGGTGCCACCCAGCTCTTCTTTTTCGATCAGCACGACCTCTTGCCCGAGCTGGGCGGCGCGGATGGCCGCGACGTAGCCACCGGGCCCGCCGCCGATGATGACCACTTGAACTTCTTGGGCGATGTCACCGACTACCATGAGAGCACCTCCTTACCTCATTTCGAGGAACAAGCGCTGCGGCGTTTCTAAAAGCTGCTTGATCTTGTTGGTAAAACGGACCGCTTCAGCACCATCGATAACGCGGTGATCGAAGGACAGCGAAAGGTGCATCATATTGCGAATGACGATGGCACCGTCGCGCACAACCGCTTTTTCTTGCAGTGCGTGTACACCCAAGATCCCCACTTGCGGATAATTGAGAATCGGGGTGGCGAACAGTCCACCGATCGGGCCCATATTGGAGAGGGTGAACGTGCCGCCGCTCAGGTCGTCGCGAGCGAGCGTGCGCGTTTTCGTCTGCGCGGTGAGTTGTTTCAGCTCAGCTGTCAGTTCCAAAAGGGATTTGCGGTCCGCCTGTTTGATGACCGGCACGATCAGGCCATCCTCCGTATCGACAGCGATGCCGATGTTGTAGTCGCTATGCAGCACGATCTCGCCAGCTTCGTCATCCATGTGCGCGTTGAGAAACGGGTGCGCTTGCAGAGCGGTGGTCAGCGCTTTGAGGATGAACGGCAGGTAGGTGATCTTCGTCAGGGTCGGTGCGAGCAGTTCGTTTGCCTGCCTGCGCAGGGCGACCAGTTCGGTCATGTCCACCTCATCGACGGCGGTGACGTGCGGGGCGGTAAACGCCGCCTTGGTCATGCGATCGGCGATCGTGCGGCGCAGTCCACGAAGCGGGATGCGGGTGATCGCGGCAGATGGGGTGTCAGTTGCGTTGACCGATTGCGCGGGGCGTGCGGGGGATGCCGTCACCTGCACCGCCTCGTTTGGCTTTTGATTCGGCTCCGGATTTAGTTCTAGCTTTGGCGCGGGGGTTGCTATGTCGGTTGAGTTCTCTTGTGGTGAGGGACTGGATCGGCTGGCGACTTGCGCCTGCGTGGTTGCCGATTGGAAGGTGTGCGCTGTAGCGGCAGGAGCGGAACTGCCGACCGCTCTGCCCTCGATCTGGCGCGAAAACGCCTGCACGTCTTCGCGGGTGACGCGGCCTGCTGGGCCGCTCGCTGGCACTTGGCTGATGTCGATGCCGAGGTCGCGGGCGTATTTGCGCGTGGCCGGAGTGGCCCGAACTCGTCTGGTCGCCGCAGGTGACGCTTCGTCGCCGATCACCACCAGCACTTCACCGACACGAGCGAGTTCGCCCGCTTTGGCTTTGATCTCGCGAACGCAGCCGCTCGCCGGAGCGGGCAATTCGACCAGCGCTTTGTCCGTTTGAACTTCGACCAGCGGATCGAACTCGCGGACGATGTCGCCCTCCCGAACTAGCCAGCGCACAACTTCCGCTTCGTGAATCCCTTCCCCGACGTCGGGCAGTTTGAATGATACGCTCATGGGCGAACCCCCTTAAAAGTTCATCACGTTCGCGATGCCGTGCATGATCCGCAACGCATCGGGCGCATGGAGGTCTTCCAGCGCAAACAGCGGCTGTGGCACATCATATCCGCCGACTCGCCCGACGGGAGCCTCTAGCGACAACAGCGCCCCTTCATTGATCAGCGCTACGATCTCCGCGCCCAGACCTGCCGTTTTCGGCGCTTCGTGGACGACGAGCGCCCGACCCGTTTTTTCCACCGAGGCGAGGATCGTGTCCCGGTCGAGCGGCGACAATGTGCGCAGGTCCACCACTTCGACCTCCCAGCCCTGTTGTTTGGCCAATTCAGCCGCTTCCAGCGACACGCGAAGCATCGTGCCCCAAGCGAACAGTGAAAGATGCGTGCCTGCGCGCACGACCTTCGCTTGACCGATCGGAACGGTGTAGTGTCCGTCCGGCACCTCTTCTTTAAAGGCGCGGTAGATGCGCATCGGTTCGAAAAAAATCACCGGGTCGTCCGCTTCCAACGCCGCCAGCAACAGCCCTTTGGCATCATAGGGCGAAGACGGACAGACCACCTGCAAGCCCGGCTGGTGCACAAAAAACGCCTCCGGGCTGTCCCCGTGCAGTTCAGGGGCGCGAATGCCTCCACCATAGGGAGCGCGGATCACCATCGGGCAGGAAAATCGGCCTTGGGAGCGCATGCGCACGCGGGAGACGTGGCAGACGATCTGCTCGACGGCCGGGTAGATGAAGCCTGCAAATTGCAGTTCGGGCACAGGGCGCATCCCCTGCACGGCCAGCCCGACCGAAGCACCGATGATGCCCGCCTCGGCAAGCGGTGTGTCCACGACGCGCTCACTGCCAAACTCGGCCTGTAACCCTTCGGTGGCGCGAAACACACCGCCGTTGACTCCGACGTCCTCCCCGAGAACCAAGACGCGCTCATCTTCGCGCATGGCGACGCGCAGCCCGTCGGTGATCGCTTGAATCAGATTGAGTCGGGCCATCTCACTTGCCACCTCCATCTCCATAGAGCGTGCGCATCTCTTCGCGCTGGTCTTGCAACTGCTGGGGCAGTTTTGCATAGGCGTAGTCGAACAGGCGATTGTGGTCAACCGGTGGGGCGGAGAGCATTTCGTCGATCGCCCGCTGCACCGTCCGATCTGCGCGTTCCCAAGCGTCCGACTCGAGCTCGTCCGACCAGACGCCGCGCTCGACAAGCGTTCGCCGCAGCCGCTCGATCCCATCTTTTTCGCGCCACGCTTCGACCTCATCCGAAGCCCGATAGCGGGTGTGGTCGTCGGCGGTGGTGTGCGAGCCGAAGCGATAGGTCACCGCCTCGATCAAGGTCGGGCCGCCACCGCTGCGCGCTTTGTCGGCGGCCCATTTCACCGCTTCGTAGACGGCGAGAACATCGTTTCCATCCACGCGAATGCCTTCGACACCGTAAGCGGCCGCTTTTTCGGCAATCGTTTCGGTCGCCGTCTGCTTGGCCAGCGGAACGGAGATCGCATACCCGTTGTTCTGGCAGAAAAAGAGCACAGGCAGTTTGAAAACGCCTGCGAAGTTCATCGCTTCATGAAAATCGCCCTCTGATGTCGCACCATCGCCGAGAAAGCCGACGGTGACGGTGTCCTCCCCGCGCAGTTTGCTGGCCCATGCGGCACCGACGGCGTGCGGAAGCTGGGTGGCGATCGGCACGGCGATCGGGAAAATGTTGACGCCGCGCGGGGAGATGCAACCTTCGGGACGACCGTTCCAGTACAGGAAGATCGTGGCCATCGGCAGGCCGTGCACCATCGAAACGCCGTGCTCACGGTAGGTCGGGAACAGCCAATCCCGTTTTTCCAAAGCAAAGCCGCACCCGACCTGTGCCGCCTCCTGTCCTTCGAGCGGCGCATACGTGCCAATCCGCCCGGAGCGCTGCAAATGCACGGCGCGACGGTCAAAATGGCGGACGGTGATCATCCATCTGTACATGTCGATTAACTGGTCGGTCGAAACGGTGTTCGCGTCAGCCTGTTCCTGATCGATCCGATTCATCATCAACTTGTCCCCCTTTCGTCTCTTCTCGTTGCTGTAATGTCTGGCTAAAATCGCACTACCAGTAGATCATGATGTTGTGATTCCACTCCTGACAGAACCCCGCCGTTCGCAAAGAACTGGCTTTGGGACGAGCAGAGAGTCGCTTTTTCCTGCCCTCTACAGCCGAACGGACTTCACATCTCGCACTCTCTCGATCCGCGCTTCCACCAGCCGATCGGCCGCCAGCCACGTCGGAATGCCCTGCTCAGCCGCCAGCCCATACACCTGCAAGAGCATCTCATAGATCCCGCGTGTTTTCGCCAGCACGCGCTCCGGCACATACCCTTGCAATTCATCGGCCACTTGAATCAAACCGCCCGCGTTGACCAGGTAGTCGGGCGCATACAAAATCCCGCGCATCGCAAGCAACGCCCCGTGCTTTTCCATGTCCAGCAACTGGTTGTTGGCCGACCCGACCACTGCCGCACAGCGCAGTCGCGAGATCGTCTCCTCATGCAAAATCGCACCGAGCGCACATGGCACAAACACATCTACATCCAGCGCATAAATATCCTCCGGTGCCACCGTGCCCAGCAATTGCTCCTTGGGAATCGTCGCCGCCACCACCTCAAGTTGCGAGCGATCCACGTCGGTCAGATACACCGCACCGCCCGCTTCCACCAGATGCTGAACCACGAGCGCCCCCACTTTCCCGACGCCCTGCACGGCGAAGCGCTTTCCGTACAGATCGTGACTGCCCCACAGCCACTGCGCAGTCGCCTTGATCCCTTCGAACACCCCGAGCGCGGTCGGCACCGCCGTATTGCCCGAACCGCCATACTCCAGCGGCAATCCGACAAAACGCTTGGACTCGCGCTGTGCATGTACAAAATCCTGCGGGGTCGTACCCATGTCGGTTCCCGTGTAAAAGCGTCCGCCCAGCCCTTCCACAAATCGACCGAACATGCGGAACAACTCCGGTGATTTGTCAAAATTCGGATCGCCGATCAGCACCGCCTTTCCGCCGCCATTGTCCACATCCACCACGCCGCACTTATAGGTCATACCTTTGGACAAGCGCAGGACATCGAACAGCGCTTCCGCTTCCGATTCATATGGCCGCATCCGACATCCGCCCAGCGCTGGCCCCAGCGTCGTGTCATGAATCGCGACGATCCCTTTCAGGCCGGTGCCTTTGTGCTGAACAAAGTGGATCTGCTCATGCCCGTACTTGGCCATCTCGTCAAAGATCCCCAACTGTGCTCCCCCCTGTCGCTCGCTTCTTCTAGACTATATTCACCCGCCCATTGCAAAATGATAGAAAACAAAAAGCCGGACAGCTTCTGTGCTGTCCAGCTCTTTATTCTTACAGGCAACTACTTGGCTTCGGGATCGAGATGAGACACGCCGACCAGCGTACCGCCCGGATCTTTAAAATATGCGCGGTAGCCAAGCCCTGGAATCGGGAACTTCGGCACGACCACCTGTCCGCCTGCCGCGAGAATTTTCTCCACATACTCGTCCACCGACGAGACACTCAGCGTGTTGATCGTGCGCGCTTCCCCGTCTGGCGCGCGCATGATCGCACCGGAGATCCCCGGCTCTTCCTCTTCACCGGTCACCAGCAGAAAATAGTCGCCGCCTTCCCCGAACGCTTGAATGCTCCAGCCAAACACGCGCTGGTAAAACTCGGCCGTCTCCTGCGGATTCGGCACCTGAATTTCGAAAAATGTCGGTCGATTTGCCATCGCACACTTGCCCCTTTCTGATGGAACGATACCTTTTGTTGGGATATGCAAATCATACCATGACCAAAAGCCGCCCGCTTCGGACGGCTCCACAATATTTTCACCCACAAGGTTCGATCCGCTCGAACAGGGTCGCCACGCCCTGTCCGACACCGACGCACATCGTCGTCATCCCATAGCGGTGACCTTGACGCTTCATCTGGTGCAACAGCGTCGCCACCATCCGTGCTCCTGTCGCTCCGAGCGGATGGCCGAGTGCGATCGCACCGCCGTTCGGATTGACTTTTTCCACATCGATCCCCAATGCTCCGACCGAGGCCAGTACCTGTGCGGCGAACGCTTCATTGATTTCAAACAGGTCGATCTGCTCGACGGTCAGCCCAGCTGCCCGCAGAGCCTTGCGCACGGCGGGCACTGGACCGATCCCCATCAGCGCTGGATCGACGCCCGCAGTAGCTGAAACCACATAACGCGCCAACGGCGTGAGGCCCAGTCGTTCCGCGAGCTCCCGCGCCATCACCAGCACGGCCGCCGCTCCGTCATTGAGCCCCGAGGAGTTGCCTGCGGTCACCGTGCCATCTTGACGGAAGGCGGGACGCAGCGCAGCCAACTTTTCGAGCGATGTGTCTGCCCGCGGATGCTCATCGTGCTCGACCAGCAAGGGCTCACCTCGCTTTTGCGGCACGACGACCGGAGCGATCTCCTCCCGAAACACCCCGCTCGCCAGCGCCGCAGCCGCTCTTTGTTGGCTCAACAGCGCAAACGCGTCCTGCTCTGCTCGCGAAACATGGTACGCTTCCGCCACCCGTTCGGCCGTCTCGCCCATCGCGACGGGAGGATGCAGTTCTGCCAGCCGCGGGTTGATAAAGCGCCAGCCGATCGTCGTATCGAACAACTGCGCGTCGCGGGCAAATGCCCCCTCTGCTTTTGCCATCACCAACGGGGCCCGAGTCATCGACTCCACTCCGCCTGCGATCACGACGTCCGCTTCATGGGCCAGCACCGCCCTTGCTGCCAGATTGACCGCTTCCAGCCCCGACGCACAGAGCCGATTGACCGTCACCCCTGGTACGCTCACCGGAAGTCCAGCCAGCAAGAGCGCCATCCGCGCTACGTTGCGATTGTCCTCTCCAGCCTGATTGGCACAGCCCAAGATCACATCGTCCACCAGCATCGGGTCGATGCCCGTCCGCTCCACCAGCGCCCGGATCACACCTGCCGCCAGATCGTCGGGCCGCACCGTTTGGAGCGCACCGCCGTAGCGTCCGATCGGTGTGCGCACCGCATCAATAATGACCGCCTCGCGCATCTGCCTGCTCCTCCTCTCGCCGCCCATAAAACGTCTGTCCAGCCCAAGCCAAACGCTTGAGCAGCGGGGCCGGGCGAAAGCGATCCTCGCCCTGCTCCGCGTACAGCCCCTGTAGGATCGCCGTCACCTGTTCCACCCCGATCACATCCGCCCATTCCAGCGGGCCGTACGGATAGTTGGTGCCGAGCTTCATCGCCGTGTCTAGATCTTCCGCTTGGGCGATCCCTTCCTGCAGTGCATACGCCGCTTCGTTGATCACCATCGCCACCATGCGCGGGATGACCAGCCCCACGCTGTCCTTGACCCAGACGATGTCGCGCCCGAGTCCTGCCTGCAACATCGCATGCGCTCGCTCCGCAACATCGCTGTCCGTTCGCAAACCGCTCGCCGCCTCGACACAGGTTACATCTGCAAGCGGCGGCACATAGCCAAAGCCGACCACCCGCTTCGGCTCCACACACCACGACGCCGCCTCTGTCACCGATACGCCCAGCGCTGACACCAGCAACAGCGCCTCTGGCCCCATTCGTCGCTCGACTTCACGCACGATCTCTCGCACCGTGTCGCGCTCAGCGCCAAAGGCGATCAACACCGCGTCGAACGTCCGCATCTCGACGGTCTGCATCAATTCGCGCACGGCTTGCAACCGATCTCGCGGCTTTGCGACAAGCGGTTCCTCGGCCACAAACGAAGTCAACCGTTCGCCCGCGGCGCTGAGCGAGCGCACGATCTCGCGCGCGATGACGCCGTCACCGAGCACCAACACCCGCCTAGTCGTCATACCGATAGAACCCCCTTCCCGTCTTCCGTCCGAGCGTCCCGGCCTGCACCAGCCGCGCTTGCATCGGATGTGGACGGTAGCGCGGCTCTTCATACATCGCGGCAAACACACTTTCACTCACCGCCAGATTGACGTCGATCCCGATCAGATCCATCAACTGAAACGGCCCCATCCGAAATCGCCCACCGTCGCGAGCCAAGCGGTCGATCGTCTCCACGTCGGCCACCCCTTCCTGCAACAGCCGCAACGCCTCCCCGTAAAAGGGCCGTGCCACTCGATTGACCAAAAACCCCGGCGTATCCTGACACAGCACCGTCCGTTTGCCGAGCGATTCCGCAAAGCTCCGCGCCAGATAGACGGTGCGCGCCGCTGTCCGCAGACCTTGGATCACTTCCACCAATTGCATCAGCGGCACGGGATTGAAAAAGTGCAGCCCGACCACGCGCTCAGGATGTTTCAGCCCGCCCGCCAGCGCGGTGATCGGCAGGGACGATGTGTTCGATGCGAGGATGCATTGTGGTGACACCACCGCCTCCAAGCTGGCAAACAACTCCCGTTTCAGTTCCAGCTTCTCTGGAGCCGCTTCCACGACCAACGCCGTCTCGGATAGCAGTTCCAGCCTCGTCACGGGACGCAAGCGGTTGAGGAGCACCGCGCTCTCTCCCGGCGGCAGTTTTCCAGCCGCTACGCGCTTCTCCAGACGTCCGCGCAGACCGCCAAGTGCTCCGAGCAACACTTCTTCGCTCAGATCGTACAACAGTACCTCATACCCAGCCTGCGCCGCCGCCTGGGCGATCCCAATCCCCATCGTGCCCGCGCCGATCACGCCAATCGGTTGCTCAAACATGCTCATCGCAACCTGTCTCTGCGCCCCGCACCCGTTCCAAACGCTCCACGAGCCTCTGTAGGTCGGAGATCATCCGATCTACATCCTGCACCGCCGCATATCCGGCCGCCTTTTCCAGCTCGGAAAACAGGGTGATGTAGCACCCTGCACAAAAGGTCAGCTCGTGCTTGTCGAACACTTCGATCGCTTCCGGATACGCCTGCACCACTTCGCCTACGGTCAGTTCTTTCCGAATCACCCAAGACACCTCCCCGTTCAGTCAGCCCGCACAGTCAACCAATTCAGCAAGAAGGAGATACCCGCTCCTCGGTATCTCCCCTCCACTTGTTCGATCCAACAGCTACCCAGTGATCGTCGCATCCTCTTGCAAGCGATCCCAGTCGGGTGTCCACGTCGGCATCGCCAGCCCTGCGCGCTCCACCACTTTGCGCACATCTTCCTGAAACGCGAGGCGCACCTCATGGTTGTCGCGCTTTTTCAGGCCGAGCTTGCGGTAGATCTCGTTGCGCCTTGAATGCGGTTTGCCAAAAATGTTCATCACCCGCGGGAACCAACGGTCGAGTGCCTCCTGCGTCTCGGCGCGATGCTCCGGGTCTTTCCCCAAGCGCACCAGCCAGGAATCGCCGTGTGCCACATGCATCAGCTCTTCCTTCATGATCCCTTCCATCACCCGCCGCCACGGGCCGTAAGAGGACAGTTCCGAATCCTCCAATTGGTGTCCGGCTCCGCGATCCATCAATACGTTGAACATGATAAAGTCATACCACGTATTGATCGGATAGTAGAAAATGTTCACCCGGTCATCTTGCGCGGCTCGGGTCGCGCCCAGCTCCACTTCATCACCGACGCGCAACGTAAAGTCAAACTCCTTCACCCGCCCGTCAACATCGACGCCAAGTTCCTGTAGCAGTTTGTACATCACGCGCCCATGCCGCACTTCATCTTTGGCGATCGTGGCGACCGACAGCATTTCGACGGTGCTCGGCGCTTTCATGATCCACGGCACATAGCCGAACGCACCCGCTACCTCCGAGTCGGCTTGCATCAACATCAAGTGGACCAAATTCTCCCGATATTCCTCGGTCATCTCCGCCACGCTTTCGATCGTCTCCCCACGGGCGATCTTGGCAAGCAACCGTTGCTCTTTTTCCATTTCGGACAAAGCCATTCGTAAGCAACCTCCCTGTCAGCGTTGATCCGACAGAGCGCACAGCAAATCCGCCTTTGGCCCACCCGTTTTCGACAAGCGTCAGCGCCCCTTAAACTCCGGCGCGCGCTTCTCCAAAAACGCCTGCACCCCTTCGCGGAAATCTTCGCTCCGCCCGGCCATTCCTTGATACTGCGCTTCCGTCTCCAGCGCTGTGAACAGATCGCTATCCGCCCCTTGGTAGATCGAGCGCTTGGTAAGTCCCAGCGCTACGGTCGGGCCTTGTGCGATCCGACCCGCAAATTCGCGCACCGCCGCCTCCAATTGCTCAGCCGGAACCACCTTGTTGACCATGCCCAGACGCTCCGCCTCCTCAGCCGAAATCACGTCTCCGGTCAGTGCCAATTCCATCGCCTTGCCCACGCCCACGAGACGCGGCAGGAAATAACTCGCGCCCGAGTCGGGCACAAGGCCGATTTTGCAGAAGGCGATCGTAAATTTGGCGCGATCGGACGCGATGCGCAGATCGGCCGCCAGCGCGAACGCAGCACCAGCACCTGCTGCCGCGCCATTGACCGCTGCGATGATCGGCTTGCGCATCGTCTGCATCCGCACGATAAGTGGGTTGTAGCGCTCGCGAACGGCGTTCGACAGTTCGCTCTGATCAAATGCTGCGCCGTCGTTCAAGTCCTGCCCTGAGCAGAATGCCCGCCCGACTCCGGTCAGCACGATCACGCGCACCGCTTCATCCTGCTCCGCGCGCTTTAGCGCATCATATAGCTCATCACCCATCTGCTGGTTATACGCATTCATCACCTGCGGACGGTTGAACGCTAAGGTCAACACACCATCTTCCAATTGATACAAAATCGTTTCGTACATGTGAGAGACTCCCTTCAAATAGGTTCGTCCACCACTTCAGCAAACAAGAACGTGACCAGACCTCCGGCGAACGACTGCAAGTCCTCCCCCGCCTCTTTGCTCTCCGGCGTTTTGAACGAAGCTTTTAACGTGTCGCGACTTTCAAAATACATCTCGCACATCAAATAGTGTTCGGTCGCTCCGCCCCGCAGATCGAAAAATCTCGAGACTTCGGTGCGCACAAGGCCCGGCGTCTTCGCGTTCAATTCTAAATGCGTGCCAAAATAGTGTTGGTTGAAAACATCCAAATCTTCAGGATGTTTGTACAATGCTACCAATTTGACCATCCAGTCTAAACCTCCTCTATTTTTCGCAATCGAATCTCGTACCACCTTTCGTTTTAGATATATAGATTTGTCAGAAAAACATTCCGAAATTTTGCTGGGCTAACATGTTTCGCGATTTTTCGAGTAGTTCTAAAGAGTGCGGTATAAAACGCGAGCCGCTCGTCCACACTTTTACTAAATCTATAAATCGAATTTGGTTTTCCACATGTCATGAGGTGACCCCTACAATGAACGTGATCAAAAAGTGGCTGCAGACACAACCGCTCGCTGCTGCAGCCATCAAACCCCCAGGCGGCAGTTCACAGCCTGGACTGCACCCGCTGAAACAACCGCTCGGCTCCTCCGGTCCCAATCGACCGACCGGGCACAAACGCCGCTTCCTCCAGCATCGACTGTGGCGGCAGAGCGCGATGGCCGGACTGCTCTGCACCGTCGTCGTGCTGACCTATGCGCTTTTCGGCATGATCGCTTTTCACTTCTATTATCACTTTTGGTTTATGGTCTTTCTGATCCTGTTCGCGCCGATCTGGCTCGTCTGCTATGGGCTGTTGTTCGCCACGCGCTGGAAATGGCACGAGATGGCGCTCGGCGTCTTTGGCGCCCTCTTTCTGATCGTGCAGGTCTATCTGAAAGGTGTCGATGATTCTTGGGAGCGCTTGCTCTCCACGCTGTCGCTAGCCGGCGGTGGCGTGCTCGCCGTCTCGCTCGGATTTTGGATCGCCAAGCTCGGCCAGTCGTTTACGCAAACAGAAAAAAGACCGGGCAGTTAAGCCCGGCCTTTTTGTTGCGTTCTATTTGTTGCTTGCTTTATCGCTTGCAGATCGGTCGATTAGATCACGATCTTGCGTTCACGCAAGTTTTCTTCCATCGCTTCGTTCATCTTTTCGAGGCACTCCATCGCTTCTTTGAAGTCGCCTTTCGCTTTGTAGATGTCGCCGAGGATCGAGTACGCTTTGACCAGTTCGCCAAACGCCTGATACTCCTGGTAGATCGCCACCGCTTTGCGCAGGAACTCTGCCGCTTCTTCCGCTTGGTTGCTCGCCGACGCGATCTGGCCGCTCATGCGGTAGACGTGAGCCCGGTCGAGATTTTCTTCCGGGAAGAATTTCAAAGCCGAAGCGCAGTGCTCATTCGCCTGCTCCACACGGTTGTCTTGGATCAGAATGCGGGCGAGGTCGCTGTGCAGTTGCCCGACTTCGATCTCGCAACCGATGTCCGCATAGTCACGCATACACTGGGTCATGATCGAGATCGCCTCTTCGATGTTGCCCGTCTCGCCTTTGACGATGCCGTACTTCGCCTTGACGTCGATCGTCATCTTCATGTTGTTCAACGACTGGAAGATCGACAGCGCCGATTGCGAATACTCGGCCGCTTTTTCAAACTCGCCCATCTCGCGGTAGGTGAAGGACAGATCGAGGTAGATGTCACCGATTTGCTTGAAATGGTTGCTGCCGGTCAGCAGTCCGTTCGACTCCTGATAGAAGGTCAGCGCCTCGTTGTACTCGCCCAGCTTGTAGTAGACGGTACCGAGGTTCTTGATGATATTTGCTTGCAGGTACAGCTCGGCGAGCTGACCCTTTTTGATCATCTCGTACGCCTTTTTCCAGTAATGGATGGCGATCGGATAGTTCTTCTCCAAGTAGGAAAGCTCGCCCAGCTTGTTCAGCACGAGCAATTGGATGCTGTTGTCGTTGCGCGCCACCGCCGAGTCGAGCACGCTTTCGAAACGGTCGGTCGCATCGTTCAGGCGACCTGTATTCAAATAGCACACGGCCAGATCGTAAGCGACGTCGATCGAGGAAACGTGCGGGGACGGATTCTCTTCCAAATCGACGAGCATCTTGACCGCCTGTTCATACTCGCGGGTCGCCATCAGCGCCTTGGCAATTTTGTACACGCTTACCTTTTCCATCTGTGTCTCGGTGTCGGTCAAGAAATACTCGATCGGCGTATCCAGCTTTTCAGCGATCGCCGCGAGCAGATTATGGGACGGATTGGCTTTGTCCGATTCGATTTGGGAGATCATACTTGGGGTGACCAGACCTGCGCTCAAATCGCTTTGCGTCAAACCTTTTCGAATTCTCAATTCACGAATCTTTTGACCTAAAGTGGCTTTCATAGCTGTCTCCTCCGTTATCATCGCCTGACTTACTTTTGGAAATTGGTGTTATATATTAGATGAGTAGTCATTTATCGTCAGTTCAACTTAGTTTCATTATAAGAAATATATAAAATCTGTCAATGCGATCACGCCGATTATTCTCATTTTTTTGTACAGGATTTGAAATTTTTTAAGAATTCGAAGCACACTCTGTTTACAGTTGTATGGTGCTAGCAGCACTTGTTATACTAGACAAAAAGTTACATTTCCCCAAAGGGGGTATTTGCGATAGACAAGTACCGTGCTGTCACCTTAGGGGACCTGTTTCGCGAACGTCGCACCACGTTGGGCCTGACGATGCGCGATGTGGCAGGTTCCTCGCTTTCCCCCACCGCTGTCAACAACATTGAAAAGGGCAAGATCAACCCCACGATCGAAACGGTGCTCTATCTCTGCCAAGTGCTCAACTTACAACCAGAAAAAGTTCTGTTGTTCCATCCCGATTACACAAAAACGGCCGCTTTGCTCTTCACCCGCATTGACGATCTGGTCGATCGGGGCGAGATCGACGAAGCGATCACCTTGCTCTACGACATGTATTGGGTGGCATCCGACCTGCCCGACTATGAACTGCCCACAGCAGAGATTCAGTATAAGATCTCCCAAGTGTTCGCCAAAAACGGGCGCTTGGACAGTGCAATGACGGCGATGACACACGCCTACAAGCTGTTCATCTTGACCAAGAACTACGAGCGACAGGTCGATGCGGTCTGCTCGCTCGCCGCTTTAGCGAAAGTCAAACAGCAGTTACAGCGCGCGATCGGCACCTACACCACAACGCTCGAACTAGCCTACCGCCACAAGTTGTTCGACCGCGTGGGCCGCATCCTGTTGGAGATGGCCTATCTGTTCATGGAGTGTGTCGAACAGCAGGAGACGATCTCACATTGCGCCCAAGCTGAGCGCGAATTCAGACGCATCCGCGATGCTGATGGGCTTGCCGAAGCACAGCTGTTGCGCGCTCAGGCCCTGTGCGAGCTTGGCAGGCTTCAGGAAGCGCTGGAGGCGATCGAAGCCGCCTATCACCATTTTATCGCCACAGGCGACCTGCCCAGGCAGGCGGAGGCTGCACGGCTGCTAGGTGAGATCCACAGCGGTCTGCACGCGTATGAGTCGGCTGCCGAGCACTATTGCCAAGCGCTTTGCTTGGCCGGAAGCGCGGCCCCTGACACTTTGCATCAGGTGTTAGGTGGCTTGGCTTCACTGGCGCTCCTGCAACAGAAGACCGAAGTGGCCCGCAATCATGCCCAACGCGCTTTATCGAGGTTACAAAAGCCGAAGGACCGCTCCAAGCTCTACCGCATCCTCGCCGGCTGTGACCTGCAAGCTGGGGACATCGAGGAGTACAAAGCGAACATGTACCGCGCGGTGGACGCTCTGCTCGAAGCGGGTGACCCCTGCTCGGCTGCGCTGATTCAATGCGAGTTAGCCGATCAGACGGACGACTTCGAGCTGCTGCGCGACGGAGCGCGCAAGCTGCGCCGAGTGATCACCTCAAGCAAACGACTGTAGCTTACGGATCGCTTTCGGGTCAGCTCCGGCGAACGATTCTACCTGCCAGATCACCCTGCTTTGGGGTGGTCTCTTTTTCTCTCCGCGCTGTAAACCGACTCCCGAGTCCTCTCGGAAATTAGTTGATATAATTATATTTACACTTTACTACAAAAATCTATACCTCTACAACCGCAACTATTGATAAATAGTGAAAATGTCCTAAAGCAATGCTAAGTTATCCATCTTTCGGCCTAAGTTAACAACTGGTAATCCCCTCGTTAATGTAGCGGAAGATGTCGAGCCGTATGGAGTAATAATTACCATTCGTACTTTAGTATACACCTAAACATATAGTAGCTGATCTTACTTGAAACGAATGCCTATTTTAAATTTCGTTCACAAACTTCTAGGATGTGTGTTATACTAACTACTAAAATGGCTCGGCATGCTGAGGAGGAATCGTCCGTGGAACAATCCTCGAACTATACGCTGGGAGCTAAACTGCGCGAGATGCGCTTGAGCAAAAAGTGGACGCTAAATGAACTGTCCCAGCGCTCCGGCCTCTCGATCAGCCACATTTCATCTTTGGAGCGGGGCACCCGCACCAAGCCTTCGATGGAAGTGGTTCGCAAATTGGCAAACGCTTTGCAAATACCGGTGCACTACCTGCATGATGACGACACGATCGACAAGGACATGTACTCCGAAGCGGACCGTATCCTGTCGCGATTTTCACCGGACACGCAAGCGTTCCTGCTCCAAGAGGACTCTGTACCCTATATCATGTTCGCAAAACGCCTGTATGAACTACAAGGCGAAGAACACGGTATCATCAAGGCACTGCATGAATTTTTAGAGACCACCAATTAACACAAAACCACGACGCCTGTCATCTGGCGTCGTGGTTTTTGTTTATTTTGTCATTTTTGCGAAATTTGTCAGGTTTACGGATCAGCTTTTCTTCGATCACATTTCCTTCCGCATCGAGGGTGATCTGCGCCATCAACGGCAAGCGGTCCCGGAAGCCAAAAGCCAAATCGGCCAGCTCCGCTCGCAGGTGCCCCCGTTCGTCACGAACCACTTCCAGAAACAGATGTCTGGCGAACCAGCGAAACACCTGATACACTTGCGACCGCTCCAGTTCGACCAGCCGGGCTTCCTCGTCGTGGCGCGGGTAGGCGTTTTGAATGGAAACCCCTTTGCGAAGATGCGCTGTACCCAGCTCAAACGTTCCTTCCCGCTCCACCACCAAGTTCCAGCGGAACACACCGAGAAACGGAATGACCGACACGCGCCCGATCTTTGTTCCTGCTGCTCGGTACAGCTGCCGCACTTGGCGCCGCAGATAGAGTTGGATCGCCGTGCGCAGCGCCAGGTATAAGATGGCCGGACCGATCGTATACCAGAGTACGCGCTCAGGAGACACATCGAGCCACCAGAGGTAGATGCCGATGGCGCCAATTGCCCACAGCACAACATCGACGATCATCAAAACGTCCCAGCCGTAGCGTCGCTTCGACAGGGGCCAGAACGCCACCGTGCCGTAGGTGGTGAGCAGATCCAAGCCTACGTGCACGATCACCCCAAGGAAACTCCACCACCACAGCAACCCAAAATGGTCCGGAAAAAACGGCCATAGCAGCAGTGACAGAAAGGTGGGCCAGAGCAGCCACGCTGGGAGCGAGTGCGTAATCCCGCGATGATGTTTCAGATAGGCGATCTCACCGCCAATCAGCCGGACAACAAAATCAAAATCGGGAGCCTGCGACCCCAGCGAGGCGGCCCACAACACGGCACTCATCGCCGTGGGATCGTGAGCAAGCGATGGATCGGTTGCCGCCAGCGCGTACAGGGCAAGACCATGCAGGGCATGTGTGACATTGTCCATGCGTGCCGCCCCCTCTCTTACTACTTAGTGTAGCACGCACCATGTTCTGGAATGCACAAAAAAAGGCTTGAGCCGCGAGTGCCCAAGCCTTTATGTGGAAACGATAGAAGTGATGACTAGTGGCTATGGCCGTCACCTTCGGAATGACCTTCACCCAACGGAAGTTCGGTAGACGGCTCTGCCGGGTCCATGAGACCTTTGTATTTCGATTTGTTGATCTTGATTGATTCTTTTGCAACCAGTTCTTCGAGCAGATCTTGGTATGCTTTTGCTTTTTGTTCTTTCAAGGTGTCAACGATCTTCTCTTTCACATCATCCAGCTTCGGAACCACAGCGTCTGTACGGGATTCCACTTTGATGATGTGATAGCCGAATTCAGATTTCACCGGCTTTTGAATTTCGTTGATCTTGGTGCCTTCGCCGAAGACAACCTCTTCAAACTCCTTTACCATCGTGCCTTTCGGGAACTCGCCGAGGTCACCGCCTTGGTCTTTGGAAGAATCTTCGGAGTGCTCTTTTGCCAACTTTTCGAAATCATCCGGGTTCGCTTGCAGTTGCTTGAAAATCTCGTTTGCCTTGCCTTCATCCTTGATCAGGATGTGGCGAGCTTTTGCCTTCGCCGGAGTGCCGAGAGTGGTTGATTTGTTGGCTTCGTAATATTCGTTGACCTCTTCATCCGAAACGGTGATGTCCTTGACCGCGATCTTTTTCGCGGTGACCGACATTTTCAGTTCCTTCCGCAGGTCATCCATGGTCATGTTGCTGTCTTTCAAGGCAGCTTCCAATTGCGCCTTGTCTTTGTTGAAGCGATCGTCGATGATGGTTTGGATCTCTTTGTCGATTTCCGCATCGGTAGCCAGCAAGCCCATCTCTTTCCCTTGGTTCAAGACGACTTGTTCTTCGATCATACGCTTCAGTGTGTCTTTACCGCCCACTTGCTCCAGCTTCTCGACCAGCTCCGATTGAGTGATCTTGGCGCTGCCTACGCTTACAACGGTCGAATCTGTGTTCGAAAAGAACCAGATCCCGCCGACAACCGCAGCACCGATCACTGCGCCTGCAATCGCTGTTTTCATTTTCTTCCTAACCCCTTCCACAACGTAGCCATTTTGATGTATTTCATGGCCGCATAATAGTATAGTAGTATTTTTTGTAAATCGCATTAAGTTTCTGCGATTTTTGATTACCGAATCCACAAATGTATCTTACCACAAACCGAACGCTTTGTCCTATTTTTGAACAAAAATTCAGATTCAATTCTTACTCGTTGTGAACACAGAACCCTTTTTGTTAACGTTTTGTGAATGAAGTAAACCGTATACAACATAGCAGAACAGCATCACCGCGATCGACCAAGCAAACCATTCTTTGCCGAAGAACTGGATCGCCGCTCCGGTGAACGACGGCCCCAAGATCGATCCGACGCCATAGAGCATCGTATAGAGCACGTTGCCAGTCGGCAGGTCTTTCATTTGCAAGAGATCACCGAGGTAGGCGAGACCGAGCGAGTAGAACGATCCCAGCGCGCCGCCGACAAGAAAGAACATCGTCATCAAAAGTCCGATGTGATGTTGAGTGAGCGGCACTAACAAGAACCCGACCAAACCGATCACCGAGGCGAGAAGCAGCGCTTGGTGGCGACCCCAGATGTCAGAAAGCCAGCCGAGCGGGAATTGAAAGACGATCGATCCGAAGACGAAGACAGAAAGGGTCAGCGAGATGGTGGAGGGCATCAGCTCCAGCCGCGAGCCATAGATCGGAAACTGGCCGACCAGGGCGCCATCTAAGTACCCGTAGGTGAGTGAAGCCAGCATCGCAAACGGAGCGAGCCAGAAGATGCGCCACCAGCGCTTAATGCCGGTTGGGCCATCCTCTTCGCTTTCATCCAGTCTTGCGTCCTCATCCGGAATGCGCATCGTGATCACCAACGGGATAAGGTAACAGATTGCGCTGACCACAAATGGTGCCCAGAGCGACAGGCTGAGCAAGTTGATGCCAAGCGGCCCGACCATCAGCCCGATCGCGATGGCGAGGCCGTAGAACGCGAACATGCGCCCGCGGTTGTCTGAGGTTAAGATCGTGTTCAGCCAGATCTCCGTCGAGACGAAAATGCCGGAGAGGGCGATGCCGAGCACGACGCGGAAGAGAATCCACGCATAGAGGTTGTCCCAGATGGGAAACGCCAGTGTCATCAGCAGGGCCAGCCAGTTGCTGTAGATGATTGTGCGCCTAGCCCCATATTTTCGCACGACAAGTTCAATGAACGGTGAGGCCACGATGACGCCGAAAAACAAAGCGGTCGTCGAGATCCCATTGAAGACTGCCGTGACTTCGCGCTGTTCCAAAATAAAAGAGAGCAGTGGCACGATAAGGCCCTGCGTCATCCCAACAAGACCGATGCTCACTAAAATTGCCATGAGTCGCAGCATATCCGTTCCCTTGCCCCCTAATACGCAAAAACGCAGTCAGGTCCGAATCGACCACAACCGCGTTCGCTACAATATGGTCGGAATGCAGAGATTCGAACTCTGGACCTCTCGCTCCCAAGGCGAGCGCGCTACCAAGCTGCGCTACATTCCGATACCTTCAAGTCATGCTGGCGTGCCCAGAGAGATTCGAACTCCCGGCCTTTTGATTCGTAGTCAAACGCTCTATCCAGCTGAGCTATGGGCACTCGATGAAAATGATACGGATGGTGGGCCCACCAGGACTCGAACCTGGGACCAGCCGGTTATGAGCCGGCCGCTCTAACCAACTGAGCTATAGGCCCGAAGCAAAAAAGTATAGATGGAGCGGAAGACGGGATTCGAACCCGCGACCCTCGCCTTGGCAAGGCGATGCTCTACCCCTGAGCCACTTCCGCAAGAGACAAAACATATGATATCACTTTCTACTCCGACAATCAAGTTCAAAATTATGGAGACCTGAATCGTTCTTGTCTCACTCTGAGTAGGATGGCTTTCTGATGTGGTTTTATCACGATTCCTCTTTGCTCAATCAAGTTCAAAATTTTGGAGAGCTGAATCGCTCTTGCCTCACTTTGAGTAGGATGGCGTTCTGATGTGGTTTTATCACGATTCCTCTTTGCTCAATCAAGTTCAAAATTTTGGAGAGCTGAATCTTTCTTACCTCACTCTGAGTAGGATGGAGTTTTGATGTGCTTTCATCACGATTCCTCTTCACTGTGCTGGGTCGCCCCTTGGAACAAGGCACTTATTTTGATCTGGCATTTATGGACCTTGCACAACAGGCAGACCCTGTTCATTGAATCGGGTTCTACTTTTTGCTAGCGGTATGCTATTCTTACAAGGATTCTGCGGTTCCTACACCGATTTAAAGTGATTCTTCGCCGTGCTTCAAGATAGAGAGACCTTTTATGTGATCATGTATCACAAGAAGACCCAGTTTTTATTACTCGGCTACACATTACCTAGTTGCGTCCATTTCTTTCAGGATCCTATGGTACATGTGCTTCGTTTGCCTTGAAGCGCTGGTTATCCGATGCAAATATGCTAGCTCTTCTATTAGATGCATCCTATACAACAAATGAGATCTGATCTTTGAAGATCGAGTATTTCTCTC